>JAFZME010000065.1 GCA_017553405.1 Bacteroidales bacterium
CGCGGCCGATGCCGGAGCCGACGTGACGCACCTCGACTCCGTGAGGCAGGTCGTCACCTGGGCGCGCGACAATATGGAGCGCAGCGGCCTCGACGGTATCCGCTGGGTGGTCGAAGACGCGCTCAAGTTCGCCAGGAGGGAAGCCAAGCGGGGCAATAAGTATCAGGGCATCATCCTCGACCCGCCCGCCTACGGCCACGGCCCCGACGGCGAAAAATGGAAGCTCGACGAGCTTCTCTTCGACCTCCTCAAGACGGTGGCCGCCATCCTCGCGCCCAGGGACAGCTTCCTCGTCCTCAACCTCTACTCCAACGGCTATTCCTCAGCCCTCGCCGACACCCTCGTCCGCGAAGCCATCAAGGTCGGCGGCGAAGGACTCTCTTCAGGAGAACTGGCACTGAAGGACCGGTTCGGCAAAGTATTGCCTTTATCCGTATTTGTCCGTCTCGTAAGATAAGGATTGCGAAAAACAAGCAGAATTGTTACATTTGTAGTCCTGCAACAGAGACAACAAAACTAAAACGATATGCAAAAATTCATTGACAGCTACGACTTCACCGGCAAGAAAGCCATCGTGAGAGTCGATTTCAACGTTCCCCTCGACGAGGACTTCAACATCACCGACGACACCCGCATCCGCAGGGCGATGCCCACTCTCAAGAAAGTGCTTGAGAAAGGCGGCAGCCTCATCATAATGTCCCACCTCGGACGCCCCAAGAAGGTCGATCCGAAGTTCTCCCTGAAGCACATCGTGGGCCGCGTTTCCGAGTGCCTCGGCGTGCCCGTGCAGTTCGCGGAGGATTGCCAGAAGGCCGACGCCCAGGCCGCAGCTCTTAAGCCCGGCGAGGCCCTCCTCCTCGAGAACCTGCGCTACTACGCCGAAGAGGAAGGCAAGCCGAGAGGCCTTGCAGAGGACGCCTCCGACGAGGAGAAGAAGGCAGCCAAGGCGGCCGTGAAGGAGAGCCAGAAGGCCTTCGTCAAGAAGCTCGCCTCCTACGCCGACTGCTACATCAACGACGCCTTCGGCACCGCCCACCGCGCCCACGCCTCGACAGCCCTCATCGCCGACTACTTCCCCGAGGACAAGATGTTCGGCTACCTGATGGAAGGCGAGATCACCGCCATCGAGAACGTTCTCAAGAACGCCAAGCGCCCCCTCACCGCCATCATCGGCGGCTCGAAGGTCTCCTCCAAGCTCGCCGTGCTTAAGAACCTCGTCGGCAAGGTCGACAACCTCATCATCGGCGGCGGTATGGGCTACACCTTCATCAAGGCCCAGGGCGGCAAGATCGGCAAGTCCCTCCACGAGGACGAGCTCATCCCCGACGCTCTCGCCATCCTCGAAGAGGCCAAGGCCAAGGGAGTCAACGTCTCCCTCTCCGTCAAGACCGTCGCAGGCCAGGCGTTTGAAAACGACACCCCCCGCCGGATTTTCGACACCCACAACATCGATCCCGAGTGGGAAGGTATGGACGCCGCTCCTGAGTCCATCGAGAACTGGAAGAAGATCATCCTCGCCTCCAAGACCGTCCTCTGGAACGGCCCCGTCGGCGTGTTCGAGCTTCCCAACTTCGCGAAGGGCACGCTCGCAATCGCCGAGGCCCTCGCCGAAGCGACCGAGAAGGGCGCCTACACCCTCGTCGGCGGCGGCGACTCCGTGGCTGCCGTGACACAGATGGGCTTCGCCGAGAAGGTGAGCTACGTCTCCACCGGCGGCGGCGCAATGCTCGAAGCCATCGAAGGCAAGGAGCTCCCCGGCATCGCTGCAATCCGCAAGTAAGCGATGGGACTCCTCGCCATACACTGGAATATCGACCCGGCCATCTTCCGCATCGGAGGATTTGAGCTAAGATGGTACAGCATACTGTTCGTCTCCGGATTCATCATCGGCTGGTTCATATTCAAGAAATTCTTCCGAAGGGAAGGGGTCCCGGAAAAACTCCTGGACCCCCTTCTCTACACGCTTCTCATAGCGACCATCGTCGGCGCCCGCCTCGGCCACTGCCTTTTCTACCAGCCCGACTATTACCTGACCAGCTGGAAAGGCTTTGCAGAGATATTTATGCCCTGGAAGGGCGGCCTGGCGAGCCACGGCGGCGCCATTGCGCTGGTCCTCGCAATGTGGTGGTACGCAGCCCATTACGGCAAGAAGTACGGCTTTGATTTCCTCTGGATAATGGACCGCCTTGTGATCACCGTCTGCTTCGCAGGCGCGCTGATCCGCCTCGGCAACCTGTTCAACAGCGAGATCTACGGCGACGTGACGACTCTCCCCTGGGGCATCGTCTTCGAGCGCAACGAAGAGACGCTCCCGAAGCACCCGACTCAGCTCTATGAAGCATTGAGCTACACGATTCTCGGTTTCGGCCTCCTCGCAGCCTACAACAAGAGGCTGGAGAAGCTCAAGAGGGGCGAGATTTTCGGCATATTCCTGATCTGCCTTTTCGGCATAAGGTTCCTCATCGAATTCATCAAGGAGCCGCAGGTGGAGTTTGAAACGACTATGGCGCTCGATATGGGCCAGATCCTTTCAATTCCGTTCATTCTGGCAGGTATCGCCCTGCTTGTCTGGAGCCTGACAAAAGGCGGCCCGGCGATGATAACCCCTCCCGAAAAGCCGAAGAAAGAGCCAACCCATTACGCCAAAAGCCTAAAAAATTAAAAATTTTTAAAAATTACGTAAAAATCGCGCTTGCAAGGCGTGATTTTTGCATAAAGGAGCGCGCCTTTGTGAAATAATTTGAATATGACTTTCAAGAAATATCTGCCGGTTCTTATCGCCCTTCTGCTGCTTCCTGCGGCAGCAAAGGCGCAATACAGGACCGATTCCCTGTCCACCCGCGGCGACACCCTCGTCCTCACCCTCGACGACGCCCTGCGCATCGCCCTGAGCGAGAACGTCTCCGTCAAGGTGGCCGACAAGGAGATCCAGCGCCTCAAATACGCGAAAGCGGGCTCCTACTCCGCCCTCTTCCCCCAGATCAACTTCTCCGGATCCTACCAGAGGACCATCAAGAAGCAGGTTATGTATATGGGCGGCAGCGACGATGAAGAAGGCGGCGGCGGTATGTCCAGTATGTTCTCCGGCATTATGGAGCCGATAATGTACTATATCCAGCAGCTCTATGAGGGCACAAGCGTACCCTATGTGCCCTATGTAGCACCCGAGACCGAGACGTCCTCGTCTTCGAGCGACGGCATCGAAGTCGGCCGCTGGAACACCTGGAGCGCCGGCATCTCGGCCTCTATGCCGATAGTCAACGCCCAGCTCTGGGAGAGCATCAAGGTCTCCGGCCAGCAGGTGGAGCTCGCCGTCGAAAAGGCCCGCGAGTCCCGCCTCGGTATGGTCTCCTCCGTCAAGAACGCCTTCTACGGCGTCCTTCTCGCCAAGGAAGTGTTCGAGGTCTACAAGTCCGTCTATGAGAACGCTCTCGAGAACCTCCAGCTGACCGAAAAGAAATACGAGGCCCAGAAGGCCTCCGAGCTCGACCTCGCCCGCGCCAAAACGACCTTCGCCAACGCGATTCCCAACGTCTACAACGCCGAGTCCTCAATCATCCTCGGCCTGTGGCAGCTCAAGGCCGTCATCGGTATGGACCTCGACGAGAACATCGACATCGCCGGCAGCCTCGACGACTTCGCCGACCATATGTTCTACGACATCCACCAGGCCGACTCCGTCTCCCTGGAGGGCAACACCACGATGCGCCAGCTCGAGCTCCAGGCCGAGCAGCTCGCCTCAGCCATCAGGATGAACGCTTTCGCCTTCATCCCCACCCTTTCGGCCACCTTCTCCTACAGCTACAACGCGATGGCCAACGACTTCAAGTTCAAGCAGTACCAGTGGACGCCCTACTCCTTCGTCGGCATATCCCTCAACATCCCCATCTTCACGGGCGGCAAGAGGATATTCGACATCAAGCAGTCCAAGCTGCAGGCCGCCGAGCTGGATCTCCAGAAGCAGAACACCGAGCGCCAGCTGCGCATCTCCGTGCGCCAGAGCGTACAGGCAATGGAGACCGCGATGCAGACCTACACCGCCGCCAAAGACGCCCTCGAGTCTGCCGAGAAGGCCTACGACATCGCGGCCAAGTCCTACGACGTGGGCCGCAGCACCCTCACGGACGTCGACAACGCCCAGCTCGGCCTTACCCAGGCCAGGCTCAGCGTCTCGCAGGCCATCTACAGTTTCATCACGGCGAAGACCGGCCTCGAGCAGACAATCGGCTGCGATTTCCTCGACGACCGCGGCAAGGTCGACCTCAACGGCTCCTACAAATAATCGGATATGAAGACTTTAAGATATATACTCATCACGGTGACCGCTATGGCCGCCGTTTCGTGCGCTTTATTCAGCGGAAAAGAAAAGAAGAACGACGTGGGCCTGACCTTCGAGTCCGAGGAAGACGACACTCCCGCCAATGTGGAGGTCGTCGTCGCCGCCACCCGCGAGGTCCCGCAGGAGAATGTCTACGCATCCTCCGTACAGCCCTATGCCGTCAACAATATCGCCCCGCAGTCCGGCGGCCGCATCCAGAAGATCAACGTCAAGGTCGGCGACTACGTCTACAGAGGGCAGATTCTCGCCGAGATGGACAAGCTCCAGCTCGAGCAGACAAGGCTACAGGTGCGCAACGACTCCATCGAGCTGAGCCGCATCCGCGGTCTCTACGAGAAAGGCGGAGTGTCCAAGAGCGACCTCGACGCCATCGAGCTCGCCAGCAGCGTACGCCTCGCCACCCTCAAGAACCTTGAGGAGAACACTATCCTCCGTTCCCCCATCACCGGCTATGTGACGGCGCGCAACTACGACCGCGGCGATATGTACACGATGGCCCAGCCTCTGTACACGGTCCAGCAGGTCGTGCCCGTCAAGCTTCTTGTGGGCATATCCGAAAGTGAATACACGATGGTCAAGAAAGGCGACAGCGTCTCCCTCACCGCCGACGCTCTCCCGGGCCGCACCTTCACGGGCCGCATCCAGAACCTCTACCCGACCATCGACGCCGCAACCCACACCTTCAACGCCGAAGTCATCGTGCAGAACTCCGACAGGGCCCTCCGCCCGGGTATGTACGCCCGCGTGACGGTCACCTTCGGCAAGCGCAACAGCGTCATAGTCCCCGACAAGTGCATCGTCAAGCAGGAAGGCAGCGGCCAGCGTTTCGTCTACATAGTCAACGGCGACGACAGCACCGTCTCCTTCGTCCCCGTGACTCTCGGACGCCATATCGGCGACGAGTATGAGATCCGCGAGGGCATTCCCGACGGCGCAACGGTGGTCGTCAAGGGCCAGGTCAACCTCCGTGACGGCAAAAAGGTCAACGTGTTATGAGCATCTACAGAACATCAGTAAACCATCCGGTCACGACGTTCCTGCTCTTCCTGGCGTTCGCGATACTTGGCATTTACTCGCTCGTCAAGCTCCCGATCGACTTCTTCCCGGACATCGAGTCCAACACCATTATGGTGATGTCCTCCTACCAGGGAGCCAGCGCGGAGGATGTCGAGACCAACCTTACAAAGGTCCTGGAGAACTCCCTCAACGGCGTCGCCGACCTTAAGGATATGAGCTCCCAGTCCAAGGAGAACATATCCATCATCACCCTCGAGTTCAAATACGGCACCGACATAGAAGTCGCGACCAACGACGTCCGCGACAAGCTCGACCGCGTCAACAGCATCCTGCCCGACGGCGCCTCCATCCCCATCATCTTCAAGTTCAGTATGGACGATATGCCCATTATGATGATGGCTGCGACCGCCGACCAGAGCGTCCCGGCGCTCGACAAGATCCTCGACGACAAGGTCGCCACCCCGCTCGCCCGAGTCTCCGGAGTCGGCACGGTCTCGGTCGTAGGCGCCCCGAAGAGGGAGATTCAGGTCTACTGCGACCCGTCCAAGCTCAACGCCTACAACCTTTCCATTCCCACGATCTCCCAGATCATCGCCGCGGAGAACCGCAATGTCCCTTCCGGCAGCATCGACATAGGCAGCGAGACCTACACCCTCCGTATCAAGAAGGAGTTCAGCGACCCTTCCGAAATCCTCGACCTCGTGGTGGGCTACTCTGCCGGCAAGGCCGTCTATCTGAGGGATGTCGCGACCGTCAACGACGGGCTTGAAGAGAAGTCGCAGGAGTCCTACACCAACGGCACCCGCGGCGCCCTCGTCATCATCCAGAAGCAGTCCGGTTCCAACACCGTGGGCGTGACCAAAGAGGTCAAGAAGACGATGCGCGAGCTCCAGAAGACGCTCCCGTCGGACATCAAGTTCACGGTCGTTATGGACGCCTCGACCAACATCATCAACACGATCAACTCCCTGAAGGAGACCATCTTCATCACCTTCCTCGTGGTTATGCTGGTCGTCTTCATCTTCCTCGGAAGGTGGAGAGGCACCATCATAGTCGTCCTGTCGATTCCTATCGCCCTGCTGGCGTCCCTGATGTACCTGTTCGTGACGGACAACTCTCTCAACATCATCTCGATGTCTTCGCTGTCCATTGCGATCGGTATGGTCGTGGACGACGCCATCGTCGTGCTGGAGAATGTCTCGACTCATCTCGACAGGGGAGAAAAGCCCAAGGAGGCGGCCGTCCACGGCACCTCCGAAGTCGGTATCTCCGTCATCGCCTCCACCCTCACGATGCTCTGCGTCTTCCTCCCGCTGACGATGATCAGCGGTATGGCCGGCGTTATGTTCAAGCAGCTCGGATGGATCATCTCCATCATTATGATAGTGTCCACGACGGCGGCCCTCACCCTCGTCCCGATGCTCTGCTCGATAATGCTGACCAACAAGCCGAAGACCGGCAAGCTCCATATGGCCATCTTCGGCCCCGTCAACAAGTTCCTCGACGGGCTTTCCGGCGGCTACGGCAAGTTCATCGCCTGGTGTATGAAGCACAAGACCATCGTCCTGACAAGCGCGCTTGCAGTCTTCGTCCTGACGCTGGTTCTCCTCGTGCCGAGGATCAAGACGGAGTACTTCCCGAAGGCCGACCAGGGCCGTCTTTCCGCCACCGTCGAGCTCCCCATCGGCACGTCACAGGCCGTCACGGCCGACGTCGCCCACAGAATCTACAAGAAGATTGCGGCCGACGTGCCGGAGATCAAGGTTCTCAACTACCGCTTCGGCCAGGCCGACACCGACAACGCCTTCGCCTCGATGCAGGCCAACGGCGCCTACCTCATCTCGATGAACATCAATCTCGGAAGTATGGAGAACCGTGAACGCTCCGTCTTCGAGATAGCCGACATCATCCGCGCCGACATCGCCTCCTTCCCGGAGATCAGGAAGTTCAACGTGACTGAAGGCGCCGGCGGAATGGGCGGCGCGACCACCGTCAAGGTCGAGGTCTACGGTTTCGATTTCGACACCACGGAGGACGTGGCTAAAATGCTCAGGAACAAGATGTCCGAAGATCCGAGCTTCACCCAGGTCAACATCAGCCGCGACCAGTACACCCCTGAATACCAGGTCGACTTCGACCGCGAGAAGCTCGCCATCAACGGCCTGTCTTCAACGACTGCGGCCGCGGCCTTCAGTTCCGCGATGAACGGCTCGGTGGGCTCGTTCTTCCGTGAGAACGGCGACGAATACAACATCCGTGTCCGCTATGCCCCCGAGTTCAGAAGAGGCATCGAGGACATCGAGAATATCATAGTCTACAACCCCGCGGGCCGCGGTGTCAGGATGAAGGAGCTCGGCCAGGTGGTCGAATCCAAGGTTCCTCCGACCATCGAGAGGAAGAACCGTTCAAGGCTTGTCACCGTGACCGGAGTCGTTTCCAGGGACCACGCCCTCAGCGACGCCGTCGCGGCCTGCCAGAAGATCATCGACGAGAGCGAAATCCCCACGGAGATCACCCCTGTCATCGGCGGCGACTATGAAGACCAGCAGGAAATGTTCTCCGATATGCTCCTGCTTGTCGCGCTCATCATCATCCTCGTCTATATGGTGATGGCCTCGCAGTTCGAGTCCTATCTCGGCCCGTTCGTCATTATGTTCTCCATCCCCTTCGCCTTCGTCGGCGTCATCCTCGGCCTCTGGACCACAGGGACAGCCCTCGGCGTTATGGGTATGGTCGGTATCATCATCCTTCTCGGTATAGTGGTCAAGAACGGTATCGTGCTCATAGACTACACCATACTCTGTCAGGAAAGGGGTATCGGCATCAGGGAATCCTCCGTGACCGCGGCCAAGAGCCGTCTCAGGCCTATCCTTATGACCACCCTCACGACCGTGCTCGGTATGCTTCCTATGGCCCTCGGCCGCGGAGAAGGTTCCGAAATGTGGCGCGGCCTCGGTATGGTGGTCTGCTGGGGTCTTTCCATATCGACCGTCGTCACCCTCGTCATCATCCCGACGCTTTACTGCGGCCTCACCGAAATTCGCGAGAAACACGCTGCGAAAAAAGCCGCCAAGGCAGCGGCAAAAGCATAAAATATGAAAGCTATATTCATTGCATATAATCAGGCCTACAATCAGGAGATTGTGGAGCTTCTCGAGGCCCAGGGCCAGCGCGGCTACACCGTCTGGGAGGAAATCGGAGGGCGCGGCAGCGTCGACGGCGAGCCCCATCTCGGCAACCACGCCTGGCCCACCCAGAACCACGCCATCCTCTCCGCCGTCGACGACAGCCTTGTCGCCGGCATAATGGACGCCCTCCGCAAGAAGGACGAGGCCTACAAAGACCTGGGGCTCAGGGCCTACACCTGGTCGATAGAAGAGGCCCTTTAGAAAATTTTATTATATTTGCGAGGTTAGGACATAAGAGTCCTGCTGTATATTATGCTTAAAATCATCACCGAGAATAATTTCTCCGAGATAACCGCCACCGGCGGACTCGTCGTTATCGATTTCTGGGCCACCTGGTGCGGCCCCTGCAGAATGCTTTCCCCCATCGTGGACGAACTGGCCGACGAACTGGCCGGCAAAGTCACCGTCGCCAAGTGCAACGTTGACGACTGCCCCGACATCGCGGCCGACTACGGCATCCGCAGCATCCCCACGCTGATATTCCTCAAGGACGGCCAGGCTGTCGAAAGGAGCGTCGGCGTCAGGTCGAAAGAGGAGCTTCTCGGCATCATCAACTCCCTTCTTTAACCAATGAAAAGGTTTCTCACAGTCATCGCTGCCCTCGCAGTGATGATTTCCGCATCGGCGCAGGGCCTCAAGCTCGCCGACGGTATCCACTATGGCGTCGTGGGCGGTTTCACATCCTCCCAGACCAACATCAAGAATTTCTCCTCCAAGTCGATAGCCCTCTACCACGCCGGCATCACTGCAAAGTTCAACCTTGGTATCGGTTTCGCCATCCAGCCGGCCCTCATCTATCAGGTGAAGGGCGCCAGGCTCTATGACGTGATCAACGAAGGGCTGTCCGAAGAAGAGAGGCACCAGTTCGACTATAAGCTCGGCTACCTCGAGCTCCCAGTCAACATCCAGTGGGGTCCGGACCTTCTGGCCTTCAGGCCTTACGTTTTCGTTGAGCCGTTTGTCGGCTATGCCGTCAACAACGACCTCATCGACGCCGTCAAGACGGCCGAAATCGAAGACTACACCAACCAGGAAAAGATCAAGAACGGCTGGAAGGAGTACGGTCTCAAGAGATTCGAGTACGGCCTCGGCCTCGGCGCCGGCTTCGAATTCTGGAGGGTTCAGATCTCCGCCCAGTGGTTCTGGAACTTCGGCACGCTCTACAGCCCCACCTCCGACTCCGTCGATGGGCAGAACATTGCCGACAACATCAAGGACGCTTTCACCAAGAACAAGAACTTCCAGGGTGTGAAGGTGTCCCTCGCAATTATGTTCTAAGTGGGCGCAGGGCGGGTCAAAGAATTCCTCAAACCAGGACTTGAAAGGGTGAACACTTTGATGTCCACCCTTTTAAGCAGTGACGTGCAACTCCTTGACCAGGTCAACGCTTCCGTCCTTCAGGGCGGTGGGAAGATGATTCGCCCGATGCTGGCCCTGCTTGCGGCCGGCGCCTGTGGACGCCGCGACGACGAAGAGGCCGTTAAGGTCGCCGCAATCTCGGAAGTGCTCCACAACGCAACGCTTCTCCACGACGACGTCGTGGACGGCAGTTCCCTCCGCAGAGGCGCTCCAACGGTGTTCTCGCTGCTCGGCGGCGGCCCGGCGGTCCTGCTCGGAGACTACTGGCTCTCGAAGGCCGTGGACACCATCCTCTCCACCAAAGTCAATCCGTCGGCTTTAATCAGGATATTCGCGCAGACGATTTCCGACCTTGCCGGCGGAGAACTCCTCCAGATGGAAAAAGCCGGCACCTGCGACACCACGGAAGATGATTATCTCCGCATAATCCACTGTAAGACCGCGTCGCTTTTCGAGGCGACGGCCCGCGGAGTGGCCATTGCCGTCGGAGCGCCGGAAGCCTCCGTCGAGGCACTCGCTCAATACGGCGCTGCTGTCGGGTGCGCCTTCCAGATCAAGGACGACATCTTCGACTATCTTTCCGATGAATCCATCGGCAAGCCGGTAGGGATTGACATAGCCGAAAAGAAGATCACCCTGCCCCTTCTCGGAGCGCTCAAGGACTCTCCTGAAGAGGCGCGGATACGCGGCCTTATGCGCGAGATGGATTCCCATCCGGAGAACGCGGAAAAGATCAGGGAGTTTGCGATCGACGGCGGAGGCGTCGTCTATGCGGAAAAAAGACTGTCGGATTTCACGGAAAAAGCGATCGAGGCCCTTTCTCCGCTTCCGGAAACGGAAGAAAAATCGTATCTTGCGGAACTTGCCCTTTACATTGCAGGACGGAAAAAATGAGATTCGCTGACATAAAGGAAAATGAAAATCTGGTGAAGGCCCTTGTCGGGATGGTCGACAGCGGCAGGATCCCCCACGCCATCCTGTTCCACGAGAACGACGGCGGCGGCGGCATTCCCCTTGTCCTCGCCTTCCTCCAGTACCTTTATTGCCAGCACCGCGCCTCCGGAGACTCCTGCGGCGAATGTCCCGAATGCAACAAGATCCACAAGCTCATCCACCCGGATGTCCGCTTCATCTTCCCCGTCGCCGGCAAGGATCTCGCCTCCGCCCACATCGAAGAGTGGCGCGAGCTCGTGACCAGGGACCCGTGGTTCCGCGAAAGCGATCTCGACGCCGCGCTCGGCATTGAGGGCAAGCAGGGGATCATCTCCGTGGCAGAGTCGAGAGGGATTATCGACTCGCTCCTGCTCTCGGCCGTGCAGGGAGGCTGGCGCAGCGTGGTCATCTATCTCCCGGAGAAGATGAACCAGCAGGCCGCCAACGCCCTCCTGAAGGTTCTCGAAGAGCCCTCCGACAGCACCATCTTCCTTCTCGTCACCCATTCCCCCGAGTCGGTGATGAAGACCATCTATTCCAGATGCCTCCTCGTGAGGGTGATTCCCCTCTCGGAAGAGGAGGAGATGCGCGTCCACCCGGAAAAGAGCCCGGACTACGACACCTTCGGCGACATCTTCCACGACCTTGTCGTAGCGATTGAGGAGCGCAATCTTTCCGCCGCCATCGAGATCGGCGAGACTATGGCCGCCCTCCCGTCGAGGGAGAAGCAGAAAAACTTCTGCCGCTTCGCCGGGGAGTCGCTCCGCCGTATTTTCCTCATCCAGCAGGGCCTTGGCGACCTTGCCCGCATCCCCGAAGACGAAAAACTCTTCTACACAGAGTCCGCCGCGAAGCTTCCGAAGAAGTTCCCGCGCGTGGCCATCTCCCATTTCGACACGGCCGCGAAGCTGGTCGCGTCCAACGTCAACCAGAAAATCCTCTTCTCCGACCTGACCAACAGGTTATTTATGATATTGTAATGGACAATTCCGATAACGAAAATATAAAATTCGACTGTTTCAGAGGCTGCGCCGTCGTGGATGGACCGGACGGGACTCCCGAGTGCACCTACCGTCAGGGCTGCTGCAAGCTTGAGGTCTACGACTACCTCAAGGGCATCCCCAGCGAGCAGTGCCGCGACCTCTTCGAAGTCCGCTTCAAAAACACCCGCAAGGGCATCTACCGCAACACTTCCGGCCAGAGCATCAAGACCGGCGACCTCGTCATCGTCGAGGCCCAGACCGGCCACGACCTCGGCATCGTGACTCTCGAAGGGCCGCTCATCCTCCGCCAGATGAAGGCGAAGGAGATCGACCCCGAGACCACGGAGCTCAAGCGCATCTACCGCAAGGCCCGCCCGTTCGACATATCCCGCTGGCAGGAAGCCATAGCACGGGAGCAGGACACTATGATCCGCGCCCGCGAAATCGCCGCCGACCTCGGCCTCGAGATGAAAATCGGCGACGTGGAGTTCCAGGGCGACGGCACGAAGGCCATATTCTACTATATAGCCGACGGCAGGGTGGACTTCCGCCAGCTCATCAAGGACTTTGCGGAAGAATTCCACATCAGGATAGAGATGAAGCAGATCGGCGCTCGCCAGGAGGCCGGCCTCATCGGTGGCCTCGGCGTCTGCGGCCGCGAGCTCTGCTGCGCCAACTACATCACGACCTTCAAGTCCATCACCACCGGCGCGGCCCGTATCCAGGACCTTTCCCTCAACCCGCAGAAGCTCGCCGGCCAGTGCGGCAAGCTCAAGTGCTGCCTCAACTACGAAGTCGACAACTACAACGACGCCCGTTCCCGCCTCCCGCGGGTGGTGGAGCCGCTGGAGTTCGAAGACGGCCCCGCGTGGCTCGTCAAGACGGACATCCTCCGCGAAATACTCTATTTCTCCTACGAGAAAGGCTCCCTGACCAATGTCTACCCGCTTTCAGCCGAAGAGGTCAAGGAAATCCTCGAGATGAACCGCGACGGCATCAAGCCCGAATCCCTTAAGAACGATTCTCTCGCCCCCGCTCCGGAATTCATATCCGCAGTCGGCGACGACAGCATCTCGCGTTTCGACGAGGTGAAGCGCAACCGCAAGAAAAAGCGCCGCAAAAAGAACGCCCAATGAGAAAGACGGGAGCCGTCATACTGCTTCTGGCCTTCTTTCTGGCCTGTTCCGCGCCCAAGGGGGCGGAGCAGTTCCTGAAGGGAGCAGGCCCCTGGTCGTTCGAGGTGGATATGACGGACAGCCTGTCCACCTATGACATCTCGTTCTACACCAGGCGCGACTGCGCCCCTGCCAGGAGAGCGCAGGTAGCGGAGCTCCCGCTGACCGTCGAGTGGGTGTCGCCCGCGGCCGACACCTTGAGAGAGGTCGTGTACCTGCCTCTTTCGGCAAAGAGCACGTTCTACTCCTCGGAGACCTCGATTCCCTACCGTAATGGCGTGGCTCCGGCCAGCCACGGCGTCTGGACACTCGTCGTCACGCCTCACGACACCGTCACCGTCCGCGGCCTCCGCGGCCTCGGCCTGGCTGTCAAACGCCGTAAGTGATGGGACACGACAAGCTCCGCAAATTCGCCGAGAACGAGACGTTCTCCTGCCTTAAGCAGCCCTCCTCCGAGGGTGTGGTGCTGAGGACTGGCGAGCCGGGGCTCCATCTGCAGGATCATCCTTTGAAGGGCCGCTGGGGCGCCGATGTGTTCGGCAACGACCGCCCCATAGTCCTTGAGCTCGGCTGCGGCAAAGGCGACTACACTGTCGCTCTTGCCGAGCGCTTCCCTTCTATGAACTTTATAGGTGTGGACATTAAGGGCGCCCGCCTCTGGAAAGGGGCCAAATACGTCACGGAGAACAAAATCGCCAATGCGGCGTTCCTCCGCACGAGGGTGGAATTCCTCGAGGCGTTCTTCGCCCCTGGCGAGGTCGCGGAGATCTGGCTCACCTTCTCCGACCCCCAGCTCAAAAGCCCCTCAAGCCGGCTTTCCTCCCCGGAGTTCCTTCGCCGCTACTGCCGCTTCCTCGCCCCCGGCGGCACCGTCCACCTCAAGACCGACAGCCGCTTCCTCCACGAATACACCAAGGCTGTGGTCAAGGCCTCGGACTACCCGGTTCTCGCCTGCTCGGCCGATGTCTATGTCAAAGGGCTGCCTGCCGGAGCGCCGCCTGCCGCCCCTCAGCAAGGCAAACTCCCTCCCGTCGTCACGGAAATCCAAACCTTCTACGAGAAGATGTTCCTCGCAGAGGGCTATCCGATAACTTATGTCGCCTTCACCCCTTGCGGCGAGCCGGCGGCTCCCGACTTCGACGAGAAGTTCTGGAAGCAGGCCGAAGGCGGCCGCCGTTCCTTCTCCCACGCCCCTCACAAGAAGCAATGAAACCTGTCCCCGCACCTCTCCCCGATCCCGAGACCATCGACGTAGAAGCCGTCTTCCGTTCCTGGAAGTCCGGCGAGATCGAAATGGTCGTCGTGCTCGGCCCCACGGCCTCCGGCAAGACACGCTACGCCGTGGAGCTATGCCGCACCTTCAACGCCCTCGCTGGCGAGAAGGTCGCGGAGATCATCTCCGCCGACTCCCGCCAGGTCTACCGCGGTATGGACATAGGCACGGGGAAAGACCTTGACGAGTATGGGGACATCCCCTATCACCTTATAGACATCGCCGACGCGGGCGAGCGCTACGACCTCTACAGCTACCAGGCGGATTTCGAGAAGGTCTTCGCCGAGCTCTCCGCCAAGGGGCAGCTCCCCGTCGTCTGCGGCGGCACTGGGCTCTATATCCAGGCCGTCACCTCGGCCTACAAGCTTTCCTCCGTCCCGCCGAATCCGGAGCTCCGCGCCGAGCTCGAGCAGGAGGACATCGAAGAGCTTCGCGAGGCCCTTCTCGAGCGCCGCGAGGCCGACCGTGAGACGCTTCTTTCCAAGCGCCGCCTCATCCGCGCCCTCGAGATCGCCTTCTACGAGGAAGATCACCCGGTCGAAAGGACCGAATACCGCGCCAAAAAGGCTTATTTCATCGGCACACTCGTGACAGTGGAGGAAAGGAACGCGCGCATCGACCGCCGCCTCCGCGAGCGCCTCGAAGGCGGCCTCGTCGAGGAAGTCAAAGGCCTCCTGGACAGCGGCGTACGGCCGGAAGAACTCATCAACTACGGCCTCGAGTACAAGTTCGTCACCCAGCACGTACTGGGCGTCATCGACTACGACACGATGTTCACCCTCCTCTCCACCGCCATCCACCAGTTCGCCAAGCGCCAAATGACCTTCTTCCGCGGAATGGAATCCAAAGGCACCCTCATCCACTGGACTATTCCACCAGGTCGATGAGTTTGGCGAGGGTGTCGGTGAGGGTGTCGGCGATTTCGGCGTCGCCGCCCTTTTCGAGTTCGTCGGCGAGGTAGTAGATGTACTGGCCCACGAGTTCGAAGTCGGACGAGGCGTAGTCGCTGAATTCAAGATAGAATTTCGCGCTCTGGAGGAGTTGCTCGCCCATCCTGAGGCCTAGGGCAGCCGCCTTATCGGGCGCTCCGAGCTTGTAGTAGTCGGAGACCATCCTGATGACCATATAGTCATTGGAGGTGAAGCCGAGGCAGATCGACTCGAGCGGGAAATTGCTCTCCTTGACGCGCTCCTGGCAGAGGTCGAGAATCTCCAGCGCCTTCTCGTTCTCTCCGGCATCCATCAGCGCCTGGGCGGTGCTGACGTGGATGGCCCTCTGGGAGAGGACGCCGAGGAAGGTGTAGAGGTTCTGGTAATCCACGAACCAGTCTTCGCGGCTGAGGGCCTCCCAGGTGTAGACGTCCTTCATCTTGTGATAGAGCTCAAGAGCGTCGACCTTGCCGGGGGCGGTGGAGGAAATCTTGTTCTTGATAGGAGTCAGCCTGTAGGAGAATCCGTCGTACATCAGGTAGTCCTTGAGGCCGAGCTCGATGTCGCCGCCCATATTGAGGAGGTTGATCTGCCTGTCCCAGTTGTAGTTGGAAAGCAGGTCGAGCATAAAGAGCTCGGGCTTCGTCAGGTAGTTCTTCCCTTCGGATATATTGATGGTAATCTCCTCGGGAATCTGGTCGGCGAAGCACTCCGGAACGATGCCGCAGCGGAGGCAGTTCTCCTTATTGACCGGGATGACTATCTTCCTGGCGCAGAGGAAATCCACTTTCCTGCCGCTGGTGAGCTCCACCCTGTAGGAAGGATCCTTGAAAATGTCCATCACCTCCTTGATTGGGACCGGAGCGCCCTTGTCGCCGGTGATGAAGATATATTCATTGGTCCCGTAGAGGTACTGCCTGTGGGGGACGGTCAGGTTGAGCGGCTTGCTCTCGTTGACGGCATAGAGCATCTGGTCGATATGCCAGTCGGTGCCGAGAAGCGAAGTGTTGACTATCCTCACGTCGGTCCTCACGCCTTCCACCTCCTGGGCGTACCAGAGAGGGAAGGTGTCGTTGTCGCCGTGGGTGATGAGTATGCCCTGCGGCCCGGCGGAATTGAGGTAGTTGCGGGCCATCTCCACCGCGGTGCGGCGGTTGGAACGGTCGTGGTCGTCCCAGTTTTCCTCGGCCATAAGCACCGGAACGCCGAGGCAGAGGACACCGGTCGCAATGGCTATCTCCTTCGCGTATTTACCCTTCGACGCTTCCGTGACCCAGCTATAGATGGCGGCAACGGCAAAGCCTATCCAGACCGAGAACATATAGAACGAACCGTCATAGGCATAGTCCCTCTCGCGCACCTGGTAGGGTGGCTGATTGAGGTAAAGGACGATGGCGATGCCCGTCATAAAGAACATAAGGAACACAATCCACGAGCCCCTCTTGTCCTTGTCGAACTGGAACACGAGGCCCAGTATGCCGAGAAGCAGCGGCAGCAGGAAGTAGTGGTTCTTACCCTTGTTCTCCTTCAGCACATCGGGAGCGTCGGACTGGTCACCGAGGCGGAGCTTGTCGAGAACTCCGATGCCCGACTCCCAGTTGCCGTAGAACAGCTCGCCCGGGTTGGGCGAATGGATCTCATTCTGCCGTCCGGCGAAATTCCACATAAAGTAGCGCCAGTACATCCAGCCGAGCTGGTAGTCGAAGAAGTAGCGCAGGTTGGCACCCATAGTCGGCTTGCGGTGCTCCGCGCCGGGGATCTTGCGGCCCTTGCCCTGGGTGTAGGTCTCGTAGAAGTCTATATAGCGGGGATCGGCCGAAGACCACATACGGGGGAAGAGCATCTTGCCCTCGCTGCGGTAGCTGGCGTCGGCAGGGCTGTCCGCCTTGACGTACTTGCCGTCGAGCGGGGCCCAGTAGGTCCCGAGTTTGAGGTCGTACGGAGCGTCGAAATACTGCCCGTAGAGGAGCGGAACGCTGCCGTACTGCTCACGGCTGAGGTAGCGGACGAGGGTGTAGGGGTTGTCAGGCTGGTACTCATTTGTCGGAGTCTTCACCGCGGAGCGGATAATCACGATGGAGAACAGCGAGAAGCCGATGATGAGCGAAGTCACACAGAGAAGAAGCGTGTTGAAGAACACTTTCTTCTTCTTGAGCGTGGAGAACAGGCCCCAGAAGCAGAGCCCGAGGAGGGCCAGCACGAAGAACGCCGCACCCGTGTTGTACGGGAGGTGGAATCCGTTGACGAATATACGGTCGAAGAACGCTGCGAGCTTCGGAAGATACGGGATAAACAGGAACACAAGCAGCCCCTCTATCACGACACCGACCATAAATATGCCCACAAGCTGCCAGAAGGTGTATTTTCCATCCTCCTTCTTGCGGTAGTAGTACATAAACACGAAGGCCGGAATGGTCAGGAGGTTGAGCAGGTGGACGCCTATGGAAAGGCCCATAAGCAGGGCTATGAGCACTATCCAGCGGTCGGCGTGGGGCTCGTCGGCATTCTCATACCACTTTGTCATAGCCCAGAAAACCAGGGCTGTGAAGAGCGACGACATCGCGTAGACCTCACCCTCGACGGCTGAGAACCAGAACGTGTCGGAGAAGCAGTAGGCCAGCGAGCCGACAACGCCGCTGCCGAAAATGGCGATTGCCTCAGGGAGACTGTATTCTCCGTCCCTGCCCGAAGGCTTGATGAGCCTCTTGGTGAAAAAGACAATAGTCAGATAGAGGAGGAAAATGGTCAGGGCTGAGCAGATGCCGCTCATCGCGTTGACCGCGACGGCCGCGTGATCAGCGTCGGCGAACATCGAAAACGCCCGTGCAAACAGCTGGAACACGGGGTTTCCCGGAGGGTGGCCCACTTCGAGTTTGTACGACGAAGCAATGAACTCGCCGCAGTCCCAGAAGGATGCGGTCGGCTCGATGGTCATAAGATAGGTCACCGCCGAGATCAGAAATACTGCCAGAGCGGAAACGCGGTTCCAGAGTTTGAATTTTATATTGTTCATTTCAACCAGTTTTCAGGGTTTTGGGGCGTGCGGCCGGACCAGAGTTGGAAGTGGAGGGAGGTCTCGCCGCCGATGGTGTCGACGGTGCCGATGAGCTGGCCGGTCTTGACCTTGTCGCCGGAGGAGACATTGACGCTGCCAAGGCGGCAGTAGAAGGTGAAATAGCTCCCGTGGCGCACGAGTACGCATTTATTGTAGCCCGGCATCACGACGACCTGGGCGACGGTCCCGTCGAAGACGGCCTTGACCGGCGCCGCCGCGGGGGTGGCTACAGTCACGCCGTTGTTGAACGGGAGTTTGACATTCTTGAACACAGGGTGGTTGCGCTCGCCGAAGGAGTCGATGACGGTGCCGTCCACAGGCCAGGGCAGGCGGCCCTTGTTGGCGGCGAACTCGCCGCTGAGTTTCTCATCCACCGTGCTCGAGGCGCTCTTGCCGCTCTTCTTTGACGAAGAGCCGGCCGTGGCCTTGCGTATGATCTCGGCGATCTCGCGGTTGAGGGCCTCGACCTCGCGGCGCTTGGCGGCGAGCTGCTTCTCATAGCGGGCCTTCTCGCCGCTGAGGGCGCTCACGAGCTTCTCGGCGGAGTCCTCCTCGCTTCTCAGCGAGTTGACGTCGGCCACCCGCTGGGCCCTTATCTCTCTCGCGGCATTCTTGAGCGTCTCGAGGGAGTCACGCTCCCAGGTCAGGGTGTCGCGCACGGCCCTCACCTGCCTGGCCTGGCGGCTCATCGCCTTGGAGAAGCCCTTGAGGTAGGATGCGCGGCGCCACGCCTGGCCGAGGTTCTCGGAGGAGAGGATGTACATATACCATATTTTCTCGTCCCTTGTCTTGTAGGCCTTGAGGACGAGGTTGCCGTAAAGCGTCTCAAGGGTGTCGAGACGGCCTTCGAGGGCCTTGATCTGGCGCTCCTTCGAGCCGATGGCCCTCGACAGGGAGTCTATCTCCCGGTCGCTTTCGCTGATGAGGGATTTGCGAAGCGATATCTGCTTGCGGACAAGGTCGAGCGAGGAAAGGGCGTTGCGGCTTTTTGCCTCATTGGCTTTCAGCTGGTCATTGATGATATTTATCTCTTTCTGAAGCTTGGCCTTGCGGTTTTCCTGACGCTTGGTGTTTTGTGCAAAGAGCGGCTGCCCAGCGAGAAATGTCGTCAGGAACATCAACAATATGACAGCGAACCGTTTCATTTTTTCGTCTGCGCATTGCTCCGGTAGACTCTGGCGAGGGCCTCCTCGCCGAGAGCTTCAAGCACTTCCGCATAGTGCTCCATCACCGTCACGTTCTCCTTGCCGCCGTATAGCATAGCCCTCTTGAAGAACTTCTTCGCCTCGGCGTCGTTGCCCTGGAGGTGGAGGATCCAGCCGTAGGTGTCGAGGTAGGTCGCGTTGTCCGGGTCCGTTATGACGGTCTGACGGCTCATTTTCTGCGCCTTGGAGAGCTTCTTCCCTTCAAGGGAGAGGAAATAGGCGTAATTGTTCAATACGGGATTGTAGTCCGGGCGCTTCTTGAGCACCTTTTCATAGGTCTTGAAAGCCTCCTTCTTATTGCCGCCCTGGTAGAGAGCGTCGCCGAGGGACGACATATACGGGATGGTGACCGAAGTGTCCTTCGGGTGCATCGAAATGACTTTCCTGCAGGTGGACACCACCCTGTCGTAATCTTCGAGATTATAGTTGGCGATGTTTTCTATCTCCGGATATATTAGTTCGTCCGGGAATCTATCCCAGGCCGCGGCCGCCCTTTTGCGCGACTCCTCCCATTTCTTACTGTAGACCAGGCTTGTCAGGTAACGCGTCGTCTGGGTGCTGCTTTCCGGATAGAGGTCGGCATTTTTTTGCAGGATGGAAAGCCCCTTGTCGTCCCTTCCTGTCGTATAGAAATACGTGCCGGCCGTGGACAGAGCGAGACTGTCGGAAGGATGGACGGCGAGCAGGGTGTCGAAGACCGAGTCGAACTGCGCCTCCCGGGCCCTGATGTACTGCGGATCCGATGTCCTCAGCACATTGGTGAGATACATACTCTTGGGATAGGCCGTGTAGGCCCCGTCAGCAATGAACTCCTTCAGGTAGGGAAAATATTCGGCGGTGTTTTTCGTCATCCTGTAGACTTCGGCCTTGCCGAGGATGGCGGGAATATACGAACTTTCAAGGGAAAGGGCTTCTTCGAAACTCTCGAGGGCCAGCGAATCGTCGTACTCCTGAAGGTAATACTCCCCGAGGGCCGTAAGCACCTCCGGGGACGAGAATTTGTCATTGAAATCCTTGAGTGCCTGTGCCGCTTCTTCCAGTTTGCCCTGCTCACGAAGGATGTCGTGGCGCGTGGTGGCGATGCGCTCGCTCGGGCCTTGCAGGGCCTCGAGGTCATTGAGTGCGTCGAGGGCCTTGTCGAATTTACCCCACTTGAGATATATGGACAAAAGGTTGTAGACTGCGTCGACCTTGTCGGGATGGCTTTTGAGGATGTCTTCATAAAGCGCCATCACTTCCCTGTCCTTTCCCAAGGACTCGTAGATAATGGCAAGGCGTTGTTTGTACCAATAATTGGACGGATCCAGATCGACGGCCTTCTTCAGACAGGCCTCCGCAACAATCTTATTGCCGAGACAGGCTTCGGTGAGGCCGTAATAGTACCAGACGGCGTCCACCTTTGGATTCGCCGCGGCCAGGACCTTCAGTCGGGCCCTGGCGTCGGCATAACGGCCGGCATTGAAGTCGGCCACCGCGTCAACAAGGGCGCTCTCGACGGCGAGCTTTCCCTGCGCCGCTCCCGGAAGGAGCAGCGCAAAGAACAGCACCGCTGCGAGCAGCGCCTTTATGAGCGCGGAACGCCTCATTTCCTCGCGAGAGCCTTTTTGACCGCGGCGACTATGCCGGCGGCGTTGAGCCCGTAGGCTTCCATAAGGGCAGCCGGGGTGCCGCTTTCTCCGAAGCGGTCGCCTCCGTTGACATACTCGAGGGGCTTCGGGCACTTGGCGGCGAGCACGCCGGCGATGGCCTCGCCGAGGCCGCCCGCCATATTGTGCTCTTCAGCCACGACGGCGACGCCGGTCTTCCTGACGGACGCGAGCACAGCCTCCTCGTCGAGGGGCTTGATGGTCGCTATGTCCACGACTTCGGCGCTGATGCCTTCCGCCTCGAGGGCTTCCGCGGCGCCGAGGGCTTCCCACACGAGATGGCCGGTGGCGAAGATCGAGACGTCCTTGCCTTCATTGAAAATGATGGCGGGGCCGATCTCGAACTCCTGGTCGGCCGGGGTGAAGTTGGGTACGCCCGGACGGCCGAACCGCAGATAGACGGGGCCGTCGAACTTCGCGGCGGCGATGGTCGCGGCCTTGGTCTGGTTGTAGTCGCAGGGGTTGATGACCACCATCCCGGGGAGGGCCCTCATAAGGGCGATGTCCTCCATCGTCTGGTGAGTCGCGCCGTCCTCGCCGAGGGTGATGCCAGCGTGGGACGAAGCGATCTTGACGTTGGTCTTGCCATAGGCGACCTCCTGGCGGATCTGGTCGTAGACGCGGCCTGTGACGAACTCCGCGAAGGAGCCCGCGAAGGGGATCTTGCCCGCGATGGCGAGACCTGCAGCCGCGCCAATCATATTGGCTTCGGCGATGCCGCACTGGATAAACCTTTCGGGGAACTCGGCGGCGAACTCGTCCATCTTGAGGGAGCCCTTAAGGTCCGCCGTAAGCGCAACGACACGGCTGTCACGGCGTCCTGCCTCGAGAAGGCCTGCGCCGAAACCGCTCCTGGTGTCCTTTTTACCTGTATCTATGTACTTTTTCATAACGGTCTGTTTTAAAAATCTCCTAACGGGGTTTCTCCAAGTTCGGCAAGCGCCTCGGCCACCTGGTCGGCGGACGGGACTTTGCCGTGCCACTTGTGGGTGCCGGCCATAAAGCCGACGCCGTGGCCCATATCGGTCTTCCAGAGGATCATCGTCGGGCGGCCGTCGGAGACTTTGGCCTCGGCGAAGGTCTTGAGGATGGCCTCCATATCGTGGCCGTCGGCCTCGAGCACTCTCCAGCCCCAGGCAAGCCACTTGGCCTTGAGGTCGCCCTCACCGGCCACCGATGCGACGGGGCCGTCGATCTGCTGGCCGTTCCAGTCGGTCATAGCGATGAGGTTGCCGAGGGAGTGGTGGACGGCGAACATACCGGCCTCCCAGATCTGGCCCTCCTCGCTCTCGCCGTCGCCGCAGAGGCAGTAGACTTTGTGGGAGTCGCCGGAAAGCTTCTTGCCGAGGGCAAGCCCTGCGGCTACCGAAAGGCCCTGGCCGAGCGAGCCGGAAGCCTGGAAGACGCCCGGGAGGCCCTTCTTGACCTCCGGGTGTCCCTGGAGGCGGGCGCCGAAGCGGCGGAACGTCGCGAGCTCGCTGACGGGGAAGTAGCCCCTGCGGGCAAGCACGGAGTAGTAGACGGGGCTGATGTGGCCGGCGGAAAGGATGAAGGCATCCTGACCTTCCGCATCACGGCGCCAGGTCGCCGGATCATTCTCCATAACACTGAAATACAGCGCCGTAAGGACGTCGGCGCTGGAGAGGGAGCCGCCCGGGTGACCGGAGCCTGCGAGATTCACCATACGGACGATGTCACGCCGTACCTGAGTCGCAATCGTGGAAAGTTTTTCGATGTTTTCCATTATACAGAATTAGAATAGATATACTACAAATCCCAAGCCCGCAAGCAGGGCGAAGGCGAACGTTGACATAACCAGAAGCGGCAGCATCGGGTCGAGTTCCTTGTCGTGGCGCTTCCACACTCCGACGAGGTGGAGGACATACAACGGGAGGGTGACGACGAAGAGGTAGTGCCACGGGTCGAATATGCGCAGACAGCAGAAAGCGACCATCGCCGCCCAGCCGAGGACGATAAGGACGGTCTGATATATCTTCGCTTTGTGCTCGCCGAGCTTGATTGCTACGGTGACGCGGTTTTCCGCATCGGTTTTCATATCACGGATATTGTTGACATTGAGCACCGCAACAGAGAAGAAGCCGATGGCCGCGGCAGGGAGGAATATTTTCCAGGAGGATATCTCGTGGGCCGCGACGAAATAGGATCCAGCCACCGACACTATACCGAAGAACAGGAAAACAAAAAAGTCTCCTAACCCTCTGTAACCGTACGGGTTGCGGCCGAGGGTGTAGCGCATCGCGGCGACAATGGCGGCGGCGCCGAGCATAAGGACCAGTATGGGAGTAAGGTCGAAGAATGTCCCGAACGACACCCAGGTCATCGCCAGGCCGGAGGCCGCGCACAGCACGACGAAGATCTTTATAAGGAGCTTCATCTGAGGGATGGTCAGCTCGCCGCTGTTGAGCCCGTACTGCGGGCCCTGGCGGTCGGCCGTGTCGGTGCCGTGGAGCACGTCGCCGAGCTCGTTGGAGAGATTGGACAGGATCTGGAGGTTGACCGTCGTGAGGACTATGAGGAATGCGACCGCCACCGAGATGTGGTAGTCGGCCGCGGCCAGCAGGATGCCGAGCACGACTCCCGCCGTGGAAAGCGGCAGCGTCCTGAGTCTCATAGATTTTACGGCAGCCTTGATATTCATATAGTTAGTCGAGTTTAAGTACGGCCATAAAAGCGCTCTGCGGCACCTGCACGGTCCCGATCTGGCGCATACGTTTCTTGCCCTCCTTCTGCTTCTCGAGGAGCTTGCGCTTTCTGGTCACATCGCCGCCGTAGCACTTCGCCGTCACGTCCTTGCGGACCTGGCGCACAGTCTCGCGGGCGATGATCTTGGCGCCGATGGCCGCCTGGATGGCGATGTCGAACTGCTGGCGGGGAATGAGCTCCTTGAGCTTGAGGCACATCCTGCGGCCGAAGTCGTAGGCGTGGTCCTCGTGGATGAGGCTCGACAGAGCGTCGGCCGGGTCGCCGTTGAGGAGGATATCGAGCTTGCAAAGCCTCGCGGGGCGGAAGCCGGAGACGTGATAGTCGAACGAGGCGTAGCCCTTGGAGATGGACTTCAGCTTGTCGTAGAAGTCGAATACCACCTCCGACAGCGGCAGGTCGTAGCTGAGTTCCACGCGGTCGGTCGTGATGTAGTGCTGGCCGATGAGGGTGCCGCGCTTGTCCATACAGAGTTTCATAATGGGGCCGTAGAAATCGGCCTTGGTGATGATCTGGGCGCGGATGAAGGGCTCCTCGATGTGGTCGATGAGCGTCGGGGCCGGGAGGCCGGAGGGGTTGTGGACATCCACCACGTCGCCCTTTGTCGTGTAGACTTTATAGGACACGTTGGGGACCGTCGTGATGACGTCCATATTGAACTCGCGGAACAGGCGTTCCTGGACTATCTCCAGGTGGAGCAGCCCGAGGAAGCCGCAACGGAAACCGAAGCCGAGGGCCAGCGAGGACTCGGGCTCATAGACGAAGGCCGCATCGTTGAGGCGGAACTTCTCGAGGGTGGCGCGCAGCTCCTCGTATTTCGAAGCATCGACGGGATACATACCGGCGAAGACCATCGGCTTCACCTCCTCGAAGCCGGCGATGGCCTCCTTGCAGGGCTTCTCGACGTGGGTTATCGTGTCGCCCACGCGCACCTCCACGGCGCTCTTGATGCCGGAGATGATGTAGCCCACGTCGCCCGTCGAGATCCTCTCGCGCGGGCTGAGCTTGAGCTTCAGCACGCCGACTTCCTCGGCCTCGTATTCCCTGCCGGTGGACACGAACTTGACCTTGTCGCCGACCGCGATGCTGCCGTTCACGACTTTGAAATACGCTATGATCCCCCTGAAGGAGTTGAACACGGAGTCGAAGATGAGGGCCTGCAGCGGCGCGTCGGGGTCGCCCACCGGCGCCGGGACCTTGTCCACGATGGCGTCAAGCACGGCCTGCACTCCCTCGCCAGTCCTCGCGGAGACCTTATACACGTCGTCCGGCTCGCAGCCGAGAAGGTCGCAGACCTGATCGGTCACGACCTCCACCTGCGCCGAATCCATATCTATCTTGTTGAGCACGGGGATAATCTCCAAGCCGTGATCGACGGCCTGGTAGAGGTTGGAGATTGTCTGCGCCTGGATGCCCTGGGAGGCGTCCACGACCAGCAGCGCCCCTTCGCAGGAGGCGATGCTGCGGGAGACCTCATAGGAGAAATCCACGTGGCCGGGAGTGTCAATCAGGTTGAGGAGCCAGGTCTCCCCGTCCCTGCGGTACTCCATCTGGATGGCGTGGCTCTTTATCGTGATGCCCTTCTCGCGCTCAAGGTCCATATCGTCGAGCACCTGGTTTTCCATCTCGCGGGAGTTGACCGTGCTGGTAAGCTCCAGCAGGCGGTCGGCGAGGGTGCTCTTGCCGTGGTCAATGTGCGCGATTATGCAGAAGTTGCGAATATTCTTCATATCCTACAAATATACGAAGAATTTAGTATTTTTGCACTATGGACAACGACTGGAAAAAACGCCTCGGAGTAGTCTTCTCCACCAATCCCGACTTCCAATATCAGGAAGCGGCCGTGGCCGAGCAGGAGACCCTCCCTCCTTCAAAGCAGAAACTCATCGTCGGCATCGACCGGCGCAACCGCGGCGGCAAGCAGGTCACCCTTGTGACCGGCTTCGTCGGCACCGACGCCGACCTCAAGGAGCTCGGCCGCACCCTCAAGGTCAAATGCGGCGTCGGCGGCACCGCCAAAGACGGCGAAATCACCATCCAGGGCGACTTCCGCGACAAAGTCACCTCCCTCCTCCACTCCCTCGGCTACCCCCTCGCCAAGCGCGGCAACTGACGCCGACATATTGTCATTTCGACCAAGCTTAGCGCGCGGAGAAATCTATAAATTGTGGAGGCTAATCTTTTAATCTTCAATAAATTACCGCATATTGACCTGCCAAATTTTAGGTAGGTCAGAAGTGTCTAATTTACTGATATTTAGACTGTTGTCCTCCACGGCTATTTTTATGCTGGGCAGACTGAATATCTCACCCCTGCCACTGACACGCCTCAACGGCCGATTGCCGTGGCAGGTGAGCCCATTTTGCCTCACCCTCCACGGCCACCCTCAATAAAACCCCCTCCAAACCACATCGCTGTGGCAGGTGAATTTCACGAAGCGCCGAATTATATTTGATTTACTAATACAGCCATAGGAGGAGTGGAGGCCAACGGCCTGTTAATCAGTAGATTAAATACTTTCTCTCTGCTTGGTTTTATACAGAGAGAAATACAATATCTTACTGATAATCAATGGAATACCCTCCACGACAAAAAAGGAGATTTCTCGACTACGCTCGAAATGACAAGCTGGAGCGAAAGCGAAGGGAAGTGTTGGTGCGGAAACCTGTGGCCGCCCGTGGCCTCATGAACGGGAGGGGCCCGCAGCAAAAGGGTGTGGGAGGGACGAGAACCGAAGGTTCGAAGGGTTTCCGCACCAATACTTCCCGTAGCGAAGCGACCTGTCAGAAGCTGAACCGGTAGGCGATGCAGAGGGAGGTGTTGAAGGCGCGGTCGTAGGTGAGGGATTTGAGGCGGGTGCCGGAGGCGTTGGTGTCGACGTTTTTGTCGTAGCAGTAGTCGCCGAGGAGGTAGAAATCCAGCGAATGCTGCTTCGTTATGTTCCACTCGGCGCCGAGGCAGCCGCGGACGCGGTTGATGTAGGCGTGGCGGTAGCCCAGGAATTTGTAGTCCGCATAGGCACGGCTGGCGGTGCTCCAGGTGGCGGAGCAGGAAGGGTCGTTGAAGACGTTGCGCACTTCCACGTAGCCATAGGGCGTCACGCTCGCGAATCCCTTATATGACACCTTGAAACGGCTCTTGAGCTCCAGCAGGTTTGGATTGCTCTGGTAGACGTTGCCGACGTCGCGGTGGGTGTACTGGAAACGCTCCTTGAAGATGAAGCGCCAGTCGCCGGCCCTGAGCGTAGCGCTTGCGTCGGCATAAACCCTGTGGCGGGGCTTCCACACCGAAGACGAGTTTTTCTTCTCGATAAACTGATAGCCGACGCCGACCTTGAACACTTTGTTGATCTTGTAAGTGAGGCCTATATCCGCCTGGAAGCGGCCGAGGGAGGTAAAATTGTCGCTAAGACGCATTTCACCGCCGGCCTCGACGTGGAGTCCTTTAACTATCTTCTTGTCGACCGACACGCTCAGCCGGGCGCCGAAATCCGACTCCAGGGCGTTCTTAGTGCCCTGGGCGAACACGGCCGCCGGAAGAAGGACCGTCAACAGGAGAAGGACTTTTTTCATTGCTCGACGAAATCCTTTGCCCTCGTGAGGGTATCTATGGAGCCGCTCTGGCCGTCCTCGAGGTCGTAGAAGACCTTGATGAAGGCCGCGTCCTTCAGGAAATCCACGTGGCCGATCTCCACGTCCCGCACCTTCACGCCGATGCGCTTTTCAAGGTCGGCGATGAGCTCCCCGCGCTTTTCCGGGACAATCAGGTCGATCCGGTCGTAGAGCACCAGCTTCGCGGAGGTGTGCTTAAGCAGCCTCCTGCTCTCGAGAACCCATATCAAGCATATCACCAGCGCATTGGACAGCAGCATTATTGACACCGTGCCGACCGACAGCTCGTAGTGCGGGTTGGCAGAGGCCGCACCGACAAGGCGGTAGACCGGCGCCAGGCCGTTCATCGCGGCAAGGGCGATAATCACGAACAGATACGTCATTTCCCGGATAGGGACAGTCTCGGTACGGTAGCGGATAATACCGAAAATGGCGAACAAGCCGAGCGTAAGGCCGACGCCCACTTCGACGTTGCCCATAATATACAGAAGCATCAGCATCGCCGACGAAAAGACCATAAACGTGAAATAATAGTCGCGGCGGCGGCTCTTGCGGTAATAGAAGAACTGGACGATGATCCAGCAGACGACAAGGTTGAGGAAGAACCTGATCGCCAGTTCGGTGACGGACTGGGCGGTGGTCATCATCGCATCGGTTATGGTCTGTACATCCATAATGGAGTCGTCGGCAAGAGTGTAGTCGCCGAAATCCTGGGCAGTAATCATATCACGTTGATTTTCTTGTTGATTGTCTTTTCTATGGTACGCACCTTCACCTTGAAACGGCCGCTTTTGACCGAAGGGTCGGTCAGGGTGACGGCAATGCAGTATTTGCTCACGCGGACGGGCTTTACCCTGTGGTTTAGCAATATCCCTTTCATCGGGCTTGACGAGCGGCCGCTCTGCTTCAGCTCAATTATCACCGCGTCCTCCAGCGAGGCCTTCCGTCCTGTCCGATAGTTGGTAAACAGAAGGGACGTGTCGATGGTAAGCCGTTCCGTCCGGGCTGGATTGACCAGCGTGATGCGGCTGAAGGCGGTGGAAAGGACGGGGTTTAGCTCCCCTGCGGAGAACCACGAATGCCCTGCCAGGTAGTCGCAGGCGGCGGGATCGGCGGCGAAATCCATCATCTCGCCTGGCTCGATTCTGATACGCTTTTTCTTCGTGCGGCCGTGGTTGTTCTTGCGCTTGATTTCAAGAAATGCGGCGCCGGAAGCCACATACTCCCGCGTACGCACCTTCTGGCGCACCAGACGGCGGTTGTGGTGATCCAGGAACATCCTCAGGCCCGGAGTGTCGAAATAGACTGAATTGTAGGGACTGACCTTCTCTCCGCCGGCCTCGAGCACGCGGTAGCCCGCCTCAAGAGCATCTGAAAGCACCTCAAGAAGCGTCGCCTCGTTGGTCAGGTACTTTGTGTCGATGCGGTTAAGCAGCTTCACGCCTTCCATTTCCCCGAGGGTAATGGAAGGGATGGGCGCCACGGCCGTATGGAGCGTCCGCTCATTCATCGGAGGTGATGTATTCGAACAGTTTGGTTGAAAGGAGCCGGCCCTTGGCGTCGTAGGTGTATTGCGTCTTTTTCTTCCCGAATTCGTTGTAGTCGAACTTCTTGTAGTTGACAAGGCGGTTGCGCTCGTCATAGACCAGTTCGCGGGCCATCCTGCCGTTAGCCCCCCACTCGTAGCGCTTGCGCCACTTCTGCTTGCCGGCCGCATCGTATTCGATTTCCTCTATTTTCTTCCCCTCGGGAGAATAGGTGGTCACGTGATCCAGGGTACTGGCCACACCTTTGGCGTTGGTGTTCCATTCCTTGACCACGAGGTTCTTCTTGTTGATCTTCGGGCCTGTCTTCTCTGTCTGGGCTAAAGCCGAAAGGCCCGCAATCGTCAGAAGGAATATGAGCAGTATAATCCTTTTCATCGTCTTTATAATTTTCAATGGTGGGGAGGCCAGTTGCCACCACCACCGCCGCCGCCACCGCCGGACGAATATGCGGAAACCGTGACACTGTTGCCGCCGGAGATGGTCCCCGGGATATAGGCATTGCTGTCAAAGATGGCTGTGCCGGAATACGCGACGCCGGACTTAAGCGTCACGCTGCCACCGCCACTATACACAATCAGGGAATTTCCTCTCGAAGGAGTCTTGAAGGCCACTACCGCGTTCGACGTGCTGTCCCATAGGCCATACCACGTGTTTTTGCTCAAGGATCCGGCCCTGTAGGCGGTGCCGGTGATCTGCGCCCCGCCTTCAAGTCCGCCTACGGCTATGAGCGTTCCACCTTCGACAAAGAGTTTCTTACCGCCTTCGGTGTTGGCGTCGAAGCCGACGTCGGGAGTGCCGTGCTCGCATATACCGTAAGCGATGCCTCCCTTGACATACAGGTTGCCGTTGGAGTCGAATCCGTCGGCGCCGGTCCTGCTGCCGGCCGTCCAGGCGCAGACATATCCGCCGGTAATGGTGATGTCGTTGACGCAGTTGATGCCGTCGTCATAGGAAGAATAGCCGAAGATGTGGCCGCCGCTGATAGTGAGGGTTCCCTTCGCTTCGATACCTTCTCCGCCGGACGCCTTCACATTGACGTCCCCGCCGGAAATAATCAGGTTGCCGGCATATCCGGTGACGGTGGAGTGTTCGCCTGTGCCGCTCTTAGTGGCCCAGCCGATCTTGATGCCCTTGGCGCTCACGTCGTTGGTCTCGCTGCCGCTGCAGGTGACGCTAAGGGTACCTCCGCTGATGTAACTGTCGGACAATGTGTGCTTGGAACTGTCGAAATCATAGTTTCCGGCACTGATTCCCTTGCCGCCGTTGCCGGTGTTCTTTATAGTGACAGTGCCTCCGGTCATACCGAAATAATTGTCGGCCTTGATGCCGGCGCTGCCCTTGTATTCAGCCGCCTCGCTGTCGTAGGCCACTCCGCCGGACACCGTAATGTCGGTCGTACCGCCCTCGATGAGGACGAAGTCGTCGGAGGAAATGCCCTTCTTCATAGCCGCGGAGGCGGAGATGGTCAGCGTGCCGTTCGAGACACGCACATATTCATTGCCGCGGACGCCGTGGCCGGCGCTGCTGCCCGCCGTGACATTAACCGTCGGGCTCTGCATAAGACGGACATAGTCGTCGGACGTTATGGCGGACTTGCCCTGCTTGTTGTTGGCCGTGATCTTCAGCGTGCCGCTTCCCGAGAAACAGAGCTGCCCTTCGGAAAAGAACACTGCCTTCATATCCTCCTCGCCGGAGGAATAGGCCGCCGACGAACCGTCCGCAAAGGTGTTGGTCCCCTCCACCATCACGAAGCAGCGCTTGCCGCTCTGGATATTGACGGCTGCTCCGGCAGGATTGGTGATGGAGACGCCGTCCAGCAGGAGCGCCATCTTCTTGGCGCTGTAGAGCTTGAAGAAGCCGTCCGAAGCGGTGCCGGAGAGTTTGTAGACGATATTCTCGTCGCCGGCATTGGTGATGGTGACGCCGTTGCCGCTGACAGACACGGTGAGGTCGGCCGATGCCTTGTAGCCACTGACGGTAGCGCCGGAGGAAGAATAGGTCACTGTGACCATTCTGGTGAATGTCGTGTTGACGATATCGTCCTCCGAAGCGCTGTCGCCGGTAGATGGATAATTCCAGGTGCCGGCGCCGTCGTCGGTGTTGGTCTTCACGACGAGGGTGTAGCCGGCCGATGCCGCCTTATAGTATTCGTCGCCTTCGAACAGGGCGGAAACGGTGGCCGAGCCGGTCGCTACAAGGGTTACGACACCATCATCGGATATGGTCGCCACATCGGGATTGGAGGTCTCGAACCTGACATTGGCGGACACGGCCTCGGGATCAACCGTGAGTGCCGGATAGGCGCTTATGTCCTCCTCTTCCAGCACCTGGCTGCAGGAAGCGGCGCTCCACTCAAGGGTAACATTGTGCTTGACCACCTTGAGTGTGTAGGAAGCGCTGCCGGCGGCATACGTGTCGTCAGCCTCGGTCGTTGCGATGATGGACACTGTGCCGGCAGCAACGAGCGTCACGGCTCCGTCGCCGTTCACTGTCGCGACATCTTCGTTGGACGAGGAATATGTCACGCTGAGATTATGGGGGTTGCTTAATGTAGGGAACTCGTTTTCATCAGAAGCGAGAGTAGCCGTATAGCTTTCGGCGCTCCAGGCGATGCCTGCCTTCTCAAGATAGCCCTCCACCGTAAGCGTGTAGGACACGCTGGCGCTCTCGAAGGCGTCATTCGCCGCCGAGGTGGCCGTGATGGACGTCTCGCCTTCGGCAAGTATGCTGACCACCCCGATTTGGGAGACCGTCGCTACGCTTTCGTTGCTGGAAGAATACTCCACCGTCTGCCCGCCCGGGTTGTTGAGAGTCGGGAAGGAATATGTGCTCTCGTCGCCAAACGTCACGGTACAGGAGCCGGCGCTCCAGGAGATGCCTTCACCTTTACGGACGATTAGCGCATATGATGCGCTGGAAGCGGAATACTTTCCCGTGGCCGCCGACGATGCCATAATCGAGGTGACTCCGGCGGAAATCAGCGTGATGTTGCCCGTTTCATCAATCGTTGCGACTCCAGTGTCGGAAGAAGTATACGTAACGCTTACATTTCTGAGATTGGCAAGCGTGGGGAATTCATTAGTGACGCTTCCTATGATGACCTCGCACGAAGAGGCGCTCCAGCTCAGCTCCGGATCGGTCAGCTCGCTGCTGAAGGGCTGATCCGTGATGAGTATCTCGTCACGGCCGCAGCCGAAAGCAAGTACAAAGGCCAGAGACAGGAAGAATATTTGGCGAAGTTTCATTTTATAAGGACCCTTCTTGCAAAGAATGGTTAATTGCAGCGGTTAAATAATCAGATTGGTCACAAATATCACGATGACGGCGAGCGGAGCGATGTAGCGGATGAGGAACCAGAGTACGGGGAAAAAGCGGTTGAAATAACGGCCGCCGCTGGTGAGCTCATCGCGGACGTCGTCTTTTGTAAGGCGCCATCCGACGAATATCGTGAACATCAGGCCCCCGAGGACCATCAGGAAGTTGGAGCAGAGTTTGTCGAAGAACTCGAAGATCGAGCAGTCGAGGATCCTGACTCCCGAAAGGACGCCGAAGGAGAGCGAACAAAGGACGCCGAGGCCCCAAATGACGGCGAAAACCACCACCGTGGAGGCCTTGCGCGACATTTTCTTCTCCTCGCAAAGGTAGGCGACGCCGACTTCCATCATCGAGATGGCCGAGGTGAGCGCCGCGACGAGTATCGACAGGAAGAATATGATCGCTATAATCGCGCTCAGGAAGGGAACCGAGCCGCCCATCTTATTGAATATGAACGGAAGTGTCTCGAAGACGAGTCCGGGACCGGCGCCGGGCTGGATGCCTGCGGCGAAGACTGCCGGCATAATCGCGAAGCCGGCCATAAGGGCGAAAAGCAGGTCGGACGCGGCCGTGCCTGCCGAAGAAGCTATGAGATTCTCATCCTTACGGACATACGAAGCGTAGGTCAGGATGGAGCCGACGCCGAGGGAAAGGGAGTAGAACGACTGCCCTATCGCGGCGGCAACCGCCTCGACGCTGAGTTTGCTCCAGTCGGGCTTAAGCAGATAATTCACCCCTTCGCGCGAGCCGGGAAGCGTTATGGAATAGACCATTATCGCAACTATCAGGAAGAAAAGGATGGGCATAGTGATCTTCGAGAAACGCTCGATGCCCTTCTTCACCCCGGCGAGGATGATGACCGCCACCATCAGCAGGAAGATCGTGTGCATCACCACCGGAGCCCAGGTGGAAGAAATGAAATTGCCGAACACTCCCGAGACCTCGTCGGCCGGCACTCCTGTAAAATCAAACGCAAGCGACTTGAAAAGGTACTCGACGGACCATCCGCCGACCACGCTGTAGTAGGAAAGGAGGATTATCGGGGATATGACCGTGATGAGCCCCAGCCACTTCCACTTGGAGCCGGGCGCAAGGGCCTCCATCGCGCCGAAGGTGTTGGAACGGCTCCGCCGCCCGATAATCGCCTCCGACATAAAGACCGGAAGGGAGAGAACTATCGTCGAGACTATGTAGACGAGGATGAACGCCGCGCCGCCGTACTGGCCGACAATAAACGGGAAACGCCATATATTGCCGAGCCCCACTGCGGACCCCGCCATCGCCATCACCACGGCAAATCTCGATGAAAAATTCTCTCTTTTCATTTTTTATTTAGATTTCTCGACTTCGCTCGAAATGACATAAGGAGGCTCGAAATGACATAAGGAGGCTCGAAATGACATAAGGAGGCTCGAAATGACATAAGGTGGATTGAAATGTTGTCATTTCGACCAAGCGAAGCGCGCGGAGAAATCTCATTTTCTTTTTAGTACGGTAAATTCATACGTAATGCCGCTGTCAGGGTCGGTCTGGAGGGGGGAACGGGAGACTTCTTCGAAGATCTCCGAGGAGACCTCGGGGAAGAAGACGTCCGCGTCCTGAGGAGCGTCGTGGACACGCGTGAGATAGAGCGTGTCGGCGGTCTCGAGGGCCTGGGCGTAGGTGTAGGCGCCGCCGATGACAAAGCACTTTTCGGCATCCTCCGCGGCGGCGAAGGCCTCCGCCAGATTAGGCACGACGACCACCGTGTCCGGGGCGTCCGGCCAGGGGAACTCGCTGATGACGATGTTCTTACGCCTGGGCAGCGCGCGCCCGATGGACTGGAAGGTCATCCAGCCCATAATGACCGGGTAGCCGGTGGTGGTCTCGCGGAAATACTTCATATCGCCCGGGAGGTTCCAAAGCAGGGCGTTCTTGCGTCCGATCGCCATATTGTCGGCGACGGCAACTATGATACATTTTTCACTCATACGGCAACAGGGGCTTTGATTGCAGGCCAGGGGTCATAGCCTTCGAGGGTGAAATCCTCGTAGCGGAAATCGAATATGCTCTTGACTTCGGGATTGATCTTCATCGTCGGCAGGGCGCGGGGCTCGCGGCTGAGCTGGAGATCGACCTGCTCGAAGTGGTTCTTGTAGATGTGGACATCGCCGAAAGTGTGGACAAACTCGCCGGGCTTCAGGCCGCACACCTGAGCCAGCATCATCGTCAGCAGGGCATACGAAGCGATGTTGAACGGAACGCCCAGGAAGACATCCGCGCTCCTCTGGTAGAGCTGGCAGGAAAGTTTGCCGTCGGCCACATAGAACTGGAACAGGCAATGGCAGGGCGGAAGCGCCATCTTGTCAATCTCGCCGGGGTTCCAGGCGCAGACTATCATCCTTCTGGAATCAGGATGATTCCTGATGAGGTCGACAAGGTCGGAAATCTGGTCCACCACCCTTCCGTCGGCCGCCTCCCAGGAGCGCCACTGCTTTCCATAGACCGAGCCGAGGTTGCCGTTTTCGTCGGCCCACTCGTCCCAGATATGGACACCGTTGTCGGTGAGGAACTTGATGTTGGTGTCGCCCTTCAGGAACCAGAGAAGTTCATATATGACCCCTTTCAGGAACACCTTCTTGGTGGTCAGGAGAGGAAATCCGTCCTCAAGGTTGAACCTCATCTGGTAGCCGAAGACGCTCTGCGTCCCGACGCCGGTGCGGTCGGTCTTGATGACTCCGTGCTCACGGATATGCCTCAACAAGTCTAAATATTGCTTCATATTGTCATTAAATATTCAATTAAAACTTCTTCCGGGGCGTCCTTCAGGACGACCTTTTTGTCTTTATCAAGCAGGTAGATGGATGGAATCGCGCGAAGGTGATAGACGGTGTCGGCCCGGATTATGCCGGAAGGATCGTAGCCAAGCGTCCAATCCTTCGGAAAATCCTTCACCGACGCCCTCCAGGCCTCGATATCCTCGTCCACATATATGTCGACGAACGACACGGTCCCTTCCGAGACGCTGCGGCCGAGGTCCTCGTTGTCCTCAATCATCTCCACCAGCGTGCGGCAGGCCGCGCAGTCCGGGTTGCCGAAAATAAGGACCGTCCATTCGCCGCGGAGGCCGTGAAGCGTCCTGTGGCGGCCGGCAAGGTCGATGAAATCGAAATCCGGCGCCGTGGTGCCTACGGCCGCAAGCGCGGCGAGCGACGCCCATTTTGCATATGGCTCCTTTTCAGCCTCGGTCAGCAGCGGGCTGCCGGACGCGGCGGCGCAGAAAGCGCCGAAAGCGTCCTCGTTGCGCACCGGGCTCTGGGGATCATAGAGGTATTTTTCCACGATTGAAGCGACGCCCTTGAACAGGGCCGTGTCGCCTTTTTCGTCCAGTTTGGCCGCAAGGGCATCCAGGGCCTGCGCCGACTCTCCGGGAGGCACTATCCTCACAAGGCTCGCATAGGTCCCCGCCGCCTTCTCCATATCCGCCATACTCACTCCGGCGACCTTCAGGGAGTCTGTGCTGAAGCCGTCCGCACCTTTGATAAACGCATCCCAGTAATGAGTCAGGGCATAGCTTATCCTCTCCTCCTCCGGGACCGCCGCCGGCACCTTCATCTCGGGGAACGCCCTCGCCGCCTCAACATCCCCGGCCTTCCTGCCTCCGCAGGAGACAAGAATCAATAAAGGTATTAGCAAAGACAAGCGGCGCATTAAATGTCTACACTGAAAATCAGCTGGGCGGTTACTCTCTTCGTCAGACCGGCGGCGTGCAGGAGGTTGAAACAACTGCCTGCGTTGACGTCGACTCGCGCTCCTATAGAGCAGGCGAAGGGGAGGAAAAGGATATTGGCAAGCTCTGCCGTTATGTCCACGCCGGCGCTCACGAGGTTGCCTCCCTTGAAAAAGAGGGCGTCGCAGTGGGGCACGAGGAGAAAATTCTTTATATACAGGACCGGCGAGAAGCAGGAGATGTCGCCCACATAGACCGGGATGGCGTAGTCGGCGCTCACCTTGAACTGGGTGGGAGCGAAAGCGAACAGACCGGAAATATCGTTGAAGGAATAGCCTCTCGGAGCCGTCGAGACGTAATTTTCCGGGAACAAAGCAGTGCCGAGATGATGCTGGACCATCGCGGAAAGCTTTAGCCCCTGCCTTGTCGTGATGCCCGGCAGGTAGCCGTAAAGATAGCCGTAAAGATTGGGCTCATAGAGACTGCTGACGCCGGGGCGGAATCCGAAGCCGACCTCCGCGCCGATACCGAGGCGGGGATAGACCTGGCTTTCAGCCCTCGGAAGCATCGCGTAGCCCCTGACCGAGGCCGTGAGCCTCTGGTAAAGATGGAACGCTCCGTCGCTCGCCCCGATGAAATCCACGTGGTACATCCCCGAAAGGGAGTCCTCGGTGGTGGTGCGAACCTCTATCGTGCTTATGCGGTCGTTGGTGATGTTGTAATTGATACGCGGGACGAAACCGCTCAGGATGCCGCCCTTGGAGAAGGACAGCGGCAGATAGACGGAGAAGTTGCCGGAGACCATCGGGTAGCCGAGAAGTTCGCCGGGACGGGAGATGAGCCGCATAGGGCCGCTGACCTGAGTCCGGAGGTTCTGCTGAATGGCGTTGCGGTCGTTGAAGTCTATGGACGCTTCGAAAGCGGGATAGAGGCCGGTGTAGGTAAACTTCGCGTGGGCGGAGTGCTTCCACTTGCGGCCGGTGAGGGATGAATATGGATCCTTATGGGCGGAATAACCTACATAGCCGGTCATTGTGCCGAGGTCGTTCTGGAAGAGGACCGTAGCACCGAGCGAAGCCGTCTCGTAGCTGAAATCCATACTCTGGGACGCAATTTTGTCGATATTGAACCACACGGGGGCCCACGAATGGATCTTCAGCAGATGGGGGAACTTGCGGTAGCGTTTCGTGACGGCTTCCGTCGTGTCGGGGGCCTCCTCGGGGAGCTCCGCTTCCTGGGCCGAAAGGCGGTCCGCCAGGTCGTTTTTATGGGGCTTCGTGAGATCCGCCGGGACCGGTGTCAGGTCCTTGATTTTGGTGCGGAAAATCATCCTTCCGCCCTCCGAAAGGGCCGAATAGATGAATTCGTCGCCCATTATAGTGTGGTCGGACGAACCGAACGGAGTGGAGGTCAGACGCTCCGCCTTGCCGGAGGCGGGATCCCAGGCGTAAAGCTCATTGACTCCGCCAATGTCGGAGACGAACAGGAGCCGGTCCTCATAACTCCACAGGAAGAATATCCTTGACGGCACCGGTGCGATGTCCTCCTTCCACTGCCCGCCTTCATAATGCCAGACTCCGCAGCCTCCGTCGGCAACGCCGAGCGCGTAGAACACTCCCTTGAATATCGTAAACTCCGTAAAAGTGATCCCGGAAGGGGACGGCAGGCTGCTCAGGCGGGAGCCATCCTCCGCTGAAAGGCCCACGATATTGGACCCACCCTCCGGGGGGAATTCCACCACATAGACCATCTTGCCGTCAGGAGTGGGCTCCGGGTTGAAAAAGCGCCCGTCCTTGGTAAGGTCGTGGCGGCGGCCTGTGTTGAGGTCGATGTAGCGGATTATGCACTTGTCGGAAAGGCTCCACCTCGGGTCGGGAATCGCCTCCCTCCAGTAGATCCTGCCACGGCTGCTGTCAGGAATCAGGACGCCGGAGTTGGAGCCGAACGGCCCAAGACGGCGGACATTGCCGAGGGTGTCTATCTCGACCAGTGAAGTCGCCCTGTCCTTACCGCTCTGGAGAGCATAGATCTTATCTCCGACGGACGTGAAACGGTCGTAAGCGTTGTAGAACTTCTTGTCGGGAGTGATCTGCTTCATCGGCATAAACGGCTCACGCTCCTTGAAACCGGCCGCCCAATCAGTGCCCAGACTGTCGAGGATACTGCGGAAAGTCGGCTTCAGCTTCATCCCGGAAGCTTCCTTTATGGTCTTCTGGAAATTGCCTATGCGAAGCGGGTGGCGGACCACGTTGTCGAAATAGCGCTTGGTAAAGAGCGGATCGTCGTAGTAGCCCCTGACGCCGCCTACCATAAGATAGCCCGCCCGGTAATGGTCCGGCGTGTAGTGGCGGAACGAGCCATAGCGCCAGCGCCAGAAGTTGCGGTAGTCGCCGTGGGCAAGCGCGTAAAGGTAATACTCAAGGAATTCCGCGCTTCGCCCCCGGCCTGCCGACGAGAGTGCGGTCTCCGCGACCACCGCGTCTCCTTCCAGGAGCACAGGGTCGGGATAGATGCCGTCCACGGCGCCGGCCCACATCTCCCCAAGCACGTAATGGAGCCAGTTGAAGGCGCCGCGATAGGAAAACTGCATTTGCGCCACGTGGCGGGACTCGTGGATGACGAGTTCCACCGCCCCGGGCATAGCGCTGTCCGGAGTCGACTCCTGCACGGGGTAGAGGGCCATCCTTTTCGGCGCCCACACCACAAGCCCGTTGGGGTTGATGGAATAGGGGTGAAGGATCACCGGCAGGCGCCCCCACTGAAGGGAGCACGGCTGCATCCCGATGGATTTGCCGACCACCGGGCGGTATTTTTCCAAAAGGGTGGAATACAGCGACGGGAGGCTGTCACCTATCGCCTGAGGATAGATGAGACGGTAATTCCGGGATATCTTCTGGTCCCATTTCAGGGAACCGGGATCGTCGCCGTCGAGATAGAACTGGGCAGACGAAGGGAGACACCACGCAAGGAGTGCCGCTAAGGACAGTATAATCCTCCTTGCACGCATAGCCTACACTTCCACCGAGGTCTCGAACTGCTTAAGGAAACGGATGTCGTTCTCGAAGTAGTGGCGGAGGTCGTTGACCTGCCACTTGAGCATCGCGATGCGCTCGATACCCATACCGAAGGCGAAACCGCTGTATTCATTGGGATCTATGCCGCAGGCCTTGAGGACGTTGGGGTCCACCATACCGCAGCCGAGGATCTCGAGCCAGCCGCTGCCCTTGCAGATGTTGCAGCCCTCGCCGTGGCAGATGTTGCAGCTGACGTCGACCTCCGATGAAGGCTCTGTGAACGGGAAATAGGAAGGACGCATACGGATATTGGCGTCGGGGCCGAACATCTCGCGGGCGAAAAGCAGGATGGCCTGCTTGAGGTCGGCGAAGGTCACTCCTTTATCGACATAAAGTCCCTCGACCTGGTGGAAAATGCAGTGGGCGCGGGCCGAAATGGCCTCGTTGCGGAAGACGCGGCCCGGGCAGATGACGCGGATCGGCGGCTTCTGCGAGAGCATCGTCCTCACCTGGATGGACGAGGTGTGGGTGCGGAGAAGGAGCGGGTTCTCGTGGCCGGCGGACACGAAGAAGGTGTCCTGCATATCACGGGCGGGGTGATTCGGGGGGAAGTTGAGGGCCTCGAAGACGTGGAAATCATCCTCGATCTCAGGGCCTTCGGCCACGTCGTAGCCGAATTTGCGGAATATGTCGACAATCTCCTGACGCACGATCGAGACGGGGTGACGCGATCCGAGAGGAAGGCGGTCGCCGGGCATAGAGAGGTCGTTGCCGGAGGCTTCGGCCTCGCCGCCGGAGGAGACTTCTTCCTTGAGCTGCTCGATCCTGGCCGCCGCGGCCTTCTTGAGCTCGTTGAGCTTCTGGCCGAACTCCCTTTTCATCTCAGGGGCTATGCTCCTGAAATCGTCGAAGAGTTTGGTGACCTTACCGTTCTTTCCGAGATATTTTACCCTGGCTTCTTCAGCCTCCGCAGCCGTCTTTGCCTTCAGTTCGGCAAGCTCGGCCTTGATCTGTTCGATTTTCTCTTTCATTATTTCTTGTTCTTCTTTTTCTTTGACGGTTTCTCAGGGGTGAGGCCGGCTCGCTTGTCGCGGGCCTGCTTTTCGCGGAGGGCGCCGCCCTTGAGGTATTTCTCCCATTGCTCCGGAGTGAGGAAGCCCTTGAAGGCTTCGTAGGTCTTTTCATCCCACTTGTCGTGGACGGCTATGTACATATCCACATTCTGCACGCCGGACTTCTGGAGCTTCTCAAGCTCGTCCTGCATCGCGTGAAGGTTATTGTTGAGGGTGGAATCCGCGTAGAATTCCTGCCAGTACTCGAGCTCGAGCTGGGAGGAGAATTTCTCGACCTGTTTTTCTATATACTCAACCATTTTCTTCTCCTTCTCCTCAGGGGTGGAAGGCGGAGCATCCTGCTGCTGAGCCCTAAGAAAGGGGATCAGCATAAGGAGCAAAACGGCCGATGCGACTATTCTTTTCATACTATTATATAGCTTAGTTAAAAAGCTAATCCTACAAAAGTACAAAATTTTAGGTAACTTTGTCCAGATATACCTTGTAGTATGAAGAAAATACTGTTTGTCCTGACCTGCCTCGCGGCGGTTTTCGCGGCCGTCCCTTCGGACGCCTGCACCAATGTCATTATATCGAAAGGCGCCAGCGCCAATGGCTCCGTGATGGTCTCCTACGCCGCCGATTCGCATATGCTCTTCGGCGAGCTGTACTTCCACAAGGCCGCCCGCTGGAAGAAAGGCGCGATGCTCTCCGTCAACGAATGGGACACCGGCCGCCACCTGACCGAGATTCCCCAGCCGGCGGAGACCTACAAGACCGTCGGCAATATGAACGAGCACCAGCTCATCATCGGCGAGACGACCTACGGCGGCCGTGAAGAACTTATGCAGGAGGACGGCCTTATCGACTATGGCTCCCTTATCTATATCACGCTCCAGAGAGCCCGCACCGCGCGTGAAGCCATCGCCACCATCGTGGAGCTGGCCGACACCTACGGCTACTGCTCGGAGGGCGAAAGCTTCTCCATCGCCGACCGTGAGGAGGCCTGGGTTATGGACCTCATCGGCCGCGGCGACACCGGGAAGGGCATCGTCTATGTGGCGATGAGGGTTCCCGACGGCGCGATCTGCGCCCACGCCAACCAGTCCCGCATCGGCCGCTTCCCGCTCAACGATCCGGACAACTGCCTCTATGCGGAGGACGTCATCTCCCTTGCCCGCAGCAAGGGCTGGTTCGACGGCTGCGACGAGGAGTTCAGCTTCCGCGACGCCTATTGCCCGGCCGATTTCGGCACGGTCCGCGGCTGCGACGCCAGGGCCTGGAGCGCATTCAACATCCTCACCGGCGGGACCTTCCGCTACAAGGACGAGAACGGGGAGATGAACGTCTGCGATTCCTACGCGTTCATCGACTATGCGACCGGGATGAACCTGTCCCATCCATTCCCTCTTTTCGTCTATCCGGAAGAAAAAATCACGGTCAAGCAGGTTGCCGACGTGATGAGGGACCACTATGAGGGCACGCCTATGGATATGACGCAGGACATCGGCGCCGGCGGCAACGCCCTTCCTTACCGCTGGAGGCCTATGGAGTGGAAGGTCGACGGGGAGACCTACGTCAACGAGAGGGCCATCGCCACGCAGCAGACCGGCTTCTGGTTCGTCGCCGAGGCCCGCGGATGGCTCCCCCCGGAAATCGGCGGGATCTTCTGGTTCGGCACCGACGATGCCGCCACGTCCTACCTCACGCCAATCTACACTGCGACTTCAGAGGTTCCCGACTGCTTCCGCGAGGGGAATGGCAACATCCTTCAGTACTCTCCCACGGCCTCCTTCTGGATCAACAACCGTGTCGCCAACGCCTGCTACAAGGCCTATAACCTTATGGCCCCGACAGTTGTCGAGGCGGCGAACGCCTTTGAAAACGATCAGATCTTCCGCGCCACGCGGCAGGCCGACAGCACCGCCGTCGCGATGCTGTCCCGCAGCCTCTGGCACGGCCTCGCCGTCCGCAGGGTCAACCGCTACCTCACCCGCTACACCGTCGAGACGGCCCAGCGGCAGTTCGAGGCCTGGAAGGCCTTGGAGGAGCTGCTGCTGGTCAAGTTCATCGACGGCAACGTGAAGGACCAGAACCCCGACGGCACCTTCATCACCAGCGAGACGTCCGACCGGATGCCGGCCAAGATCGGCTGGCCCGGCTACACCGAGCTCTGGAAGCGCGCCGTCGCCGCCTCCGACAAAGGCGCGTTCCTGAAGGTCCCCGCCCCGGAGGAATAGTGTGCCCGGTGGTGCTTTTGACGGCACCACCAGGCACGAAATCCCCGGAAAAACGTAACAGGTGGTGCTTTTTCGAGCACCACCTGTTACATTTCCGGCTCGGGGCCGGGCCCTACTCCAGGCCGCGGCCGCGGAGGAGGGCGGCGGGATCCGGATCGCCGCC
>JAFZME010000066.1 GCA_017553405.1 Bacteroidales bacterium
ATGCCGTGGCCGCGCTTATCCTGCTGCTGCTTGAACTTCTTCTCAGTGTACTGCTTAGAAAACTTCCATAGACTATGATACTTTTCGCCAGGGAAAAATTCCTATTGCTCCTTATTCTGGTGCCGCTCATCCCGGTGGTCTATGGGATTATGCGCTATATGCGCCGCCGCAGGATGCTCCGTTTCGGAGATGAAGCGCTTGTGAGGGAGCTGATGCCGTCCTGGTCCCGTTCCAAGGGATGGGTAAGAGTGTCGCTTCTCGCGCTCGCATTCTTCTTCTTTGTAATTGGCCTTGCCCGCCCGCAGATCGGCTCCAAGCTCACTGAAAAGAAGACACGCGGAGCCGAGATTATGATAGCGCTCGACGTGTCCAATTCGATGCTCGCCGAGGACTATTCCCCCAACCGCCTTGAAAGGGCCAAACTCTCCATATCGCGCATCACGGACCGCCTGAAGGACGACCGTGTCGGCCTTATCATATTCGCCGGGACCTCGTTCGTCCAGCTGCCCATCACGACCGACTATGTGTCGGCGAAGATGTTCCTCTCCAACATTTCGACCGAGTCGGTTCCCGTGCAGGGTACGGCACTGGCGGATGCCTTGAAGACATCGCTTCGCTCATTCTCGGCTCAAAGCGAGAAGAGCCGCGTGATTATCCTCATCTCCGACGGAGAGAATCACGAGGACGACCCTGTCTCGGTGGCGAAGGAGGCCGGGGAAATGGGCGTGAAGATCTATACTATCGGCGTCGGCTCTCCCGAAGGTCAGCCGATTCCGATGGACGGAGAACTTCTCCGCGATTCTTCCGGAGAGATAGTCGTGAGCAAACTCGACGAGGACATTCTCCGAAAGATAGCGAAGGCCTCCGGCGGCGCTTACGTGCGCGCCGGCAAGGATGAGTTCGGCCTCAACCCGATTATCAACGAAATCCGCCGTCTTGAAGACGAGGAGTTCAACTCCACCGTCTTCGAGGAGTACGACGAGCAGTATATGTATTTCTTCGCCATAGCGCTGGCGCTGTTCATCCTCGAGATGCTGATAGGCCAGAGGCGAAGCGGAAGACATCTTTTCAGGAGGGAAGAAGTATGAGGAAGACACTTCTTGCAATATTGTTTTGCCTGATGGCCGTGCAGGCCTTCGCGCAGATAGACCGCCACCAGGTGCGGCAGGGCAACCGCCAGTTCAAGGCGGCCCGTTTCGAGGCGGCCGACATAAGCTACCGTAAGGCCCTGCTCAAGGATTCGACATCGTACGCCGCAGGCTACAACCTTGCCAACACCCTCTATAAGGAGGGCAACTACGATGAGGCCGGCAAGCAGTTTTCCAAGATCGCTTCGAAGGCGAAGGGTCGTCCGGACGAGGCCTCCTTCTGGTTCAATGCCGGCGATGTCGCCATTCAGAAAAAGGACTGGAAGACCGCGGTCGATGCATTCCACAACTCGCTTCTGCTGAACCCTTCCGACCTGGACGCCAAGGAGAACTACCTCTATGCGAAGAAGATGCTCGAAGACCAGCAACAGCAGGAGCAGAACCAGGACCAGAATCAGGACCAGAACCAGGATCAGCAGCAGAACCAGGACCAGCAACAGCAGCAGGATCAGCAGGACCAGCAGCAGGATCAACAAGACCAGCAGGACCAGCAGCAAGATCAGCAGGAGCAACAGCAGCAGCCTCAGGATCAGCAGATAACACCCCAGCAGGCCCAGCAGATGCTCCAGGCCATAGAGGCCAAGGAGAAGGAGACCCAGGACAAGGTCAATAAGGAAAAGGCCCTGATGTTAAAGTCAAGACAGAAGGATAAGAATTGGTGATATGTTAAGAAAAGTCACAGCCGCACTCTCGGTGCTCCTTTTAACCGTGACGGCGCTCGCCCAGAGCACCATCAAGGTGGATGTCCACAACATAGTCGGAGCCGACGAAAGGTTCAACGTGGTGTTCGTGGTGGAAGGGGAGCATTCCCCGAGCGATTTCTCGTGGTCCCCGACCGATGATTTCCAGCTGGTCTGGGGCCCTCAGAAAGGTTCCTCCACCTCCATCCAGATGATCAACGGGAAGGTCACACGTTCTTCCCAGAACACCTACACCTATATTCTCCTTCCCAAAAGGACCGGTACCTTCACCCTTCCCGCCGCGACCGCGACGGTGCAGGGTAATGCAATCCATTCCCGTTCATTTACGGTTGAGGTCGTGTCCAACGGCGCAGCCCCGCAGGGGCAGTCCGCGCCCCAGCAGCAGTCCGCGCCGGACCAGAACGTGACACCGAAGTCTCAGGCATCCTCCGGCGAGGATCTGTTCCTCCGTCTGTCGCTCAGCCGGAAGAGCGTCGTGGTCGGCGAGCCCGTCACGGCAGTGCTCAAGCTCTACCAGAGAGCCGACATCGCCGGGTTCGAGGGAGCCAAGTTCCCCAATTTCAACGGTTTCTGGAGCACGGAGACGGAGGCTCCAACCAATATCCAGTTCCAGAGGGAGCAGGTGGGCGACAATATCTACAATTCCGCCGTCCTTCGCCGCTATGTCCTTATTCCCCAGAAATCCGGAGCCCTGACTATAGATCCTGCGGAGCTTACGTGCATAGTCAACGTCCGCACGAAGAGGTCCCGCACCGGAAGCATTTTCGACGATTTCTTCGGCGACGATTACACCCAGGTCAAACGCACCGTGAGGACATCGCCCCTGACAGTCAACGTGCAGCCGCTGCCTTCAGGCGCGCCTGCTTCGTTTACGGGAGGCGTCGGCAACTTCAGCATATCGGCTTCCCTCAGCAAGGACTCTCTCAAGACTCACGACGCGGCCTCGCTGCTCGTCACGGTGTCCGGAAGCGGCAACGTGACGCTGCTGGATGCCCCCAAGGTGCAGTTCCCGCCGGATTTCGACGTCTATGACGTCAAGACAACCCAGAAGACCGACAGGGCCGGCACTTCCGGCAGCAAGACTTTCGAGTATCCGTTCATCCCGCGCAGCTCGGGAGAATTCACCATAGCTCCGGTGAAGTTCTCCTGGTACGACCTCAAGTCGGGCCGCTATATGACCTCCGGCACCGATTCCTTGAGGATATCGGTCGCTAAGGGAGCGGGCGGCGGAGCGGCGCTGGAAGGCGGCGGCGGGACGGTGACGGTCGAGCGTTCCGGCGTCAAGAACCTCGGGGAGGACATACGCTTCATTAAGACCGGCAAACCTTCCGGCGGCAGGGGCAAACTCTTCGCCGGAAGCGCCGGCTACTATGTGATTCTTGCCGTGCTTGCCGTCCTCGCCGCGCTCGTGTGGGCCGGCCTCAGGAAGGCCGCTTCGATGCGCGCCGACGTCACGGCCACAAAGAGCCGCAAGGCCTCGAAGATGGCCCTCAAGCGTCTGCACGCGGCAGGTGAATTCCTCTCCAAGGACGCCCGCTCCGAGTTCTACGAGGAACTCCACAGGGCCCTTCTCGGCTATGTTTCCGACAAACTCAATATGGATCTCGCCGACCAGACAAGGGACAATATCCACGCTTCCCTTCTTGAAAGGGGAGTGGGGGAGACTCTAGCAGACGATTTCTGCTCTCTTCTTGAAGAGTGCGAGGAGGCCCGCTATTCTCCGTCCGGCGGCTCCGAACTTATGAAGGCCCATTACGACAAGGGGCTCAATGTGATTTCTTCTATGGAACCCGTTATGAAAGGAAAACCTGTTGCCGGCGGAGCTGCCGTCGTCGCAGTCCTTCTTATGCTGCTTCCTGTTTTCGGAGCCCGAGCTGAAGAGGCTTCCGCCTGGGATCAGGCCGTGGCTGCCTACACTGAAGGCCGTTACGAGGATGCGGTAACCCTGTTTGAGGGGCTGGAGACCGAGGGCCTCTATAATGGCGCGGAACTTTTCTATAACCTCGCCGGCGCTTATTTCAAGTCGGGCGATACCGGAAAGGCCGTTCTCTATTACGAGAGGGCGCTCCGCCTGGACCCTTCCGATCCGGACATCCGCTACAACCTCGAATTCGCCCGCGCCACCACCCGTGACGAGATAACCCCCGTTCCGGAGTTCGTCCTCCGCACCTGGATGAGGAAGATTTCCTACGCCTTCACGGCAAACGCCTGGGCTGTTATCTCCATAGTGCTATTCGCCTTGGTGCTGGGCCTTGTGCTGCTCTTCCTTCTCGGAAGGAGCGTGGCATCAAGGCGCGCCGGATTCTTCTCGGCGATAGCTGCGCTTCTTCTTTTCGCCCTTTCGCTCGGCTTCTCCCTGTCGCTCCGCAAGGAGGCGCTGCGCACCGACGAGGCCATAGTCCTCAAGGCCGTGTCCTCGGTGAGGAGCTCCCCGTCGGAGGATTCCGCCAAGGACCTGTTCATCCTCCACGAGGGGACCAAGGTCGGCATCCTCGAGAGGGTGAGCGGCTACGACAAAATATCCCTCTCCGACGGCCGTCAGGGGTGGATACTCGACAGTGATCTCGAAATTATATAGGATATGATGAAACAATCTCTCGTGGCGGCGCTGTTCCTGCTCGCGGCCTGTTCGGTGAAAGCGGCCGAGGACTGGCAGGATCCTGCAGTCTTCTCCCGCAACCGTCTTCCGATGGTCTCCTCTTTTGTGACCGACCAGCAGAAAACCATCTCTCTCGAAGGGGTCTGGTCGTTCAATTTCTGCGAATCCCCGTCGGCAAGGACAAAGGGTTTCGAAGCCGTAGGTTTCGACGACTCGTCCTGGGGGGAAATCCCCGTTCCGGGCCTGTGGGAGCTTTGCGGCTACTGTGATCCGATGTACCTCAATATCGGATATCCCTGGAGGGGCCACTACAAGAACAAGCCTCCCATTGTCCCCGAGGATCATAACTACGTGGGCCAGTACCGCAGGAAGGTCTTCATCGACGATGAATGGAAAGGGAAGCAGATATGCATATTCGTCGGCAGCGCCACGTCCAACCTCCGCGTCTGGGTCAATGGCAAGGAGGTCGGCTACAGCCAGGATTCCAAGCTCGAGGCCCGTTTCGACATCACGAAGTTCGTGAATGTCGGCGCGGAGAACACCATTGCCTTCGAAATTTTCCGCTGGTGCGACGGCACCTATATGGAGGATCAGGATTTCTGGCGCTTCAGCGGCATAGCCAGGGGAGCGTACCTTTACACCCGTGAGCCCAAACGGCTCGAAAATGTCCGTATCAAAGCGGACTGTGACGGCACGGTCCACCTTTATGCCGAATTCTCCAAGGGGATAACAGAGATTGATTTCGTGTCCGTCTCTCCGGACGGTTCGCTTACCGAGACTCATAAATATGAGGGCGGTTTCAGGAAAGGCGACGACGGTATGATGGTCTTTGAAAACGTCTACACGGCTTCCGGCAAGGTCAAGCCCTGGACGGCCGAGACACCGGATCTCTATACGATGAAAGTCTCCGTGTCCGACAAGAAAGGCGTCTGCGAGAGCACGACCATCCGCTACGGATTCAGGGACGTGTGCATCCGTAATGCACAGCTTCTTGTCAACGGCGAGCCCGTGCTCATAAAGGGCGTCGACCGCCACGAACTGAGCCCCTACCACGGCTACAACGTGACCCGGGAGGAGATGATACGCGATATAAAGGTCTTCAAGCAGCTCAACATCAATGCAGTGAGGACCTGCCACTATCCGGACGACCCTATGTGGTACGACCTCTGCGACGAGTACGGCATCTATGTCCTCGACGAGGGCAATATAGAGACTCACGGAATGGGCTACAAACCCGACAAAACTCTCGCCAACGATCCGGCCTTCCTCGCGGCTCACCTGGAGAGGGACCGCAGGATGGTCCTTCGCGACTACAACCATCCTTCCGTCATCATCTGGAGTCTCGGCAACGAGGCCGGCGACGGGAGCAATTTCACCGAATGCTACAAATGGATAAAGAACTTCGACCCTTCCCGTCCTGTCCATTATGAAAGGGCGGAAGGCGGTGCGAACTCCGACCTCGTGTGTCCTATGTATGCTACTCCGGACTGGTGCGAGTCATATTGTCAGAACAATCCCGCCAAGCCTCTCATCCAGTGCGAATATGCCCACGCGATGGGTAACTCTATGGGCAATTTCAAGGAATATTGGGACCTTGTCCGTAAATATCCGGCCTATCAGGGCGGTTTCATCTGGGACTTCCAGGACCAGGCCCTTTATTGGCCTTCCAAGGAGGAGGGGACCGACCATATCTTCGCTTTCGGCGGTGATTTCAACGACTACGATCCTTCCGACGGGTCGTTCAACTGCAACGGCGTGGTGGCGGCGGACCGTTCCTTCCATCCTCACGCATACGAGGTCCGCTACCAGTATCAGGACATCCACACCTCGCTTGTAGGCACTGATGGAAAATACGAGGTGTCGGTCTATAACGAATTCTTCTTCAAGGACCTTTCGGAATATGCCCTCGAGTGGAACGTCGAGGCCGACGGCTCCCGCATTGCGGCAGGCACCGTCTGGAATCTTGATGTCGCCCCTCAGGAAAAGGCCGTCGTCAGTCTCGGCAAGACCGTCCGTATCCCCAAGGACTCCGATGCTTTCCTCAACGTGAAATACGTCCTCAAGGAAGCTCAGCCTTTAATGGATGCAGGGACTCAGGTCGCATACGACCAGTTCGTCCTGTCAAGGGCTCAGGTCGGTGTCGCGGCTCCTGAAGAGCCCGCCGTCGGATTTGTCTCCGACGAGGCGAAGGCGGAATATTCCGGCACTTTCGGCAGACACTGCTGGAAGGCCGTTTTCGACGCATCCACAGGCGCCCTGTCGAGCTATGAGCTCGATGGGAAGCAGATGGTTTCCGACCCGCTTATGCCTTGCTTCTGGAGGGCAGTCGTGGAGAACGATATGGGAGCAAAACTCAATGAGGAGTGGAATGTCTGGCGTTCGCCTTCATTCAAGGTGAAGTCCTTCGAGCCTTCCCGCGACGGAGTCCGTGTCGAATACGAGCCTTTCGGCGGAGCCTCTGTCGTGATAGAAAGCGTTGTCGGGGCAGATGGCCGTATATTCATAAAGGAGAGTCTGGCGGATGCCGGCGGACTTTCGGAGATGCCGCCTATGTTCCGTTTCGGAATGAGATTCTCTATGCCGGGCAACTTCTCCACCGTCGATTTCTTCGGTAAGGGCCCGTGGGAGAACTATATCGACCGCTGCTCCGCCGCTCTTGAAGGGCATTATGTCCAGAGGGTTGAGGACCAGTATCACTACGGCTATGTCCGCACGCAGGAGTCCGGCACCCACACCGGCCTCCGCTGGTTCAAGGTGCTCGACGACTCGGGAACCGGGCTGGAAATTACGGCCGAAGACCGCTTCTCCGCCTCGGCAATCCCCTTCAGCATTGAGGAATTGGACTGTACTTTGAACGGAACGCCCAAGCGTGCGAATAAAACGAATAACCAGGTCGGAGCGCCCCAACATTCCCTCTCGCTTAAGGCGAAAGCCTTTGAGAATCAGCGCTCAAAGGGCAAGACGCACGTCTGCTTCGAGGCACGGCAGACGGGTGTCGGAGGCATCAACTCCTGGGGGCGTAAACCATTGGATATCTATGTATTAGATGCGAAAGCATTTAATTACACCTACCTTATTGCACCTGTGGTAGGAAATTAGTTATCTTTGCAGGGTGCTGCAGGCCTTGGCACGGGGCCGTTGCAGCGATAACCTGTAGATATGAAAACTATGCTTAAACGTGCCATTGCATTTCTGCTCGTCTTCGGACTTGCGCTTTCCTGCGCGTCGTCCCGCAAGATGAGAAATCTCTCCAGGGAGAATGTCAGCGCATCTCTCTCCCTTTCCAACAGCTATGAAAGCGACCTGCCGGAGCTCCACGTCGACAAGGCCCGGCGGGACACTTTCGAAGTGACAGGCGACGATGGGGAGAAGATCCTCATAATGAACGCCATAAAGGACGAGGAGACCGGTGAGATGGTCGCTGCCGACGTTATCCAGGCGGCGGTCGTCACCGCCCGCTTCCGCAACATTGCCGAACGTCACGGCAAGGTCGACATCCGTTTCCGGATCACCGTCCCTCCGGCGATGCAGGACAGCCGGTGGCAGATCCGTTTCGCTCCGGAGATGTTCGTCCTTGACGACAGCGTCCGTCTCGACCCAGTAATCATCACGGGCAAAGGCTACCGCGAGCGTCAGCTCAAGGGCTACGAGCGCTACAACCGTTTCATCGCGTCCATCATCACCGATTCGACCGAGTTTATCGACAGCCGGTCTCTCGAGATATTCATAAAGCGGAATATCCCCGAGATGTATGCCCTCAAGACCGACTCCACCGTGGTCTCAGACGAGCGCTACCGTTCAATCTACGGCGTCTCCGCAAGGGAAGCCATAGACCACTACACCAACCGCTTCCGCCTCCGTCAGAACGAGAAGAAGATCTCGATGAAGGACAGGATGTTCTCCCGTTACGTGAAGACCCCGCTCGTGACGGAAGGCATCAGGCTCGACACCGTGATGGTTTCCTCCGGCGGCGAGTTCGCCTATGAGTACGTCCAGACGATCAATACCCGTCCGAAGCTCTCCAAGGTGCTTGTCAAGCTTTCGGGCGGTATCTACGAGGAGGACCGCAACATCTACTCGATACCGCAGAGCGAACCCCTGACCTTCTATGTCAGCTCCATATCCACCTTCCTGGACCCTTCCGAGCACTACAAGACCAAGGTCATAGAGCGCCGCGCGACGGCCAACACGGCCTGCCATATCGGCTTCCTTCCGGGCCGGTCGGACATCGACGAGGGGTTCTCGGATAACAGGACGGAGATATCGAGGATCAGGAACTGCCTTGCCGGTCTGGTCGACAACCGTGAGTTCGACATCGACTCGATTATGGTCACGGCGTCCTGCTCTCCGGAGGGGAGTTTCGCCCTCAATACGAAACTTGCCTCGGCCCGTTCGTCTTCCGTGTCGGAGTATTTCAAGAAATATATAAAGCATTGCCGCGATTCTCTCCGCCGGAGTGAGGGCCTTTCCTACAACCTCGACGAGACCTATCCTGAGGAGCATTTGAAAAGGGAAAAGTCGCCGAAGATACGGTTCATTCCGAGGAGTAACCCCGAGAACTGGGATTATCTCGAGACGCTCGTCGCGGCGGATTCCGTGATGACCGGGCCGGACAAGGAGGATTTCTTCAGGCGGCTTTCCGTGAAGGATCCCGACGAGAGGGAGCGCCAGATGGCTTCCCGGCCCTACTACAGGCGCCTACGCGAGGTGCTCTATCCGAAGCTCCGCACGGTGCGTTTCGACTTCTTCCTCCACCGCAGGGGGATGGTCAAGGACACCGTCCACACGACGGTCCTCGACACAACCTATATGCTTGGTGTCAAAGCTCTTGCCGACCGCGACTATGAGACGGCCGTCACTCTGCTTCGTCCCTATAAGGACTTCAACGCTGCCGTCGCACTCACGGCTATGGACTACAACCTTTCGGCGATGGAGATTCTCCGCAGGCTCCCGGTGACGGACCGGACCGAGTATCTGAGGGCGATCATCTATTCCCGCCAGGGCGACGACAAGGAGGCGGTCCAGCACTATCTCAATGCCGTCAAGTTGAACCGCAGTTATGTCTACAGGGGCAATCTCGACCCGGAGATCTCCGTGCTCATCAGGAAATACGGGCTCAACAAAGATGAGTGACAATTTGTTGTTTTAAATGAAAATTGATATATTTGCCATCAGATACGGGTTCTGCCTGATGGCAGGACTCCTTTTTAGTTACCCTATTTGAAGACTAAATAATTTATATAATGGAAATTGAATATATGACCCAGGAGGGTCTTGACAAACTCAAGAAAGAGCTCGCGGATGCACTGGCACAGCGCCCTGTCATCTCTGCAGCGATTGCAGAAGCCCGCGAAAAAGGCGACCTTTCGGAGAATGCGGAGTACGACGCCGCGCGTGATGCGCAGGGGCTTCTCGAAGTGAAGATCGCCAAATTGAAGAACAAGGTTGCCGCCGCCCGCGTCATCGACGAGTCCAAGCTCTCGACCGACAAGGTCCAGCTCCTTTCGAAGGTGAAGGTGGAGAACCTCGCCAACAAGGCCGTGATGGAGTTCACCATCGTCGGCGAGACCGAGGCCGACTTCTCAAAAGGCCGCCTCGCTTCCACGACGCCCATCGGCAAGGCCCTTATGGGCCACAGCAAGGGCGAGATTGTGGATGCCCAGGTCCCTTCAGGCATTATGAAGTTCAAGATTCTTGAAATTTCCCTGTAATGGCAACGGTTTTCTCAAGGATAGCCGCAGGGGAGATCCCTTCCTACAAGGTGGCGGAGAGCGATGAGTTCTACGCATTTCTCGACATCAACCCCCTTGCGGAAGGACACACCCTCGTCATCCCCAAAAACATCGAAGACGACTACATCTTCAACCTCCCGGCAGAGACCTATGCCGGCCTGTGGGCTTTTGCCCGCAAGGTGGCTGAGGCGCTGAAAGCCGCTGTCCCTTGCAAGAGGATAGGCGTGGCCGTCCTCGGTATGGAAGTCCCCCACACCCACATCCACCTTGTCCCTCTCCGCAGCGAGTCGGACCTGGATTTCCGCAAGCCCAAGCTCAGCCTCTCTCCCGAGAGGATGAAGGAGATAGCGGACAGCATCCTTTCCGAATATGAAAAACTTTAGTTTTTTAGCGGCGGCCATTGCTATTGCAACGGCCGTTTCCTGCAATGGAGGCGCCTCGGTCAGCGGCGTCCTGGACGGAGTCAGCGGCGGCGAGCTCGTCCTCAAGGAGCTCCATTCCGGCAAGGCCGACACCGTGAAGGTGTCGTCTGCCGGTGCCTATAAGGCCCGTCTGGCTCTGGAAGAGCCGGAGTTTGTCTACCTGACGAGAAACGGCAGGCAGATAGCCTCCCTCCTGCTTATGAATGGCGACAAGGTGAAGGTCTCTTCCGACAGCCTTGGCCGCGGCCTGAAGATCGAGGGCTCCGAGGAGAGCCTCAAGCTGGCTGACGTGGAGAAGGATTATGCCGAGTTCAGCGCGAAGTTCTCTTCGGCTGAAAGTCCCGCCGCTGCGGCTAAGATCTATATCGACTATTATCGCAGCCGTATGGCATATGTCCTCAACAACAGCAAGTCCCTCACTTCGGTCCAGGTGCTCTTCCAGAAGACTCCCGGCGGTGTCCCCGTGTTCAATCAGTTCACCGACGCCATCGTGATGTCCAACGTTGTGGATTCACTATCGACCGTCTATCCTAACTCCTCCTACGTTGCTTCGCTGAGGAAGGAGGCAGAGTTGAGGACAAAGCAGCTCGAGATTTCCGCAAAGCTTCGCGACGCTTCCGTCCAGGCTTTCCCCGAAATAGACCTTCCGGATCTTGGAGGCGCCCGCAGGAAGCTTTCGGAGGTTGAGGCGAAGGTCGTGATGCTCTATTTCTGGACGGCCACCGCCGGGCAGAATATGTTCAATACCGCATCCCTCATTCCTCTCTACGAGAAATACCATTCGAAGGGATTCGAGATTTTCGCCGTTTCCCTCGACACCGGCAAGACCGAGTGGGCGACGACAGTCAAGGCCCAGAAGCTGCCCTGGATCAATGTCTGCGACACCAGGGGTCAGGCTTCCCCTTACGTGGGCGTCTACAACGTGACTTCGGTGCCTTATGCATTCTTCATCCTTGACGGAGAGATCGACACCGGCGCATCCGTCACCAGCGAGGAGACATTGAGCAAATACCTCAAGGAGAAGCTTTCCTGATGAAGATAGCCGTCTATTCAGGGTCTTTCAACCCGCTTCACATAGGCCA
>JAFZME010000067.1 GCA_017553405.1 Bacteroidales bacterium
CTCAATACGGAAGTCACCGTTACCCAGAAAGCCCTCCACGGCCTGACCGAGGCGGATGTTACTGATATCTTACCTTACACATTTGAAGATTTTGGGACGTTGTAGATTTGGAATATCCGTTCTTGCGGCTGCGCTGATCGCCTTGTCGTCAGCGGCCCAGGAGCCGTTCAACCCGGCGGCCCTGCTGCGCGGGAGCTCCCCGTCCGTCCTTGTCAACTCTGTGACAGGCAGTTTCGGGGAGGATTTTTCCGTGCTGGTGAGGGGAGGAAGTGGCATCCGCGGCTCCTCGCAGCCCCTTTGGGTTGTGGACGGGGTGGAGATAACGCCGTCCCTGTCGTATCTCAACATCTATGACATTGAGAGCATACGGCTGGAGCGGGACCTCTCCGTGACCTCCCGATATGGCAACAGGGGAGCGAACGGAGTTGTCATCGTCACCACCGGTGCCGGCCGCAGCGACGAGAAGTTCCGCGTGAAGTGGAACTCCGACATCGGATTGTCGATGTCCGCAATGAAGGTCGCAGGGACGGCCCCGGGATTCAACCACAACCACTATGTCTCCTTCCTCGGAAGCACCGGACATTCGATGTACGGCGTGTCCGGTTGGTTCAGGCAGACTGACGGCGTGGAGCCTCGCGACAATGGCCTTGCGGGCGGCCTAAGGGCCTTCTTTGAGAACAAGGCCAACAGCGTGCTCACTTTCGGGATGAACTCCACCTTCGTTATGGGCAAGTCCAATACGCCGGCCTGCACGGAGCCCTTCGGCAGCGGAAGCCTCACCCTGCTTCAGCGCAATCCCGATTTCTTCCCTGACCAGAGCGTGGCCGGATGGAAGGAGGACTACGACAATGAGAGGCAGGACAAGCGTTTTACCAGCGGCATATTCCTCGCCGCCAATATAGGCAAGTTCGTCAAGTTCAAGCTTGACACCGGGGTGGATCTCAACAACTCCGACAGTTTCATATGGTACGGAGACAGGACTCCGCTCGGCGCGGAAGAAAACGGCCGCTCGATAGTCAAGGGCAACACCGATTTCGCCTATAACGCCGGAGCCCATCTTACGTTTAACCGTTATTTTGCCGACAAGCATCATCTGATTGCCGAGCTAACTGCGGATCTCCGCGGAGCCAACGTCAAGCGCGGCACGATGATCGGTAGCGACTTCTTCACCCACAAGCTCCGGGCGAGAGGCCTCAACCTCTATAACAGTGACCCCGACATCCGCAAGTACGAGTACAACACGTTCTCGTATGGGGCTCTGCTCAATCTTGGCTATGAATATGCGGATATGGTCGGAGTGAGCGCCCTGCTCCGAATAGACCACACGCCTCGTTACGAGAAGGTCCCCGACCTTTACAAGAACGGCAGTGCGTGGGTGGATCTTCACAAGGCCCTCTTCCCGGATGGGAAGGCCGTCTCGACTCTGCGCCTTTCCGGTTCATACGGAGAGGCCGGTCTTGACAATAACGTCCCCTATATCGGCTATGTGGACTACCTGACCGACAATTATCCCGAGGTGCAGGAAAACCTGCAGATGTTCTATGAAGGCTTCCGCCACCTCAGGACACGCGAGGGGACTGCGAAGCTGGAGCTCGGCTTCCTTTCCGACAGGCTCACCCTTTCCGCCGCCTATTTCGACAGGATGACCGACGACGCATTTACATCGTACTGCTTTGGCAGGCAGGATGGCTATTACTGGGTGAAAGCTCCGCGCGAGAGTCATTTCAGCCGCGAAGCCCGCATCTCGATGCGCGGCATCGAAGCCGAGGTGAAGGGAGTGATACTAAAGGCAGATAAGTACTCCTGGAGCGCTTCGGCAGGCTTTGCCTGGAACATAGCCCAGATCGTCAAAGTGGATGACGGCGATCTCCACGGCCCGTTCATCGGCGGAGATTTCATCGCCACTGCAAATGTGCTCGGCTATTCTCCGTCTTCTTTCTATGGCTACAAGACCGATGAGAACGGCGAACTCATAGATGTCACCGGCGACGGCGTGGTCAACCGCTTCGACCGCCAGATCATAGGCGGTTCTATGCCGAAGTTCTATGGCAGCGTCGGTACGTCGTTCACCTATGGCGATTTCTCCTTCGAGATGCTTGCAACCTGGGCCGCGGGACATCAGATCCTTGAGCTCAACAAGCTCCTTTTCGAAGGAGCCCCGGACTACGACATCACTGACAGGTACCTTCGCAAGGGCGACTACCTGCGCCTTTCGCGCGCTCGTGCCGAGTATTCTGTTCCGCTTAAGAAACAGACGGTCGTAAAGGCGCTCAAGGTGTCGCTTTCCGGTTATGATCTTCTTACTTACAGCGCTTCCGGGCGCTGGAATCCTACGGTCATCGGTGTCGACTACGGCACCTGTCCGAGTTCCGCCGCTCTGCTTGCGGGTGTTTCACTGACTTTCGGGAGGAAATGATATGAGAAAGATAATTCTTGCAGTATTGTTCCTCCTTGGCAGCCTGAGCGTCTATGCCCAGCTTCCCGACTCCCTGTCATCCCTGTCCGACCGTCAGCTGGATTCGCTGCTGTATGGTCCGAAGGTGGACACTCTTGAGGAGACCGTCATTGTGGGCTACGGCTATATGCGAAAGAGTGACCTTACAGGTGCCGTGACCTCTATCCGCCTCGACGAGGACGAAGCGGCCCGTTCGACTTCTATAGACCAGCTTATCCAGGGCCGTGCAGCCGGCGTGCAGATCGTGCGTAACGGTGGAGCTCCCGACGGCGGTATAGCGATGAGGATCAGGGGACTGTCTTCCTTCAATGGAAGCTCGGAGCCTCTGTATGTCGTGGACGGAGTCATTCTCAACGCTTCGCAGGGAGGGGAGACCCTTCTCTCGAGGGGAGCCGACAACGGCAGCAGCGACGAGACTTTCAACGGCCTGCTAGGCCTCAATCCCTCCGACATCCAGAGCGTCGAAATTCTCAAGGACGCTTCGGCGACTGCAATCTACGGAGCGCTCGGCGCCAACGGCGTAGTGCTAATCACGACCAAGACGGGCCGCAAGGAGCGCCCCGTGATCCGCTTTACGGCCGGAGTCGATGTGAGTATGGCGACAAAGAGGATCGACGTGCTCTCCTTCGACGAATATGTCAGCTATCTCGAAGACACGGGGAGCACCGCGTATCTTCGTGAGATATATGAGGATCCCGAGACTCATTCGGGTCTCAAGGTCAGGCCTGTCGACTGGCAGAAGGAAGCCCTCCGGGTTGCCGTGAGCCAGCGCTACAACTTTGCTATCTACGGCAAGCCGAAGAATCTTGCCTACTCATTCTCGATGGCGTTCAACGACAGGAGGGGAGTTATCAAGGACACCGGCGTGCGCCAGTACATCGCCAGGCTTAACCTCGACTGGACTGTGAGCCCGAAGTTCAAGCTGGGCGCCCGTTTCAATGCGGCTCATATACACTCGGATATGACGCAGTCCACCGGCGGCGGCCGTATGTCGTCCGCGGCGTCCCTCGTGAGATCGATTATCTCCTACAGGCCGTATTTCGCTTCATACGACCTTGAGGACGAGTACAGCTACGACGACGGCGACGAGGATGTGAAATCCAGCCCCTACCGCTGGCTCGACAAGACTCATTTTTCCAACGACAGGAAGGATTACCGTATCACTCCGACACTCTATCTGGAAGGGAAAATCACCCCCTGGCTGACGTTCAAGAGCACGGCCGGTATTGACTACCGCAATTCCGAGCGCCGTAAGTTCAAGTCCTCCGCCATCAACACCACCAGTGTGGGTTCATCCGGCGCCATCGGCACCTATGAGTACTTCAACTGGAACTGGGATAACCTGTTCCTGTTCAACAAACGCTGGAAGCAGCACAGCCTGTCCGGTACTGTCGGCGCGACATATTACAGCAATTTCATCGGCTCCCAGGTCGTGGAGGGATGGAACATTGACCAGTTCAAGGGTGGTCTCGACTGTATCAACTATGCACCCAACAGGCGCGAGACCTACACCGAGGTCAAGAGCAGCACGCTCTCCTTCCTTGCCCGCGGAATCTACAACTACAGGGACCGCTACGTCCTCACGGCCACATTCCGTGCCGACGGATCCAGTAAGTTCCGCGGTTCCAACAAGTGGGGATTCTTCCCGTCGTTCGCTTTCGCCTGGCGTATGAGCCAGGAGCCGTGGTTCCGGAGTTCGTGGATATCTTCGCTGAAGCTGCGTGCCGGCTGGGGCCGTGTCGGCGACCAATCCATAGCGGACTACCAGACGACCAGCACCTACACGATTTCCGCCATTTCGGCCCACGATCCTGGCAATGTCTCCGAGACTTCCGTCACGGTGACCCCGAGCAACCTGGCCAACCCCCACCTGAAATGGGAGACCACTGAGCAGCTCAACGGAGGATTCGACCTGAATCTTTGGAACGGACGCCTCAGCATCGTGGCTGACGGTTATATGAAGACGACCTTCGACCTGCTGCAGGCCAAGGAGATACCGGCTTCGACGGGAATGACCACATTCTACGTCAACGAGGGCACTATCCGCAACAGCGGATTCGAGCTCAGCGTGGAGGCCGTCCCTGTGAAGGCCGGCAATTTTGAATGGTCGATAGGGGGCAACATCACCTTCAACCGCAACAAGATTGTCGCCATCAGCAAGACGGCCGACCGCAAGTCCATCTGGGTAACTACCGACCAGTGCAAGGATGTCGTGTATTTCGAGGGTGCCCAGATAGGCAACTCTGCCTACTGCGCGCAGACGGCGAATATCTTTATGGAGGGCTATGAGATGGGCCTCTTCTACGGCTACAAGGTCAAGAGGATAGTCCCCGAGGGTGAGACAGGTACGCCGATCAGCAACGGCGGCCTTCCCCGCGAGCCGGGCAGCCTTGACTATTACGATCTCAACGGCAACGGCTACATCGACGAAGGCGACCGCACCATAATCGGCAACCCCAACCCGAAGCTTCTTTACGGATTCAACACGTCGCTGCGCTATAAGGACCTTACCCTCTCGGTGGCTTTCAGCGGCTCCTATGGCAACGATCTGTTCAACTTCAACTCCGCGATAGAGACGGCGACCAATGTCACCAGACACAACGTCGTCCGCGCGGCCTACTACGATGCCTGGCGCCCGGACAATCCCGGCGCAAAGTATCCTGCTGTCGACAAGATCGAGAACAGCGACTTCAAGAAGTTCTCCAGCTTCTACATCGAGGACGGCTCCTACCTGAGGCTCTCGGACATATCGCTTTCATATTTGTTCCGTGTGAGGAAGAAATGGCTGAAAAGCGTCACCCTGACGGCCTCCGCTTCCAATGTGTTCGTCGCAACAAAATACACGGGCTGGGATCCTGATGTCAACACCTATGGTACCAATGTGAAGAAGATGGGTATCGACGGAGGTTCGTATCCTTCCTGCCGCACCTTCTCCTTCGATGTCCGGTTTACATTCTGACGCGCTATGAGAAAGTTGATTCCAATCATATTGCTTCTGGCCGTCACCTCCTGCTCGAAATTCCTGAACGAGGTGCCGACCACGTCCCTCTCGGACGACAGTGTCTATGATTCTCCTCAGGCGCTCGAAGCCAACATAAACGGCTGTTATCTTACGCTCAACAACGTTTCGCTCTGGAAAGGGACGATGAACGAATATTTCCAGACCGGGTCTGGACTGATTATCTGGGGCGGCAACCGGACGACCGACGAGTGGCTGGACGGTATGTATTTCACGAAGTATTCCACTTCCGTCACAGGCAACAAGAATGTCTGGACGGCCGTCTGGCTTGGTGTCAACCGCTGCAACAGGCTTATTGACAATCTGCCCGGCAGCCCTGTGGACGAGGACTTTAAGCGGGAGATAGAGGCGGAGGCGCGCCTGATCCGGGCCCATTTCTATTTTACCGCTGTCCGTATCTGGGGCGACGTTCCGATTCTGACTCATTCTCCCGTTGAGGCGGAGGAACTCCACAATGCCAGGCAGCCTTTCGAGAATGTGTATGCCCTGGTGCTGGAAGACCTTGCCTTTGCAGAGAAAAATATGCGAAGCCCGTGGAGGGCGGAGGAAGTGGCTCCGGGCAAGAACCGGCCAAACAACTGGGCCGCCACGGCGCTTAAGTCGTCGGTCTATCTGACAATCGGCTCTCTGCTTTCTGCCCCGGACGATAATTTTTGGGACACGTCCAGAAGGACACCCGATTTCAGTGCCTGCGGGATATCTTCTGCTGAAGATGCTTTCACCCTGGCTTATGACACGGCGAAATATGTTATAGACGAGGGGCCTTATTCCCTTGCTCCGGACTACCGGACTCTCTTCCGCTGGACCGAGGAGGGCGACTGGTTCCTGCCGGAGAGCATACTCAAGATCACCGCTTCCAACAAGGCCGGGCAGAGCTACTGCTCGATCCATATGCTTCCGCCATTCCCGGAGGGTACGGCAAATGTCGCGACGACGAACTCCAATGCCGGCCGCGTGCGTCCCTGCCGCTTTGCGCTTGAGAATATCATAAAGTACTCCGGCGGCACTCGCGGCACCGGCTCGCACAACAGCACTCTCTACGCGCAGACTTCCGATCCGCGCTTCGCCGCAACGTTCTTTGTGAGCTATAAAAATCAGAACACAGGGAAGACGGTGAACACCTATCCTAACGACGGCAACGTCACGTCCGCGTCCGATGCCTATATCAAGAAGTATCTTGACCCGACCTACGACGTCACCAGCGGCAAGGCGGATTTCTACCTGATGAGGATGGCTGAGCTCTACCTGATTGCTGCGGAGGCGGCGGCGTCCCTGAGCGCCAGCCCCGGCGATGCGTGGGGGCTGAAGGCCATTGAAAATGTCAACGTGCTGCGCGACAGGGCCAGGCATTCGAGGGACGTGGGCGTTTCTTCCGTCCCGGCCGACTGGTCGGCGGGCAACTTCGCCAGCAGCGAGGACCTTGTCAATGCAGTGATGTGGGAGCGCCTGATCGAGATGATGGGCGAGGGCCACGAGTGGTTCGACACCCACCGCCGCGGTGCGACGTGGCTGCGCGACAACATCGCCGTTCCCGCCAACGAGTTCTATATGGGGCATCTGCCCGATTTCAACACTTATCTTGTGTATCATTTCCCGGGCGCCGTTGAGAAGGGGTATATCTATCCTACGGAGATTATTGACCTCCGCAAGGGTCTTCTCAGTGCATATCCGGAAAGCGAACTCCGCCTCAACACCGCGGAGAACAGACAAAACGATTTTTTCTGGCAATAAATATATGAGAAAAGTTATTATGACCGCACCCGGTGCCATTGAGGTGCACAATGATGTTCCCGCGCCCAGGGCCGAGGACTTGAAAGGCAATGAGATAATGATGCAGGTCAGGCACATCGGCATCTGCGGCTCGGAGATACATTCCTTCCACGGTATGCACCCTTCGTGCATATATCCCGTGGTACAGGGACACGAGTATTCGGGTATCGTCGTCGCCGTCGGTCCGGATGTGAAGAACTTCAAGCCGGGAGATCCCGTGACTGCCCGCCCGCAGCTCGTTTGCGGTAAATGCAACCCCTGCAAGCACGGACGCTACAATATCTGTGAGAACCTTAAAGTCCAGGCATTCCACGCCGACGGCGCGGCCCAGGACTACTTCGTGGTGACGGAAGACAGGACAGTCCTTCTCCCGAAGGATATGCCACTGGATTTCGGAGCGATGATCGAGCCGACGGCAGTGGGAGCACACGCGACCAACCGCATCGACCTCAAGGGCCGCAACGTGGTGGTCTCCGGAGCCGGCACCATTGGCAACCTCATCGCTCAGTTCGTACAGGCCCGCGGCGCCGCGAAGGTGCTGATTACCGACATCAGCGACTTTCGCCTTGCCAAGGCCCGTGAATGCGGCATTAAATACACCCTCAATGTAAGCAAGACTCCGCTTGCCGAGGCCGTCAAGGATATCTTCGGAGAGGAAGGCTACCAGGCGGCGTTCGAAGTCGCCGGCGTGGAGTCTTCCATCCAGTCGCTGATGTCCACGATTGAAAAGGGCGGCGAAATAGTCATCGTGGCTGTGTTTGCCAAGAACCCTGTGATCAATATGGAGCACCTCGGCGAGCACGAGCTCAAGCTCGTCGGTACGCTTATGTATAAGCACGAAGACTACCTCGAGGCCGTGGAGCAGGTCCATAGCGGCAAGATCAACCTCAATCCGCTCATTACCGAGCGTTTCCCTCTGGAGAAGTTCTACGACGCCTACAAGTTCATCGACGCCCACAGGGAGACCTCGATGAAGGTGATGATCGATCTCTAAAATATGCTTGTCTCTCTTTCAAGTATTCTCAAGGCGGCCCGGAAGGGCCGCTATGCCGTCGGAGCGTTCAACTGCTTGAGCCTTGAGCAGGCCCGCGGAGCCGTTGCCGCTGCCGTGCAGCTGCGTTCTCCTCTGATTCTTCAGGTTGCGGAGGTGCAGTTCCCCTGCGCCCCTATGGAGCTTATTGCTCCGGTGTTCCTGCGGCTGGCTGTGGATGCCCCCGTGCCTGTCTGCGTCCATCTCGACCACGGCCAGAGCGTTGAAACTTGCCTCCGTGCTATGGAACTTGGCTTCAACTCCGTGATGTTCGACGGCGCGGCCCTGCCTTTCGAGGAGAATGTCCGGAAAACGAAGGAGGTGGTCAGGGCCGCGAGGGTTTGCGGTGTCGATGTCGAGGCCGAGCTCGGCCGCGTCGGTGATGCCGGGACGGACGATGAAGGCCGTCAGAATGCCGACATCTTCACCGACCCCGCCCAGGCGGAGGCGTTTATCTCCGCGACGGGCGCCGATGCGCTCGCAATTGCGATAGGCAACCTCCACGGCAAGTATATCGCCACTCCTAAACTCAATATCGACAGGCTCCGCGAGATTGCCGGAAGGATAGCGACCCCGCTCGTCCTTCACGGCGGGAGTGGCACTTCCATCGAGGATTTCAAGGCCTGCGTCCATAACGGGATATGCAAGATCAACGTTGCTACGGCCCTACAGATTGCCGCCGCAGAGGCTGTCTATGGCGGGGAGAAGACCGATTATATCGGAATGAAAAATACGATCGAGGAGGCGACGCGCAAAGCCGTTTCCTGGCATATGGATCTTTTTGAAAGCGTAGGAAAAGCGTGAAAAGAAGGGGAATAATATCTGCCGGGACGGTAGTGATGGACATCATAAAGTTTATCGATGTCTATCCGGAAAGGGGTAATCTGACAACGATTTCTCGTGAGGGGGCGGCCCTTGGCGGCTGCGTCCACAACGTGCTTGTCGACCTCGCCAGGCTCGGGACGGATATTCCGCTGTTTGCCGCTGCTTGTGTCGGCAATGATGAAAACGGACAGGCCGTGATTGACAGTTTTGTCAGGCACGGCATCGACTGCGGTAACGTGCGCATCCTTGAGGGCTGTCCGACATCTTACACGGATGTGATGTCGGAGACCTCCGGCTCCTGCTCGCGGACATTCTTCCACAACAGGGGAGCGAATGCACGCCTGACGCCCGAGATGGTCTCTTCTATCGACGTCCCGGCGAAGATATTCCATCTTGGCTACCTGCTGCTGCTCGACGGCCTGGATGCTCCCGATCCGCAGTACGGAGTCGCTTCGGCAAGGGTTCTTGACAGCCTTCAGCGCCGCGGCTACAAGACCTCCGTCGATCTCGTCTCGGAGGAGAGCGACAGGTACGCTTCCTGTGTTCTTCCTTGTTTGAAATTTATTGATTATCTGATAATTAATGAAGTTGAGGCGGGCCGCTGCCTCGGCCGGTCGCTGCGCTCTCAGGACGGTATTGTAGACATCCCTTCGGTGAAGGAAGCCTGCCGGATATTTCTTGACAAGGGCGTAGGGGAGTGTGCTGTAATCCATTTCCCGGAGGGCGGTGTTGCTCTGAAGCGGGGTTCTGAGCCTGTGTTTATTCCATCCAAGACTGTGCGACCGGAAGAGATAGTCTCTTCGGTCGGAGCGGGAGATGCCTTCTGCGCTGGAATGCTTTTTGCCCTGCACGAGGAGTATCCTCTCGAAAAGGCGCTTAAATTTGCGAATGCATCTGCGAGATTCAATTTATTCAGCCCCTCAAGCACCGGAGGCGCACCTGAACTGGAGACGCTGACTGCGTCTCTTGAATAATAATTTGTAGTATGAAAAGACTGATTTCCATTTTTGTCCTTTTAATTCTGCTCGTTCCTTCATTCGCGCAGAATAAATTTGCCTCCGCTGATTTCGTATGGACCGAGGCCAGCGAACTTACCCTGACCGGCAAGGTGTTCCAGGACACGCCGCTGCCTTATCAGCGTATGGATTTCGACCGTTTCGGCGGATGGACGGAAAAAGACATTGCACGCCTTGAAATGTCCGCCGGCGTCATAGTCACCTTCGAGACCGACTCGCCGGAGATCCGGGTCCGGGCGGAGTGGATCAAGGCCGGCAGCGGCAATCTTTCCCCTCAGGCCTCCCGAGGCTTCGATCTGTATATCAAAAAGGACGGGAAATGGCTGTGGGCCGGGATCAGAGCCCTGGACAAAGGAGAGGAGCCGAAGGAGGGAGTGCTGGTTGCCAATATGGATGAGAAGATGAAGGAGTGCCTCCTTTATTTCCCAACCCACAGCGTTGAGAAATCGGTCAAGATCGGAGTCGTCGACGGCTATAAGCTCAAGCCCGGCCAGGAGCCGTTCCGTCATAGAATATGCCTTCACGGCTCCAGTTTTATGCACGGATCCTACACCACAAGAGCCGGAGCGACCGTTCCCGGATTCCTCTCAAGGCTCACAGGGCTGATGTTCTGCAACCTCGGCGTCGGCGGCGACTGCCTGATGCAGCCGCAGTTTGCAAAGGCGCTCAAGGATGCCGACGTTGAGGCATTCGTCTTCGATTCCTTCTCCAACGGCAGCGACGCCTCGGTCAAGAAGAACTTTTTCAAGTTTATCGAGATTATCCAGAGCGGACAGAAGGGCAAGCCGCTTATTTTTATGAGTTCGATCTACCGCGAGAACCGCAATTTCGACACTGTCGTGGACAAGAAAGAGGCCGCCAAGGATGCGATGGCCCGCAAACTGATGGCTGAGGCGCTTCAGAAATATGATGACGTCTATTTCATCGAATCCAACGCCGCCAATGAGTGGCACGAAACCACCGTGGACGGCGTCCACCCCGGCGACGCCGGCTACTTCCTCTGGGCCCTTTCCGTCAAGGACCAGATCCTTGACATCCTAGCCAAGTACGGTATCGAATAGCCCGATTTCTGTGATTATGTTTGACGAGGATGGCCCTTCTAGGACCGTCCTCTTTTTTTTGATTTTTATTTTTCGTAAATTTGCGCGATTGTGTACTAATGCGCCGAAAATGGAATTTCAATCCATAAACAAACTGCTCGAGAAGAGCTTCAAGGAAAACTGGGACACCCCCGCCCTTTCTAATTATCAGGGGGTTACCTTGTTCTATCGCGATGTCGCGAGACGTATAGCCAAGCTCCATATTGCATTTGAAAAGTGTGGCCTTGCGAAAGGCGACAAGGTCGCGATTTGCTCGCGCAACCAGGCCAACTGGGGCGTCTGCTTCCTTGCGACGATGACCTACGGAGCCGTAGCCGTGCCGCTTCTCCACGAATTCAAGCCCGGCAACATCCATCACCTGGTCAACCACTCCGACGCCAAGGTCCTTTTCGTCGACGAGCTGATATGGGAAAACCTGTCGATCGAGGATATGCCCGACCTCCACGTCGTGGTCCAGATCAATACCCTGACTCTCCTTTTCGCCCGTCCGGCGGAGCTCTCCGACATCCGTGAGCACCTCAACGAGTCCTTCGGCCGCAAGTACCCCGAGGCCTTCTCGGCATCCGACATATCCTACTACGAGGATTCCGCCGACGAGCTGGCCGTGATCAACTACACCTCCGGGACCTCCGGTTTCTCAAAGGGCGTAATGCTCCCTTACCGGGCCCTCTACTCCAATATCGAATTCGCCCACGTACAGGCCGAGCCTCAGCTGAAAAGAGGTATGAAGGTCGTTTCTATGCTGCCGTCCGCCCATATGTACGGAATGATGTTCGAGTTCCTCTTCGAGATGGTCACGGGTATGCACGTCCATTTCCTCACGAGGGTCCCCAGCCCGAAGGTCATCCTCAAGGCATTTTCGGAGATCCACCCCGACATCATCATCGCCGTGCCTCTCATCATAGAGAAGGTCTACAAGTCCAAGCTCAAGCCCATCATCGACCGCAACAAGTTCGTAATGAGCATCCCGCTCATCGACAAGGTCATCGAAAAGAGGTTCTACAACGAGCTCACGACGACCTTCGGCGGCGCATTCGAGGAAATCATCCTCGGCGGCGCGGCGTTCAATCCCGAGGTGGAGAAATTCTTCAACAGGATTGGCTTCCACTACACGGTCGGCTACGGTATGACCGAGTGCGCCCCCATCATCTGCTATTCCCACTGGGACAAGGTCAAGATCGGCTCCTGCGGTCCTGCAGCTCTCAATATGCAGGTCAAAATCGACTCTGACGACCCGGTCAACATTCCCGGCGAAGTCCTCGTCAAGGGCCCCAACGTCTTCCTCGGCTACTTCAAGAACGAGCAGGCGACCGAGGCGGCCTTCACCGACGACGGCTGGTTCAAGACCGGCGATATGGGCGTCATCGACCAGGACGGCTACCTGTTCCTCCGCGGGCGCTCCAAGTGTATGATTCTCGGCCCTTCAGGCCAGAACATCTACCCCGAGGAGCTCGAAGCCGTCATCAACAACTACAACTACGTGGTCGAGTCCCTCGTCATCGAGGACAACGGCGGCCTCACCGCCCTTATATATCCTGACTATCACCAGGCCGACCTCGACGGCATCACCCGCCGCGCCCTTGAGGAGCGCATCGAGAAGGCTCTTCCCGCCATCAACGCCGAGCTTCCCAACTACGCACAGATCAAGAAGCTCGAGTTTATGCCGGAAGACTTCGAACGCACCCCCAAGAAGAGCATCAAACGCTATCTGTATCAGCGCACGTAATGGAAAAATTCGATAAGAGTTATATGGAGATGGCGTCGGTCTGGGCCCGCAATTCCTATTGCAAGAGGCGTCAGGTCGGTGCCCTTCTCGTCAAGGACAGGATGATCATCTCCGACGGCTACAACGGCACCCCGGCCGGCTTCGAGAACATCTGCGAGGATGAAAGCGGCGCGACCAAGCCGTATGTCCTCCACGCCGAGGCCAATGCCATCACCAAGATTGCCAAATCCGGCAACAGTTCTTCCGGCGCAACCCTCTATGTCACGTCGTCCCCCTGTATGGAGTGCTCCAAACTGATTATCCAGTCCGGCATACGAAGGGTGGTGTACAAGGACGAATACCGCCTCGACGACGGGATCAAGCTTCTCCGCAGGGCCGGAGTAGAAGTCGAAAAGATAGACTGATATGGCCTCGGAGGGAAAAGGATCGTCTACGGTGCGTATATTCACGGTGCTCCTGGCCTTCGTGCTCGGCGCGGTGGCGGTTATGCTCTACAACAAGATCGACCAGTCTGAGCGGGGCATAAAGGTCCGCTATGAGGACTGGGCGAAGATGAACATCATCCTCGACGAGATTGCGAGCAAATATGTCGACACGGTGGACTATGCCGCCGTGACCGACGCCGCCGTGACTGCCGCCCTTTCCGCCCTCGACCCCCATTCCGTCTATATTCCTCCGGTCCAGCTGGAGGCCTCCGAAGAGGACCTCGTGGGCAATTTCGACGGGATTGGCATACAGTTCAACGTTCCTAACGACACTGCCATCGTCCTCGAAGTCATCTCCGGCGGCCCGGCCGAAAAAGTCGGCCTGCAGCCCGGCGACCGCATCCTCAAGGTCGGCGACAAGACAATCGCCGGCCTGAAGTTCCCGCAGGACGATATGGTCAAGTTGATGAAGGGTCCGGCAGGGACAAAGGTCAGGATCACCGTCTCCCGCGACGGCGAGACCATTCCCTTCGACATCACGAGAGGCCGTATTCCCATCCGAAGCGTCGATGCGTCCTTTATGATAGACTCCACGACGGCCTATCTCCGTCTTACGAGATTCTCCCGCAACACGGTCTCCGAATTCAGGAAAGCGACATCTTCGCTGGCTTCGGCCGGTATGAAGCGCCTCATATTCGACCTCCGGGACAACTCCGGCGGCTATTTCGACCAGGCGATACTCCTTTCCGGAGAGTTCCTCGAAAAGGGCGCCGAGATAGTCTATCTTGAGGGCCTGAGACACCCGCGCGAAGACTACAAGTCCGACGGCAAGGGCAAACTCAAGGATGTGGAGCTCATCGTCCTCATCAATGAGAACTCCGCCTCTTCCAGCGAGATCTTCGCCGGCGCCATTCAGGACAACGACAGAGGCAAGCTTGTCGGGAGGCGGTCCTACGGCAAGGGGCTCGTGCAGGAGCCGGTCTATTTCACCGACGGCTCCGGCATCCGCCTCACGGTCGCGAGGTTCTACACCCCGTCCGGCCGCTGCATCCAGAAGCCCTATTCCGACGATTACGCCTACGACATCTACAAGCGATACGCGAGCGGCGAGGTCTTCTCCCGCGACAGCCTCCACCTCGACACGACCGATGTCCACAAGACACTCCTCGGCCGCACCGTCTATGGCGGCGGAGGCATAGTTCCCGACGTATTTGTCCCCGTGGACACAACGAAGGCGACACAGTTCTACATAAGCTGCAACAAGAAGGCGACTCAGATGCGTTTCGCATCCCGTATGTTCGACACCAACCGCGCCGAGATACTCCGCGTAAAGGATTTCAAGGCTATGGATGCCTTCTTCGCCAAGCACCCCGTCCTGCCCGCGTTCCGCAGCTTCGCCGCCACGACCGACGGCATCACGGCCGGTGACGAGGAGTTTAGGGAGACGGCTTCCTACCTGGAGCCGCAACTCAAGGCGCTTGTCGCCCGTTACTCGCAGCTCGGCGAGGATGCATTCTATAAGTATTATCTGCCGGTCGACGATGTCGTCGAGGTGGCCCTAAAGGAATTCTGATATGTCAAGCAGAAGACAAGGAGAGGGTTTGGAAGCCCTTGGACACAATGTCCCCGTCAAGGACACCTATAATCCCGAAGTGCTCGAATCGTTCGAAAACCTTCACAAGGACTACGACTACTGGGTGAGGTTCAACTGCCCCGAGTTCACGACGCTGTGCCCCATCACCGGCCAGCCGGATTTCGCCGAGATACGCATATGTTATGTCCCGGATGTCCGTATGGTCGAGTCGAAGAGCCTCAAGCTCTACCTTTTCGGCTTCCGCAACAACGGTGATTTCCACGAGGATGTGGTCAACACGATCATGAAGGACCTCATCCGTCTTCTCGACCCTAAATATATAGAGGTAACGGGTTTCTTCACCCCTCGCGGCGGCATCTCCATCTACCCGTACGCCAACTACGGCCGTCCGGGTACGAAATGGGAGGCACTTGCAGAGCAGCGCCTCCCGTCTCACGAGTAGCCTTCCGGACTACCCTTCGTATTTCCTGAACACCAGACAGGCATTGTGGCCTCCGAATCCCAAGGAATCGGAGAGGCCTATCGTGATGTCGCTGCGGACCGCCTTGTTGGGCGTGTAGTCCAGGTCGCATTCGGGATCGGGCTCGTCGAGGTTGATGGTCGGGGGGATGATCCCGTGCTTGAGAGCAAGGATGGTCGCAATAGCCTCCGCCGCGCCGGCTGCGCCGAACATATGGCCCGTCATCGACTTGGTCGAGCTTATGTGGGCCTTGTAGGCGTAGTCGCCGAGGGCGGCCTTGTAGGCCACGGTCTCGGCAATGTCGTTGAGGATGGTGCCGGTGCCGTGGGCGTTGATGTAGAGGTTGTCCTTCTCCGGGTTGAAATCCGACTCCTCGAGGGCGCTCCTGAAGCAGGCGGCCTGAGTCGAGCCGTCCGGCCTAGGGGCCGTCGGGTGATAGGCGTCGCAGGTGTTGCCGTAACCGGTGATCTCGCCGTAGATGCGGGCGCCCCTTTCGAGGGCGTGCTCGAGCGACTCTAGGATGATTGCGCCTGCACCGTCGGCCATCACGAAGCCTTTGCGGTTCTTGTTGAAGGGGAGGGAGGCGTACTTCGGGTCCTCAGCCCTGGAGAGAGCCTTGGCGTTGAAGAAGCCGGCGATGCCGAGGGGAATCGTGGAGTTCTCGCAGCCGCCGGCGATGATGGCGTCGGCGTAGCCGTGGCGGATGGCGCGGAAGGCTTCGCCTATGCAGTGCGATGAGGTCGCGCAGGCGGTCACTATGTCGAGACAGGGGCCTTCGGCGTGATGCTTAATGGCTATGTGGCCTGCCGCGATGTTGGATATCATCGTGGGAATGAAGAGCGGGGAAATCCACTGGCCCGAGGGGTCCTCTATCATCTTGGCGGTCTCACGGTACTGGACGTCGAAGCCGCCGATGCCGCTGCCGACATAGACGCCGAGCCTGAGGGGCTCGATGTTCTTGCCCTCGCCGTCGGCGACGAGGCCGCTGTCGGTCATTGCCTGCCACGCGGCCGCCATTCCATATTGAGTGAAGAGGTCCTGCTTGCGGACGAACGGCTTGTCCATCCCGAACTCTTCAGGATTGAAATCCTTGACCTTGCCGGCATATTTGACCGGGAGGTCCTTGAATTCGTCGATGAAGTCGATGCCGCAGACTCCGTCTATGAGGTTCTGCCAAAACTGCGGTACGGAATTGCCTATTGAAGAGACAATTCCGAGTCCGGTGATGACTACTCTCTTTGGTTGATTGCTTATGCTCATATCGTGCAAATATACGATATATTTTCAATAATCGTATAACTACTTGCGCCTGCTCCTGAGGCGGCTCGCGCTCTCGACGACAAGCTGGTCCTGGAAGGCGCCCCTGGCGGCAAGAAAGTCAAAGACGGCGATTGCGAAAGGGAAGATGGCGGTCCAGCGGAAAACCGTCCCCTCCGCCGCGGTAAAATACATCACTCCCAGCCAGATGAAGGCCCCGAGCGCAACGAGCCCGGCCACTGTCGACAGCCTCATCTGGAGGATCCTGACCTTGAAGGAGACCAGGGCTACGACCTGGATGGCCGCCAGAATCCAGAGGAGAATGGCCATATAGGGCTTCGCGAGGGCCGTGTAGCGCACGCTTTCAAGGCCGTCGGGGGTGTTTATGGTGAGGGCGTTGCCGAAAAGGAGAAAGCAAAGAAGGCCGGCCGAGAGGGCCAGATATAGTGTTTGGATCCGCTGCCACATAATTTTCTGATTATCTTTCGTTCGCAAAAATAGGAAAATCGCTTTTCAATTCCTATATTTGCTATTCATCATACTAACCGCTACGCATTATGAGAATACCCGAATCTGAACTTATAATCAACGACGACGGATCTGCATTCCACATCCACATCCGTCCCGAAGAGCTTGCCGACGACGTCGTGATGGTCGGCGACCCTTCCCGCGTCAGGATGATCGCGGGCTACCTTTCCGACATCGAGTGCGAGCACGAGTCCCGCGAGTTCGTCTCCGTGACAGGCTACTACAAAGGCAAGAGGCTGACCGTCCTCTCCCACGGCATCGGCCCGGACAACATCGACATCGTGATGACCGAGCTTGACGCCCTCGCCAATGTCGACTTCGCGACCCGCGAGGTCAAGCCCGTCCACAAGGCCCTTAACATCGTCCGCATCGGGACCTCCGGCGCCCTCCACGCCGACATCCCCCTCGGCTCCTACATCCTTTCCCACATCTCCGTCGGCTTCGACGGCGTGCTCAACTGGTACGCAGGAAGAGATAAGGTCACGATGCCCGAGGTCGAAGAAGCTTTCAAGAAGCATATGAACTGGGAAAAGACACTCCCTTCCCCTTACTTCGTCCAGGCCAGCCAGAAGATGATCGACCTCCTTTCCGACTTCACCGTCAAGGGCGTCACGATCTCCGCTCCCGGCTTCTACGGTCCTCAGGGCAGGGTAGTCCGTATGCCGCTCGCTATGCCCGATATGCTCGAGAAGATCGAAAACTTCCGCTTCGGCGAGTACCGCATCACCAATTTCGAGATGGAGAGCGCTCCGGTCGCAGGCTTCGCCAAGCACCTTGGCCACAACGCCGTCACCGTCTGCTGCGCCATCGCCAACCGCTACCTCAAGAGCTCCAACCCCGACTACAAGCCCTACATCAGGACTCTCGTCGAGAACGTCCTCGACCGCCTCGCGAAGTAGATTTCTCGACTACGCTCGAAATGACAATAAGGCCTCCGGCCTCGGTATGACAAAATGCGATGACGTTTTTTTGTCATTTCGACTAAGCGAAGCGCACGGAGAAATCTAAAAAAAACGGTGGACCGAAAGGTTCACCGTTTTTGTCATACCAAGCCCCTAAGGAGCGAGCGTATCTCCTGCTATTTTGCTCCCTGGAGGTAGGCCTCGTATTTCTCGTAGTTGGCCTTGTTTTCAGGGGCCTCGTTACGGAAGATGAAGTAGATCCTCTTGAGGTAGTCGGCGGCGCTCTGCTTGACGGCGTCGTTCTCGCTCACGCTGAACGCGGTCTCGAAGGGCTTGAGGCACTTCTTGAGCGTGGCGGAGAGCTCTTCCTGAAGGGCGTCGTACTTCTTGTACTCGCTGTAGGGGAGGGCGTTGGCCTCTTCCTGGATCTCGAGAGCCCTGTTGTACCACATAACGCCTTCACCGTAGTAGCCCATCTCATACTTGGGGTTGACCTCCGCGCACTTGGTGTAGGCGGCTACCGCGTTGTCGTAGTTCTTGAGCTTGCCCCAGATGTCGCCCTCGACATAGTAGAGGGAAGGGTTGTCGGGCATCTGCTTCTTGGCGAGGTCGAGAAGGTCGATGAGTTTCTTGGGGTCCTCTTTGGTCGCGAGGTAGAGGTTGATGAGGCTGGTCATAACCTGGACGTTCTCGGGATACTTGGAGAATCCATCCTCGAGGTACTTCTTGGCGGCGACGGTGTCCTTGGCGGCGAGGTTGAGCTCGGCGAGGTTGGCGTAGATGGAGCCTTCCTGCTCGTAGCCGTTGGCGAAAGCCTTCTCGAAGTAGCCCTTGGCCTTGTCGAAATCTTTGTTCTCAAGCGACATCACGCCGGCGTTGTAGGTGGCGCTCCAGTCGGGAGTGTTGTAGGGGGCGGTCGCTGCGGCTTCGGCCGATGCGGCGAAGCAGTCGGAGGCCTTGGCCTTGTCGCCGAGCTGGTAGGCTACGAAAGCGTCGCTGTAGTACTTCTCCGAGATGGACTTGATGGCGCCGCTGATGTCCTTGGTCTTGGAACCCTTGACGTCGACCTCGGCGGCCTTCTTATAGGCGTCGAGAGCGCGGGCGAGCGGATCTTCGTCGGTGTAGACGGGCTTGGTCACCTCTATGAACTGCAGGCGGCCTGCGCCGTCGAAGTAGAGATTCTTGTCGGCATAGGCGACTTTCTCATACTGGTTGCCGAGAATATCGACGACCTCGGAGGAAAGAGGCTTTTCGGAGCCCATCGTGAGGGCGAGCTCCTGCTTGCTGCCGCCGACGACATTGGCTGTCGGGCGGTCGTATGCGGCGAGCCAGGCCTGGCCGAGCTTGGTCCAGGTGGCTACCTTTGTCGCTTTCTTGGCGTCGGCCGCTACGGCCTGCGCTTTATCGACGGCCTTCTTGAGGTCGGCCGCGGACTTCTCCTGAGCATAGGCTCCGAAGACTGAAGCGATCAGAGCGATGGCAAGGATGACTTTTTTCATAACACTAAAGGTTAATGGTTACTATTCAGTTGTTTCAATATTCTCTTCCGGTGCGGTCGCTTCAGCTCCTTCTTCATCCTCTTCTCCCTTTTTCACCACAGACACCGCTGCGATTGAATCTCCTTCACGGATGTTGATGAGCTTGACGCCCTGGGTGGCCCTGCCGGCTACCCTTATCGACGATGCCTCCATCCTGATCGTGAGGCCGCTGCGGGTGATGATCATCAGATCATCCTCGTCAGTGATGCTCTTGAGGGCGACGAGCGGACCGGTCTTTTCGGTGATGTTGATGGTCTTCACTCCCTTCGCGCCTCTCGAAGTCTGGCGGTATTCCGCGGGGTCGGAACGCTTGCCGAAACCGTGCTCGCTCACTACGAGAACCTGGTTGGCAGCCGCGTTCTCCTCCTCGGGATCAAGGCAGACTGCGCCGACGACGAAGTCACCTTCATCAAGATTGATGCCACGGACACCTGTGGAGGTCCTGCCCATAGCGCGGGCCTGCTTCTCGTCGAAGTGGACGCAGCGGCCTCCGTGGGCGGCGATCATTATGTGGCAGGCACCGTTGGTGAGCATCGCCTCGATGAGCTCGTCGTCCTCGCGGATGTTGATGGCGAAGATGCCGCCGGTCCTCGGGCGGGAGTAGGCTTCGAGGGAGGTCTTCTTGATCGTGCCGTTGCGGGTGATCATAAGGATGTAGTGGTTCTCGATGAACTCGGGGGTCTTGAGGTCGCGGACGTTGATGTAGGCTTTGACCTTGTCGTCGGGCTCGATGGAAAGGATGTTCTGGATGGCGCGGCCCTTGGAGGTGCGGTTGCCTTCCGGAATCATATAGACCTTGAGCCAGTAGCAGCGGCCCTTCTGGGTGAAGAGCAGCATTGTCGCGTGGGTGGAGGCGATGTAGATGTGCTCGATGAAGTCTTCATCCCTGGTCGCGCTTCCCTTGAGGCCGACGCCGCCGCGGTGCTGGGTGCGGAACTCGGTCAGCGGGGTGCGCTTGATGTAGCCGAGGTGGGAGATGGTGATGACCTGCTCCTCGTCGGCGTAGAAGTCTTCGGGGTTGAACTCGTCTTCGGCGAGGGTGATCTCGGTCAGACGGGCGTCGCCGTATTTTTCCTTGAGGGCGAGAGTCTCTTCCTTGACGATGGCGAGCTGGAGCTCGGTGCTGGCAAGGATCTCCTCGCACCTGGCGATGAACTTGACGAGGTCTTCGTACTCGGCCTGGAGCTTGTCCCTTTCGAGGCCGGTGAGCTGGCGGAGCCTCATCTCGACAATGGCTGTGGCCTGGGGCTCGGTGAACTCGAATTCGTCGATGAGGGACTGCTTGGCATCGTCGACGCTGGCGGAATGGCGGATGATGTAGACGATGCGGTCGATAACGTCGATGGCCTTGAGGAGGCCTTCGAGGATGTGGGCTCTCTTCTTGGCCTTGTCGAGCTCGAAGCGGGTCCTGCGGACGACCACCTCGTGGCGGAAGTCGACGAAGTTGGAGATGATCTCCTTGAGGGACAGGGTCCTCGGGCGGCCCTTGACGAGGGCGACGTTGTTGAAGGAGAAACTCGACTGGAGAGGGGTGTACTTGTAGAGGGTGTTGAGCACCACGTTGGAGTTGACGCCCATCTTGAGCCTGATGACGACGCGGACGCCTTCGCGGGCGGAGGACTCGTCGTTGATGTAGGAGATGCCTTCGATCTTCTTGTCTTCGACCATCTGGGCGATCTTTTCGATCATCTCCCTCTTGTTGACCATATAGGGGATCTCGGTCACGACGATGGTCTCACGGCCTTTGTCGTCGACTTCGATCTCGGTGCGGGCGCGGATGACAACCCTGCCGCGGCCGGTCTCGTAGGCCTCGCGGATGCCGGAGACGCCCATTATGATGCCGCCGGTGGGGAAGTCGGGGCCTTTGATGTACTGCATAAGGCCGTCGGTGGTGATGTCGGGGTCGTCGATGTAGGCGGCGATGGCGTCACAGCTCTCGGAGAGGTTGTGGGGAGCCATATTGGTCGCCATACCGACGGCGATGCCGGCGGAGCCGTTGAGCAGGAGCAGCGGGGCCTTGGTCGGGAGCACGACGGGCTCCTTCTCGGAGTCGTCGAAGTTGCTGACCATATCGACGGTGTCTTTGTCGATGTCGCCGATGACGTCTTCGGTGATCTTCTGGAGCTTGGCTTCAGTGTAACGCATTGCGGCCACGGGGTCGCCGTCCATCGAGCCGAAGTTGCCCTGGCCGAAGATGAGGGGGTAGCGCTGGTTCCAGCTCTGGCCGAGGCGGACCATTGCGTCGTAGACGCTGGAGTCGCCGTGGGGGTGATACTTACCCATCACTTCGCCGACGATCCTCGCGGACTTCCTCGTCTGGGAAGCGGCGTTGAGGCCCATCTTGTCCATACCGTAGATCACACGCCTCTGGACAGGCTTCATACCGTCCCTCACATCGGGCAGGGCCCTGGAGACGATGACGGACATCGAGTAGTCGATGTAGGCCGTGCGCATCTCTTTATCGATCTCTACGGGCTGGATTATGCCCGAGGATTCTTCGATGATTTCGTTGTCTTTATTATCCATTTAATAATAGTTTTACTCTTTATATAACAAGTAGACAAAGATAAGAAAAATTTTGTTTATTTTTGCTTGTTATTGGTCAAAATCGAGCGATGGAAATAAAGATTTCTGATGAACTGGGAGGGATAATCAAATATTCCCGTGAAGAAGCGATGAGGACAGGCAGCTACGGCATAGGACCGGACCACCTGTTTCTCGGAATAATCCGCCACAGGGAAAATGCAGCCTGCAATGTCCTGATGGAGCTTGGGGCCGATCCGGAGGCTATGAAATCCTACATCGACTCCCGCATCTTCACAGGCGAGGAGATACCATATTCCGAAATCGAGAACATCGCCTATTCCCGTCAGGCCCAGAACGTGCTCAACCTGTCCGTTCTCGAGGCGTCCCGTCTGGGCGTCGACGAGGCGTCGTCGCAGCATCTGCTCCTCGCCCTTTCAAGGGTGTCCGGGACCTATGGCCAGAACTATCTCCGCAGCCTCGACATCGACTATGGCAAGATTATAAGCCACCTTCAGGACAGCGGCCTTCTCGGCACCCGTACCAAGGAAGAGGAGAGCGAGTCCGCCTCCGGAGTCGACGACGAGCCTCAGGAGCCCGCAAAGGAGAAAAAAGGCGACGTGGCCGACTACGGCTACGACCTGACCGAGGCGGCCCGTGCCGGCAAGCTGGATCCGGTGGTCGGAAGGGATGTCGAGATCGCAAGAGTCGTCGAGATCCTCGGCAGGCGCAAGAAAAACAACCCGATGCTCCTCGGCGAGCCCGGGGTAGGCAAGTCGGCGATCGTGGAGGGGATAGCCCTCAGGATTGCCTCGGGCGACATCCCTGCGCCTCTCGCCAAAAAGCGCATCATTTCGCTCGACATCGCATCCGTGGTGGCGGGGACGCGCTACCGCGGCGATTTTGAAAAACGTCTCAAGTCCATTATAAAGGAAGCTTCCGAGGATCCGGACCTCATTCTTTTCATCGACGAGTTCCACACGATCGTCGGAGCAGGAGGCGCTCCGGGCAGCCTTGATGCTGCCAATATGCTCAAGCCGGCCCTCGCGAGGGGCGAGTTCCAGTGCATAGGGGCCACGACGATGGACGAGTTTACCAAGATCATAGAAAAGGACGGCGCCCTCGACAGGCGTTTCCAGAAGATTGTCGTCAACCCGACGGGCCCGAAGGAGACTCTCGACATCCTCCGGCGCCTGCGCCCGAGCTACGAGGAGTTCCACGGTGTCGTGTTCTCGGACGACGCCCTCGACGCCTGCATCCGCCTTACCGACCGCTATGTGACCGACAAGTTCCTTCCGGACAAGGCGATCGACGTGCTTGACGAAGCCGGTTCGATGGTCCGTCTCAGGAGCGCAGGGGCCCGCAGCAAGACGGTGGGGGCCGACGACATCGCGACTGTTGTGTCGCGTATGACGGGCATCCCTGCCGGCAAGGTCGCGGAAAGCGAGGGCGCCAGGATACTCAAGATGAAAAACTGGCTTTCCGCCAGGATCATAGGCCAGGAGGACGCCGTGGACACTGTCGTGCGCGCAATCAGGCGCGGACGTGCCGGCCTCAAGGATCCTCACCGGCCCATCGGCACCTTCCTCTTCTTCGGCCCGACCGGAGTCGGCAAGACGCAGCTTGCGAGGAGCCTCGCCGAGTATCTTTTCGACTCGGAGGAGAATCTCGTGAGGATCGATATGAGCGAATACAGTGAGAAGTTCAACGTGTCAAGGCTCATCGGCGCGCCTCCCGGCTATGTCGGCTATGAAGAAGGCGGCCAGCTGAGCGAACGGGTAAGGCGCAAGCCCTACTGCGTCGTGCTTCTCGACGAGATAGAAAAGGCCCACCCGGAGGTCTACAACCTGCTCCTGCAGGTGCTTGACGAGGGACGCCTGACCGACAGCAACGGCCGCACGGTCGATTTCAAGAATACTATACTCATAATGACTTCGAACGTCGGCTCCCGCGAGCTCGAGGAGTACGGCAACGGGGTAGGGTTCAGGATGTCGGCTTCGTCCGAGGTCAACGACAAGAGGAACGTGCTCGAAAAGGCGGTGAAAAAGGTTTTCCCTCCGGAGTTTGTCAACAGGGTTGACGAACAGGTCTTTTTCAATCCGCTTTCAAAGGAGGATATAGAGAAGATTATAGATATAGAACTTAAGGACCTGAGGGCCAGGGCGCTGGAGGCGGGCTATACGCTTTCGATCACTCCTGCGGCCAAGCGGCTTGTCGCCGACTCCGGCTTCGATCCGGCCTACGGGGCGAGGCCTCTGAAGAGGGCGCTTGTCCGTCTGGTGGAGGATCCGGTCTCCGAGTTCATCATCTCCGACAGGATGCTGTCGGGGAAGGCGGCGAAGGGGGCGGGACCGAAGCCGCTCAAGGTCGGACTCTCCCCGGACGGGGAGGGGACGGCGGTGTCCGTCAAAGAGGCATAATGTCTTCGGGGACAAGTCCGAGGGTGTCCACCATTTCGCGGACGGCTTCGAATGCATCGGCAGAGATGAAGTTGGAAATCGTGCTGAGAGTGTAATCGGTGTTTTTCATAACGCTTCATTTTTGTTTCTGATGCAAAGATATGACGTCATTGTGCCAATGTAGGGCACATTAAAAATAAAAATTGAAAAAAACACATAATTTTATGAAAACTTTATCCAAAATCCTGACTGCCCTTGTTGCAGTGGTCTGTTTCTCAAGCATTTTCCCCGCTCCGGCGGATGCCCAGAACCTTTCCGGCACCTACCTTTACGCCCAGAGGGACACCTGCGATCTCTTCTTTGACGTCTATGAGCCGACCGAAGGCAGCGAGCTGACTTTCGAAGGCAAGCCGAAGCCGACTCTTCTTTTTGTCTATGGCGGCGGTTTCGTCGGCGGATTCCGTTCCAACGAGAGGTATCATCCCTGGTTCAAGATTCTCAACGACAACGGCTACAAGATCATCACCATCGACTACCGTCTCGGCCTTAAGGGCGTCCCGATGAAATTCACGCTCATCGGCAAGATCAAGACTGCCAAGAACACGGTGAAAGCCGTCGAGATGGGCGTCGAGGACCTGTTCTCCGCGGTCAACTACATCATCGACAATGCCGAAGCCCTCGAGGTCGATCCTGAGAACATCGTCCTCGTAGGCAACTCCTCCGGCGCCATCATCTCCCTCGGCGCGGAGAAGTTCATCTGCAACGGCGAGAAGATTGCCTCCGTCCTTCCCGAGGGGTTCAATTTCAAGGGCCTCATCTCCTTTGCCGGAGCTATCGTCGATGACGACGGCACTCCTAAATATAAAAAGGAACCCTGCCCGACTCTCTTTATGCACGGCACCTCCGACGGGACCGTCCAGTACGGCAAGATCCAGGTCTTCAAGCTCGGAATGTGGGGATCCAATGTCCTCGACGACATCTTCGAGAAGAGTGAATACAACTACAGCATCTACCGTTTCAAGGACCACGCCCACGACATCGCCGACAACTACGTCGCCCTCTGGCCCTTCCAGAAGTATTTCCTCCAGAACAACGTAATGCGCGGCCAGCGCTGCATCATCGACGCCTTCATCGACGACCCCAACATCCCCAAGTGGGAAGCCGCCACCCTCGATTCGCTGTATTAATATTGTCATTTCGAGCGAAGTCGAGAAATCTAATGCCCTTTAGCTGTCATACCGAGGCCGGAGGCCGAGCGTATCTCCTTGTGGCGATAGCACTCCTTCTGTCCACTCTCGCCAGTGCCCAGCGTCTCCCCGGACGAAACGACCGTTTCCCCGGGGTTGAGGTCGTGCGGCGGCCTCTCGGCGACATTGACTTCGAGATGCTCCGCAAGCCCGACACCGTCACCGTGTTCGTCCTCGGCGACCTGATGTGCCACGGCAAGATGATGCGCAGCGCCCACGCGATTTATTCCAGGACCCATTCCGGCGCCTCGATAGACAATCCGTACCATTTCGATTTCTCCACTTTCTTCTGCCGCCTCGGCGACAGGATAAGCGGAGCCGACGTTGCCGTGGGCAATCTTGAGTTCCCCTTCGCCGGCCCGCCGTTCTCCGGCTATCCGAGTTTCTCGACTCCGGACTGCTATGCGGAATATGCCGCCAACGAGGGCTTCGACGTGATTCTTACGGCCAACAACCACGTCCTTGATCAGGGGACTCCCGGTCTTAAGCGGACGCTTGATGTCTATGACAAGATGGAAGCGTCGACCTCGGCGCGCTACACCGGGACTGCCCGAAGCGTGCAGGACGAGTTGGAAAGATATCCGCTCATCGTGAACGTGCGGAATGTCCGCCTGGCATTCGTCAATTTCACCTACGGGACAAATTCCGGCGCATCGTCGGCCTGGCCTAAGGTGGAAAAGATTCACAGGGACGAGATACTCGCCGCCATTGAGAGGGCGCGCGAAAAGGAGGCGGATGTCATAATCGCCATCCCTCACTGGGGTGAGGAGTATCAGCTGCGCCATAATGCCGCGCAGGAGGACCTTGCACGATGGCTTGTGGCAAACGGAGTGGATGTCATCGTGGGCAGCCACCCCCACGTGGTGCAGGACATAGCCGTCTATCAGTCCGAATATGAAGACGGCTCTCCGAAAGAGGTGCCCGTGGTCTACTCGCTCGGCAACGCCGTGTCCAATCAGAACGACCTGCCGGCCCGCCTTGAGGGCTGTGTGACGCTCAGGATAGTGTCGCACCGGGGCAAAACACGCGTTCTCCCGGATCCTTGCCTGGAGTTTCTATGGTGCACTAAAGCCGGGATGATCGATGACGGCTATTCGGTGGTCCCCGTGGAGGAATATGCCGGACATCCGGAAGTCTGGAAAGTCGCGGGAGACTACGAAAAGATGATGTCTACATACGACAGTGTAAGAAAAAGATTAGGATTGAAATGAAGAAAACCATATTGCTCGAGGCGGTGGATCCGGTGAAGGTCTATGGAGCCGGCAATAAAATACTCGATGAGTTCCGTTCTTATTTTCCTTCCCTGAAGATTGTTGCGAGGGGAAATGAGGTCATCCTCGACGGTTCAAAGGAGGACGTCGACAACTTCTCCGCAAAATTTGATATCCTTCTTGCCAAGGCCCGCAGCAAGATGAACCTCACGGCGTATGACGTGGAGGAGATTTTTTCTGCCGAGCAGGAGGGGCAGATTCCTGACGGGGAGTCGATAATCGTCTATACGAGAGACGGAAAGCCCATCCGGGCGCGCAACCGCAACCAGCAGGAGCTGGTCAAGGCGTATTTCAAGGACGATCTGATTTTTGCCGTAGGCCCTGCCGGCACGGGAAAGACCTATATTGCGATAGCCCTCGCCGTCCGCGCGCTGAAAAACCGCGAGATCCGGCGTATCATCCTTACCCGTCCTGCCGTCGAGGCAGGGGAGAGACTGGGCTTCCTCCCGGGCGACTTGCGCGACAAGCTGGATCCGTATCTCCAGCCGTTATATGACGCCCTGGAGGATATGATTCCCGCCAAAAAGCTGCAGGAGCTTTTCGACGAGGGCGTCATCCAGATTGCCCCGCTTGCCTATATGCGCGGCCGCACCCTCGACCGGGCCTGCGTCATCCTTGACGAGGCCCAGAACACGATGCTGCCTCAGCTCAAGATGTTCCTCACCCGTATGGGCTGCAACGCGAAATTCATCGTCACCGGCGACGAGACGCAGGTTGACCTCCCCGTCAAGGACGATTCCGGCCTCACCAAGGGAATCAGCCTGCTCGAAGGTATAAAGGGCATCTCCGTCATCCGCTTCACCTCCGCAGACATCGTCCGCCATCCCCTCGTCACGCGCATCGTGCGTGCATTCGATAAGAAAATTGAAAACAATTTGTAATTTTGTCAGACGAAAATAATTCTTTTAGAAATGGCAAGATATCTTGATCCTCCCAAGCCGAAAGAGCCGATTGCGGCCGAAAAAGTAGACAAAGAGTACAAGTCGATGAGACTTAAGGTGTTCCTGGGTGCGTTCCTGGGCTACGCCGCATATTATCTGGTACGTAAGAACCTGTCTCTGGCAGCGCCCGATATGATCAAGGACGGCATTCTTGATGCCGGCAAGGTCGGTCTCGCAATGTCTGCAGTGTCGATTGCCTACGCGTTCAGCAAGTTCGTGATGGGAAGCGTTTCCGACCGTTCGGATGCGCGTAAGTTCCTCTGCGTCGGACTTGTGCTGTCGGCCCTTGTGATGATGGCCGTCGGCATCATACCTTTCGGCACAAACACCGCCCTCAATACGGCCGTGATATTCATCCTTATGCTGGTCGTGGGCTGGCTGAGCGGTTTCGGCTGGCCTCCCTGCGGCCGTATTATGGCCCACTGGTTCAGCCAGAATGAACGGAGTTTCAAGATGAGCATATGGAACGTCTCCCACACCATCGGCAGCTTCTCGCTCGGCTTCCTCGCCATTGCGGGAGTCGCGCTTGCGGCCGATCTGGGAGTGGCTCAGACCTGGAAGGGCAATTTTGTGTTTCCGTCCCTGATAGCGATGGTGATAGCCCTGTTCTGCTGGTGGGCGATCCGTGACACGCCGGAGTCCTGCGGCCTGCCCGCGGTCGGCGACTGGCGTAATGACCACAGCGGCGTCAAGTCCAAAGGCGCGGCAGGGGAGAAGCTCCCTTTCAAGACTCTCTTCGTCGACTATGTTCTCAAGAACAAGCTCCTCTGGGTTGTCGCAATCAGCAACGTAGCCGTCTATATGGTGCGTTACGGCATCGGCGACTGGGCTCCTACTTACCTGCAGACCAAAGGGATAATGACCGCTGCCGAGAGCAAGATTGCGTTCTCCGTCCACAACATTGTCGGCGCCGTCGGCACCATCGCCTGCGGCTGGGCTACCTCCAAGATATTCAAAGGCCGCTGCGCCCCTATGAACGTCATCTGTATGCTTCTTTGCGCCGTCGGCGTCCTTCTTTACTGGATGGTGGGCTCGGGGATGATCGAGGCCTCGCCCGCGGTCCAGAAAGTCCTTATCTACGTCGCACTGTGTATGATAGGATTCTTCATCTACGGACCTGTGGCCCTTACCGGAGTACAGGCGCTCAATCTCGTCCCGAAGAACGCGGCAGGTACTGCGGCAGGGTTCGTCGGCCTTTTCGGCTACCTCGTAGGTGATGCGGTATGCTCCAAGATAGTCGTCGGCGGCATCGCCAACGGCGCCTCCTGGGACGCGGCGATGCTCTCCGTAGCAATAGGTTCCCTTATCGGCGTCGGCCTCTGCGCCGTGCTGATTCCCAGCGAGAAGAAGCTTGCGGCATAAAGTCAATTTCTGCCTTATGAAAAAACTGCTTTGGATATTGCCGGTCGTCCTGGCCTTTTTGGCCGGATGCGATAAGACTGAGATTTATTCGCCATCTCCCGAGACGCCCCCTGCCCCCGAGCATAAAACACGGTTCGCCGCTGCCAGGGACAATCTGATAATCGGCGGCTTTGTCTATACCCCGGAGGGATTTGAGGGGAAGAGACCGGCCATTATATTCTGCACCGGCCTGGATGCTTCGTATGCGGCAACGGAGCCTTATGCCCTCGCAGCGGCTGAGTTGGGCTATGTTTCCTGCTGCTTTGACTTTTGCGGCGGGCCGGACGAAAAGATAAACAGCCTGAGCGGCGGCAAAAAGTCCGATAATTCCATCCTTACCGAACTGCAGGACCTTACCGCGGTCTATAATGTCATTTCGGCCCGTGAAGATGTCGATCCGGATAATATCATCGTGATGGGCGGCAGCCAGGGAGGTCTTGTGGCTGCTCTTTATGCCGCACGGAACCCTTCGAACGTCAAGGCCCTGGGCCTGATGTTCCCTGCCTTCAACCTCCCCGACCTCGTGCGGAACGGGGTGCACGACAAGATTGGTGAAACCGACATCAATCTGATTCCGGACTCATTGTTCCCTCAGGAATTCGAAGGCCACAAGTTCTATAAGAAGTATCTGGTCGATGCGATGAGCCTTTATCCATTCGAGGAGATAGGCGCATATAAAGGCCCGGTAATTATTCTTCACGGGGATCAGGACACCTATGTTCCGCTCTCCGTTTCAGAGCAGGCCAAGGAAATATATGATGACGCCGAATTATATGTCTTACCCGGCCAGGGCCACGGTTTCGACGCAGTCGGAGAGGCCAAGGCCATCGAATATTTAGAGGATTTTCTCTCGGAACTCTTTCCGGATCAGGCGTAGGAATGCATTCCTCCAAGGATGTAGTTTCAGATTTCATATGACTATAAATGGGGATATCCTTCACCCGGGGATGAAGATGGCGGATCTGATGAACCGGGATTTCACCCTTTCAGGCGTTATGGAAAGGGTGGGCCTCTCGTTCGGTTTCGGCGACGAGACCGTTGAGGAAGTGTGTTCCCGCGCCGGTGTCAACACGGCCACGTTCCTCCTGATATGTGAGGTGTACCTTTCTGAGGACTACACACCGTCCCGTCAGACACTGGAAAATGTTGACTTGAGGGATGTGCTCCGCTATCTCCGCCTTTCGCACACCTGGTATGAGGGGACTGCGGTGAAGTCGCTCTCCGATGCCCTGGATTCTCTTATGGCGCCGTGCGGCGACACCCACAAGATGATCATCTCGCGCTTCTTCTCGGATTATATGAAAGAGCTGGAGAGGCATTTCGAATACGAGGAGAGCGTGGTCTTCCCTTACGTCGAGGCTATGCTGGACAAAGATGTCAAGGATGATTTCTCCATAGGTCAGTATGAGAAGCACCACTCCGATGTCCAGGAAAAACTGGACGACCTTAAAAAGCTGATTATGACCTACCTCCCTCCGGAGTGTGACCAGCAGCTCATCCACACGGCCCTTTCGGAGTTGTTCGCCCTTGAGACGGACCTGCGGAAACACACCATCATAGAGGACCGCATCCTGATCCCTGCTGTCAACCGTCTGGAGGACAGTGAGGAAGATTCCCCGGCTCCGGGCGAAAAACTCTCCGCCCGCGAGATCGAGATCCTCGCCGCCGTGGCTCAGGGGCTTCTCAACAAGGAGATCGCCTCGAAGTACAACATATCCATCCACACCGTCATCACTCACCGCAAGAATATCGTTCGCAAGACCGGTATCAAGACCATCGCCGGGCTCACCGCCTACGCGATATTGAACAATCTGATATGAAAAGATTTTTTGTAGCGGGACTGATGCTGGCAATGGCTTTATTGCCCGCAACAGTTTCCTGCAAGAGGGAGAAAGTCCCTTCCGGCGAAGGCCCTGATACTTCAATAGCTGTACAGGGCGTTTCTATCATCCCATCAGAGCCGCAGAGCATCAAGATTGGAGAAAAGGTGAAGCTCACGGCGATTGTCACTCCGGAGGATGCGACCAACTGCGCGTGCTCCTGGGAGTCGGACAAACCCGGCGTAGCCAGCGTTTCGGATGAAGGTCTGGTCTGTGGTGAGGCGGAAGGGACGGCGAGCATCAGCGTCAGGACCGAAGACGGTGGATTTACGACAGCAGTCGAGGTCTCGGTCTGCAACGAGGAGCCTGTCACTCCCGACCCTGAGCACCCTCAGGTTACCGACATCCTCCTAAGCGTCGAGGAAATCCCCGGCGCCGGGGTGATTTACAAGAAAAGGGCGAGGGACTCCCAGGACATTGGAGTGGGGGCTACGCACAAATACAAGATTACCGTCGTGCCTTCCGATGCCCCGCAGAGCGTAAGGATTGCCAACCAGGCGACCGGATATGGCGGCGCCAAGTTCAGCATTGCGGGCAATATCCTCACCGTGACCGTTCCTTCTACCCAGCGGCCTCCGGACAATGCGAGTACGAGCGATCGATTTTCCTACGTCACCCTCGAGGCGGACGGCGGATTCACCAAGAGGATATTCTTCTATACCCAGAAGTACGACCCCTATCAGGTGAAGGAAGGCGACTATATTGTCAGGTACTCCTCGAATAAAGTGGGCGTAGAGGACGGCGGCTACCGTGGCAACGGACGCTACGACACTATGGAAGCAAGCGTCAGCAAGGGTATGGTGGTCAGCGGAAGTTCCACTTCAGGACGCCATTCCATAATAATGTATTTCGGCACCGGCCACATACGAACTCCCTACTGGTCCGATTACGGTCCGTCCAGCCCGATTATGGTAAATGGTGAGGCAATCCACGGAATAGCGGTACCGCTCAACCTGAACAAGATGTACCGCAGTGACAATCTGGATGGGGAGATATGGTCTGATTCCAAGTCTTATGGCGCGACTTCCGACAACAGGGACCTTCCGTCGTGGGCGAAATTATATGCGTATATCTTGTCTTTCACCGGCCTCAACATCCACAAGGCCAACTACGCCTTCTTCAACACCCTGGCACTTGTGGCCGTCAATGCCGGCAACGGCAGCTCCTATGAGGTGCGGCCGGCACAGTTCTTCGTCAACGATATCACCCGCCAGCCGGCAATCGATATGAAAGTCGACGACGACAAGAACAAGGATTTCTCTGATGCTATGTACTGGAAACTGTCCGAATTCCAGGGCAAACTGCCGAGTGTGAGAGATTCGGACGCAAGCGTTGTAGGTCCTTATGTCAGTCCCTGGCTGTTCCCGAGCATAGCGGACTATTGCTGCATTTTTGCCGGAGAGGCGTTCACCAATGAGGAATTTGCCGGCACTACCAGCCTTCAGGCCGAGGCCTGGGACCGTCTTGAGCTCCTGAAAAAGCGCACCGGTATCAGCGACTGGAATCTCAGCTGGTGGGCCTGCCAGGAATACAACAAGGATTCCGCAGCTCAGTTTACCATAAGCGATACCGGGAACTATGTCGACCTCAGTTGGAACGGGAGCTGCTCCAAGAACACCAAAAACTTCGTTTATCCGATATTGTACTTCTAGCCTAATGGCATATGTAGTGGTTAAGTTTTGAGGTTATGGCAGATTGCTTTACCTGCTGAAATACTCTTTTATGACAATATCGAAATCCTTTGCTCCACCAGTCTCATTAAATAGTTTCTTCAACAGGCGCACGCGGGTGTTGGTGATGGCCTGGGGCGTTGAAATGGTCAGATTGGCGATCTCGGTGGGGAGGAAACTATGGGCCGTAAGAAGGCACACCTGCTGCTCTTTGACACTGAGTTGAGACATCAGCTTGCGCAACCCCGGACGCATAGCGAAAGTGAGTTGAGCCAAGGCGTTCATATCATCGGCAGATGCCACCATACCTTTTCCGGCAGCAGAATGCAGTCGAGATACGACGTCCTTCATTTGGCGGGAATTCTCCCGCAACTCACGTTCATTCTTACGTCGCATTTGGGTGAGTTCCGCTTGCGTAAGGTTAATACGTCGGCGACTAACCCAGAAGATGATGGCAGAAAGGAGAATCACAAAAAGAATGGCGGAAAGGAGTGCGATGGCTGTACGATAGTGCCGCCTCTCCTTAAGCTGATCATCGAACTGCGCCTGCAGGGCAATGACTCCAGCCGCATCGCTGCGTTCGTAAAGACGCTGATAGACCCCATTCAGACGTTGACTGAATTCTCCCACGCCCCGAAGGTCACCATAGCTGTTCATATAGGCAATCAACTGCCGATAGGACTGGATGGCGATATCAGGCGAAAAGGAGCCTGTGAGATGATACCACTGCTCTGCGGCCGCAGCCATATCTCCCTCCGCCACGTAAATATCGGCCAGCAGTTTTTCTCCCCTGTCGGTGGGAGAGATGGCCCTGGCTTCCGTCAGGCAGCGCTTCGCATCCTGGCGCTGTCCTGTGCTCAACAGATAGCTGGCACGATTGACCAGATAGGTGGCACGCACCTCACCGTCTATGTCTTCGTAGTAGGGTTCGGCCAGTTCGGTATAAAACCGGAGACTGTCCTTCTCCCCCAACATATCGAAAGTCATAGCGATGTTGTTGAGCGTCTGAACCGTCCATTGCTTGTTTCTGCATTTGCGGGCGGCATTTAATGCCTGCTTGTAGTAGCTCAATGTAAGAGCATAGTTGCCCACATTATCGTTCACATCGCCAAGCACAGAATAGAGATACCACTTGAAAGCCGGCAGGTCCAGGTCGCCGGAGAGTTGTTCCGCCCGCTTCATCGCCAGTACCGCATCGTGCGTCTGATGCTGCCGATACAAGACGATGCCGTGGTGGAGCAAGGCTCTGGAGAGATGCTCGTCGTCTCCGTGACGTTGCTCATAGTAGTTTCTGCTGGCACGTATCAGCGAGTCGGACGAAGTGCTGAGTCCGCTCCGATGCAGGGCCTCTGTATAGAGAAGACCATAAAGTGCCCGGTCGACGGCGGTCATAGTCGTATCGTTATAATAGGGAAACAGCATCCTGACTACCGAGTCAGGACGGTTGAAAACCATTTGCTCGGCCCTGCATAACAGCTCATTGTGGGACTGCCTATGAGAACAGCCCGCAATGACAAGTGCGACTAATGCCAGCAGGATGCGTTTCATTACATCCGGAATACGATGGGAAGATTGTATTTCACTCTGACCACCCGGCCTTTTTCTCTTCCGGGCATCCATTTGGGCATAGCTTGGACCACCCTGATGGCTTCTGCATCGAGCGAGGGAAATACCTGCTTGGCTACGTGCACGTCTGATACACTGCCATCGGTTTCCACAACAAACTGAACCATCACCCGTCCCTCCACTTTCTGCTTTACGGCATCCTCCGGATAATTGATGTTGGTTTGCAAAAACTCTATCATCGCCGGCATCCCGCCCGGGTACTCCGGCATCTGTTCCACTTCATCATAGACCTTCTGGTTTGTCTGAGAAACCACGGTTTTCTGCGCGTTGGCAGTCATAAGGCAGCATACCGCCATAAATGACATTAAAATCAGTTTCTTCATTTTGTTTGCGTCTTTGAAATGTTCAACAATCTGTTTTGCTGTCCGGACAGTGCAAAAGTAGGTGTTTTCCAATAAGAAATGAAGAAACTGATTACACATTATTACACATATCGCAGAGTTCCACTATAAAAAACGCAACTGCTTGAAATTCAAACAATTGCGTTCCTAAAGTAGTGACTCCTACAGCAAGCCAACTTGCAAATGATTGCATAAGAGGTAATTAGCACATTGCATAGGGCTGCATTATAATGGAGGAAATACCGCAAAAGTTCCGATTAAAATGCCACAAATCTTACTATTGAATTGCCGCAAAAACACCGGACAAAACACCACAAAAGTTCCGATTAAGTATTGAAATCCCAAGGATTTGGATCACGAGTGCACTTATTTCAGTGCAATTTTTCTAAAATCTTGCACTACTTTCAGTGCGAATGACTATATTTGCGAAAAATACGCCCATATGGAGAACCTTATCAATACCTTCCGGCTCAAGCTTTCCCTGACCCCCATGGCCTACGTCAGGGAGTTCCACGATAAAATCAACTGGTCCAACCGCCTCATCTGCATCATGGGGCAGAAAGGCGTCGGCAAGTCCACCATGATCCTTCAGCACATCAAGAAATACGACAACCTGGAGGAGACGCTGTATGTCACGGCCGACAACATCTACTTCGCCGGTCACACCCTTTACGAACTGGCCCAGACCTTCTTCAAGGCCGGAGGAAAGCGCCTGTACATCGATGAAATACACAAATATAAGCCCTGGTCCACCGAGATCAAGAACATCTACGATGACATTCCGCTCCTGCAGGTCGTCTATTCCGGCAGTTCACTGCTGGCCCTGCAGAAAGGGAACAAGGCTGACCTCAGCCGCCGCACCATCCCTTACACGATGCCCACCCTTTCCTTCCGCGAGTATCTCAACATCCGGAACGGATGGTCACTGAAGCCCGCCAGCCTGGACGATATCCTCCACGGACGGATTGATTTCCCGTACGCTGAGCACAGGCCCCTGGTATATTACAAGGAGTACTGCAAGACCGGATTCTATCCCTATTTCAAAGAAAGCGA
>JAFZME010000068.1 GCA_017553405.1 Bacteroidales bacterium
GATTATCCTAAGCTTGTGTTCTTCTTCGACGAAGCCCATATGCTCTTCGACGGCACATCCAAGGCAATGGTCGACAAGATCGAGCAGGTCATCCGCCTCATCCGTTCCAAGGGCGTCGGCATCTACTTCGTCACCCAGAGCCCGACCGACATCCCCGACACCATCCTCGGCCAGCTCGGCAACCGCATCCAGCACGCTCTCCGCGCCTATACTCCGAAGGACCAGAAGGCAGTCCGCACCGCGGCAGAGACCTTCCGTCCCAACCCTGCATTCAACACTTCCGACGCCATTATGAACCTCGAGACCGGCGAGGCGCTCGTGTCCTTCCTCGACGAGAAGGGCGCTCCCGCGATGGTCGAGAGGGCGAAGATCCTCTTCCCTCTCAGCCAGATCGGAGCCATCTCCGAGAGCCAGAGGGCTGAGATTATAAGGCGTTCACGCCTCTACGGCCGCTATGACACACCCATCGACCGCGAAAGCGCGTTCGAGATTCTCCTTGCCGAAAGCGAGAAGACCGCCGCTGCCGCTGCCGCCGCCAGGGAGGCCAAGGAAGCCGAGAAGGCAGAGAAAGAGGCCGCAAAGCAGCAGGCCGCTGAGGAGAAGGCTCAGGCAAAGGCCGCAAAGGAAGAAGAGAAGAAGAAAAAGAACAGCCTCGGCTCGAAACTCTTCAAGGGCGTACTTACCGCACTCACCGGTGTGGCCGCGACCACTGCCGGCGCCGCAATCGTCGGCGACAAGATCGACGGCAAGAAGACCGCCAAGCGCGCCGCCCGCAACGTCACTTCTTCCACCACCCGTACCCTCACCCGCAGCCTCCTCGGCAACCTGATTAAGTAGCGGTAAAGAACGAGAAATGGACCTTGCCGTACACTTTGGTCTTGACAAAGGCCGGGTGTGCGGCAAAGTCGTATTCTCCCGGGTGCTCGAGGATGAAATAGCACTCCGGGTGGAGAATGCCGGCTTCGAGTACTTTGTCCGGCAGGGTGTCGAGCCCTTCTAGGGCGTAGGGCGGGTCCGCAAATACGATGTCGAACTTCTCGCGGCAAAGCGGCAGGAAGTCGAAGACGTTGGCGCGGACCATCGTGACGTTGGTCAGGCCCAGGCGGGCCGCTTCGGTCTTGATGAACGAAGCGTTCTCCCTCGCCATCTCCACGCAGTAGACTCTGCCGGCGCCGCGTGAGGCGAACTCGAAGGCTATCGCGCCCGTGCCGCCGAAAAGGTCGAGGACCTTGAGGTCGGCGAATTCATATTCGTTGTCGAGAACGTTGAAAAGGCCCTCCTTCGCAAAGTCGGTCGTCGGCCGCGCCGCATACCCGCGCGGCGGCCTGATTTCCTTGCCTTTATGCGTGCCCCCGATGATCCTCATTTTCTTGTGGAGCGTATATTGTTATAAATCAATATTTTGCGAAAAACCGCTTGTCCTAAAACGGATAAGTGGTTTTGTGTAACCATCTATTAATCAGTAATTTGTGCTCCACGCGCCTTCTGTTTCCGGGACGCCGCAGCCCTTAGGATGTAGAACGTGGCGAAAGAGACGGCGAAGGTGGCGGCGCCGATGGGGAGGTTCCACGCCGTGGGGAGGTTGAAGCCGATCTTGGCCGTGAGGATGTAGGCCACGCAGACGGCGGTCATAAAGCACGCGGGGAGGAAGGCTATGAGGTAGCCTGCTCCCTTCTTCTCGCGGGAGAGCCAGGCGGTCGCGGTCCACAGGGCGAAGACGGCGAGCGTCTGGTTGGCCCAGCCGAAGTAGCGCCAGATGATGTTGAAGCCGTCCTCCTTCGCTACGTTGAACCAGAGCAGCAGAGAGGCGGCGAGGAACATCGGGATGGCGATGATAAGGCGCTTTGCGATTTTCTTCTGCCCGACCTTCAGGAAGTCGGCGATAATGAGGCGTGAGGAACGGAAGGCGGTGTCGCCGCTGGTGATGGGGGCGGCCACCACGCCGAGGATGGCGAGGATGCCGCCGGCGATGCCCAGCCAGCTCTCTGAGACCTTCGTCACGACAGTGGGCGCCGCGGCGGAAAGGTCGGAGCCGCATTCAACGGCCCCGCCGTCGAAGAAGAAGTACGACGACACGGCCGCCCAGACGAGGGCTACGAGGCCTTCGGTGATCATCGCTCCGTAGAATATCGGCCTGCCGTGCTTCTCGGAATTGATGCAGCGGGCCATAAGGGGGCTCTGGGTCGCGTGGAAGCCGCTGATGGCGCCGCAGGCTATCGTGATGAACAGGCAGGGGAAGATGGGCTGGTCCTTTAGACCGACCTCAGGGCCTCTGTTGTAGAGCCCGTCCCAGAACTCCGGAATCGAGGGCCACTTGATGAACAGCCCGACCATCAGCGCCATTGCCATAAACAGGAGAGCGAAGGCGAAAAGGGGATATATCTTCCCGATGAGCTTGTCGATGGGGAGCAGCGTCGCGACTATATAATAAAGGAATATAGCGCCTACCCATATCATAATCGCACCGCGGGACCCGTCGCCGGCTATGTCGCCGAGGATGAGGGCGGGGGAGTAGACGAACACCGTCCCGACCAGCAGGAGCAGGACGACTGAGAACACAAGCACGGCCGCCCTGGTCCCCTTGCCGAGGTATTTGCCCACTAACTCCGGAAGGCCCGCTCCGCCGTTGCGGACGGAGAGCATACCCACCAGGAAGTCGTGGACCGCCCCGGCGAAGATGCATCCCAGCACTATCCACAGGTAGGACGCAGGGCCGAACTTCGCGCCCATAATGGCGCCGAAGATGGGCCCTGTCCCCGCAATGTTGAGGAACTGGATCATAAACACCTTCCAGGAAGGCAGTTTAATGAAGTCAACTCCGTCAGCTTTGGAAGCAGCCGGAGTCGGTCTTGACGGGTCGGGGCCGAAAATCCTTTCGACGACGGCTCCGTAGAAGAAATAGCCGGCGACGAGCGCCAGCAGTGAGATAATGAATGAAAACAATTTTATTTATTCTTATTGTACTCCTTGACGGCTTTTTCCATCACCTCGTCGGTGAGGGTCTCGTTGAGGAGTTTTTCAGTGTCTTCCCAGCTCATCTGCATCCCCTTGTAGAAATCGAGGGAATAGCCGCACTTGACGTCGTCGCCGTCGACTTTCCTGGTGACTACGCCTACAGAGCAGGTGCGGAACTCGTCGTCCTTGATGAAATCCCAGTTGTACATACCGATGTAGAGCTCTATGCCGAAAAGGGACGTGGGCTTGCCGTTTTCAATCATCTTTTCGAGGTCGGCTTCCTTCATAGCTTCTTCCTTGGTCTTGGCGTTGCCGAAACCGACCACGTTCTTGCCGGCCTCGGAAACGGCAGCCGTCACGGCATAGATCCTGCGGACATCGGCAACGTGATCTGCCGCGGTGTAGTCTCCGTCCTTCTTGCGGAAGTAGATCTTTACGCCGGAAGCGTCGGCATAATAGGTCGTGGACTCGTCGATCTCAAAGGTGGGGGCGATGTCCTTGAAGTCGATGCCGTTGCTCTTTTTGAGCCAGTAAATTGCCGCTTCCTTGGTCCTGCTGTCTTCAGGAGCCTTGTCCATAAGATCCTTTGCCACCTCGACGGCGTCGAGTTTACCGTCTTCACCTTTGGCTTTCTTGCCTTTGCCGAAGCAGGAGACGAGAATGAGGGATGCTGCGAGCAGCGCTGCTGCGATGATAACCTTTTTCATAGTCTTGATAGAGATTGATTACGCAAAAATATAAAAACAAATTCTGCAATACAATATCTTTTTCTTATCTTTCGGGACACAAAAACCGATTACTGTTATGAATAAACGATTTTTCCACATTCTCCTTATCTCCGTATCCACCGCTGTGCTCCTTATGGCTGGCACTTCCTGCAAAAAAATAGACAAAGTCTGGAGCCTCCAGACCGGCAAGGCGTCGGATTTCAGCAAGACTTCGGTTGTGCTTGAAGGCACATTCAACGCCGCCGGCGCTTATTTTTCCGCCAGGCACGGCATCGTCTTGGCCGGCCAGTTGGTCGGAGGGGAGCCCGGCGGTATGAACTGGTTCTATGCCGATAAAAAGGGTTCCTTTCAAATCACTGTCGAAGGCCTTATGCCGGGAGTGGACTATGAATGGTATGCTTTTGCCGAGATAGACCACGCGGTTGAAGTCGGGGAGTCCAAGTATTTCCGCGCCCCGACTGATAAGGGTTTATCTCTGATTGAAAATGCAGTGGACCTCGGCACCAGCGTGTTGTGGGCTCCGTATAACCTTGGCGCTTCCACCCCTGATGGCTATGGCTCGTACTTCGCCTGGGGAGAAGTTGCTGAGAAGGACGATTACACCGAGGCCAATTACACCGCATCTTCAGTTTCCGTGCTCGATGCCAGGACAGACGCGGCAGCCCACATTTTGGGTGGCCCCTGGCGTATGCCGACATATGAAGAGTTTGACGAATTGCGTACGAAGTGTACTGTCCGCTCCTGGCAACAGTACAACGGTGTCTATGGACTCAAGATCTTCGGCGTCGGTGAAGGTGAGGGCAACTGGATTTTCCTGCCCGCCGCCGGGAAGATATATCCTGAGCCCAATGGCCTTATGGGAGATGGGAGCGAATGTGAATACAGTTCTTCATCCTTGAAAGAAGGGGAAACTACGATTCCTGTCTGGGGATTGTTGTATCGCGATCTCCCTAGTCAGAAAATACTGACTCTCGGCCTCTTCCAAAGGATCTGGGGCTTGCCCATACGTCCTGTGATGGATAAATAATTATGAAAAAGAAATACATACTTCTGGCATTGGTGCTGCTGCTTGTAGCGGCACCGGTCTATGCCGTTTTCAACGAAAAGGATTTTTCGCAGACTCTGTCGGTGCTCCGCTATGAACTGAGACAGGACTACGACAGGATGAGCACCGCCCGCGAACGGATGAGAGGGAAAAACAATTCCCGCCGCGGCGCTATGGTGGACCTGATGAAAAAGTGCAATGAGCTCAGCCTGATGCTCTATTCACAGAACCAGGACTACACCTTCGACGTGACTTATGCCCTCAAGGAAGTCACCAGGCAGTACAAGGATTTCAACGCCAACAAGATGCCCTTCGACGAGATGGTCGCAAGGCTCAATCTCGAAATCGACCGTTACGAGCGCCTTGTCGAGTCCCTGGAAAAGCTGCCGACCGGAAGGGACTCGCTGGCGGGTATGCCCAGGTTCCAGATGGATTCCGCAAGGACTGCGCTATACGACAGCCTGGGCATAAGCAAGAGGGAGGCGCGCAGGCCGGAAGGTATGCCGCCTATGCCTCCGGGAGCCGACACTCTCCGCCGCGAACGCCCGTTCGTGCTTGACGAGCAGGGCATAGAAGACAGGGATTCCTGCCTCTTCTACGCCAGGGCCCTGCTGCAGATGTACACCAATATCCGCAACAAGGTCGTCATCGACAGCGACCATTACGAGGATGCCAGCACCCGCCTGGAGGAGATCTACAACTATGCCCAGGAACGCTACAAGCTGATTCAGAAAAACATTTTTGTCAAGGGACAGGACAACTATTTCAAGGTCCTGAAGAATTTCAAGAGTTATTCCACCCTTGCATTCTCCGAGGTCAAGGCCAAATATGGCTCCGCTTCCAACGCCAAGGACAAGCGTACGCTTCTTAAGAGCGAATGGCGCGGCCCCGTGGTGGTCGGCTACTCGACCTTCGTGCTTTTCTTCATCATTGTCGCGACGCTCTTCTCCGTTCTGGTGATATTCCTCCTCAAGAGATGGGTGCCCCTGTTCCGGGATCCCGAGTTCAAAAAGCGCCTTCCTTGCATAGCTCTTCTGAGCGGCGTGGTCCTGTTCGGGGTAGCGATAGAGATAGGTTCCAATATCCTGGACAACAATTTCTTCGTGGAGGCGTCAATCCTGATAATGGTCTTCGCCTGGCTCGTGGCCGCTATACTTCTGTCTATTCTCATCCGCCTGAAGCCGGCCGAGATGAATCTGACGATGTATGCCTACACTCCGGTCATCATCCTTGGCCTTCTGGTGATATCGCTCAGGATAATATTCATTCCCAACCGCTTCGTCAACCTCGTGCTGCCTCCGGTGCTGGTGGTGTTCTTTATCTGGCAGCTGTTCGCCTGCCGCAGGCTCAGGGGGAAGATCCACCGAAGCGATATGATATTCTCCTGGATAACCCTGTTCATCATAGGAGTGACAGCGGCGGTTTCGATGGCCGGCTATGTCCTTCTCGGGCTGCAGGCCTTCATCTGGTGGCTGTTCCAGCTTGCGTCGATAGTGAGCGTGATGGCCCTGTTCGATCTTCTTAAGACCTACAATAAAAAGGTCCTTGAGCCCAGGAAGAAGAGTTTCGACGACAGCATCCTTTCCGCTTCGCTGAACCCGACCAGGGGAGATTACATCCGCCACACCTGGTTCTACGATTTCCTTGAGATGGCTCTGCTTCCCATATTCGCCATCCTGAGTGTGCCGTTCTCGCTCCATCTCGCTTCCGGTGTGTTCGACCTGACCGCGGTGTTCACGACCGCTCTCTACCATCCTATCTTCGACTTTGTCGACAAGGACGGCAACGCCATCCTCCATCTGTCACTCTACAAGATAGTGCTGGTCAGCTCGATGTTCTTCGTTTTCCGCTACATCGACTACCTCATCCGTTCTGCCTACAGGGTTGAAAGACTGGAAAAGGTGCTCCGTGAAAGCGGGCAGGACTACGTCCACGCCAACCAGGTCAACCTCACTCTCGCCAACAACGTCATCAGCATCCTCGTCTGGGGCATCTATATCATAGCGTCGATAGTCATCCTTAAGATTCCTATGGGAGCGATCTCGATCGTCGCCGCCGGCCTCGCGACCGGTATCGGTCTCGCTATGAAGGACATCCTCAACAACTTCATATATGGTATCCAGCTGATGTCCGGCCGCCTCAGGGTAGGGGACTACATCGAGTGCGACGGCGTGCGCGGCAAGGTGGAAAGCATCACCTACCAGAGCACCCAGATCGAGACGGTCGAAGGCGCTGTGATGGCCTTCACCAACTCCACGCTCTTCAACCAGAACTTCAAGAACCTCACCCGCAACAACTCCTACGAACTCGTCAAGATAGTCGTCGGAGTCAGTTACGGCACCGACGTCGAGAAGGCCCGCAAGGTCATCACGGAAGCGCTTTCCGCGCTTCACCGCCAGGACCGTTTCGGCCGCGAGCTCATCGATCCCAAACGCGCGCTCACGGTGAGCGTCAGCGACCTTGCCGAGAGTTCTGTCGACCTTGCGGTCAAGCAGTATGTCCTCGTAGAGGAAAGGTTCGCCTATATCGCCGAGGCAAAGGAGATTATCTACGACGCCCTCAACAGGAACGGCATCGAAATCCCGTTCCCTCAGAGGGATGTCCATATGAAATAAGGACTATTGCTTCGACCGCCTCAGGCGGTTGATGGCGTGCTCAAGACTTTCGGAAGGCTCGATGATGTTGTAGTCCTTCCAGAAGTCAGGGTCCTTGAACTCCTGCAGGTGGTCGGAAAGCGACTCGGAAGCGGGGAAGGCTTCGCTCTTGCTGAAAGGAGTGTCTTCGATGCGCCTGTGGGTTACGACCATTTCATTTACGGCGATGAAGGACGTGGCAACCCCTCTCTTGCGCCAGTCGCAGTTGAAATCGAACGATGTCCTCAGATATCTGAGTCTCATCAGCCCGTCTGCGGGATCCGGGACATAACTGACGGTCAGCAGCATACTCTTCGGGAAGAACCGCAGACCAAGCGGCTTGTGGACAAGCATCATCTGAATGGCTTTGGTGCGGTCCGACATATCGAGCGAGAGCTCCATCCGGCTGAAGGCCAGCGTCTCCTGGTCGATATAGAGGCGGCCGTAGTAGAGGGCGTAAGGGCACTCTTCCGTGTTGGGGGCCATATCGATAACCAGATGCCATTTCCCGCCGATCATCTCGGGAGTGGCCATTTTGAAATCGTAGAGTTTCAAATCATCCTTGCTGAGAAATACCGCCTCATTCTTGACAGGATCCAGCTTGACGGCCTGTGAAGGGCCTCCGAGCACTTTGACTGAGAGCGTGTCCCTGGGATTGGGGCTCACTAGAGAGCGGCCTACCCTGACCGAAACGGCATCCTTGGTGATGGAGCGCTTGGCGTAGTTCTCTTTCTTGAGGATGGTGACGGCTTCGGAGATGTTGATGTATTTCTGCTTTTTACGGACGGTTTCGCGGTAGAAGCAGTCGAAAGTCTCCGTCTCTGCAGGGTAGTTCTCATCGATTTTATCCATCGCTTTTTGTACGATTTCCCTGGCGTCGCCGTCGACAATGAGGGACTCCTTCAGGAGGTTGGAGACCGAGACCAGCCTTACCGTAAACGGAGCGCTGCCGGATATGGAAACCTCCTTGGGGACATAGCCCGGTAATGAGAACTCGACCTGCGAGATGGGGGAGTCCGAACGGATGGAGAAGGCTCCGTCGGCGTTGGTGACCGTGTAGAATCCTCTTTCCTTCGTGCCGACATCGACACCCTCCAGGGGGCGGCCGGTCTCGTCGTCGACGACCTTTCCTTCGGCGCTGAATTCAAGCTTTGAGTCCTGAGCCTGGGCGAATGAGGCCAGGCAGGAACACAGGATTGCGGATGCAATCAGACAAAGTGTTTTTCTCATATCAGTTGATGTTAAATGTTACGGAAATAGTGTTGCCTTCATCGTCGACGGCGGCGAGCACGTGCTTCCCCTTGTCGGGCGCAAGGCGCATCTGGTGGATGAAGCGCGTTTCGCCAAGGTAGCGGCCGTCGAGGTGCCACCAGACGGTGGCGCTGCCCTTGCGGTGGGCAATCTGGAATACCGCCCCTTCGACCGTCCCGTCCAGCTGGCGCGGGATATAAATCGTGCTCCCGCTTTCTGGGTAGATGAATTCCATCGGGGCGGAATTGGATTTCTCGGGGATGGTGTATTCCGGATGGTGCGGTCGGTAGTACCACTCCATCGCGGGAGGAAGGATGAAAATATGGTCGCCGTCGACTTCGTGGTGGTAGGGGCAGACCTCGCTGCGGAGAGCGTTCTCCGGAAGGGTTATCTTGTCGTATTCATCACAGAACATCCCCTTCAGGTGCCCGGAAGCACGGCAAACGTCCGCTTCCACGCCTCCTGCCGGCTCCTCGAACCACTCGTCCGAAGGCGGGAGCAGGTTGAGGAGGTCGAACATCACGGGACCGGCGGCCTGCGCGCCCGTGAGGCCCGGAACGCCCTGGCCTCCGGCGTTGCCCGTCCAGACGCCTACTGCATATTCGGGAGTGACTCCCACTGCCCAGGCGTCCCTGAAGCCGTAGCTCGTGCCTGTCTTCCACGCCGCTTTCCTCACCGAACGGATGAGGTGGATGTCGATGTCGTCGGGACGGGAGACTTCCTTGAGGGCGTCGAAAGTGTACCACAGCGCCCACTTGTCCCTGATGGGATAATTCTTGTCGTAGTCGAAGAAACTCCTTGCCATACCGGCGTAGGCGGCGGTGATTTCGTCGAGGCGTCCTTCGCCGCCTCCGAGAATCAGGGAAAGGCCGTAGTGGGATGGCGGCTTTGTGAAGGAGGTGAGCCCGCTTTCCTGCAGAAGGGTGTGGAAACGGGGGACGCCGTACTCGCGCAGAAGGTGGACGGCAGGCACGTTGAGTGAACGGGCCAGCGCTTCCGCTGCCGGCACCGCTCCGTAGAACTGCAGGTCGAAGTTCTGCGGCGAGAAGCCGCCGAGATTGACCGGAGTGTCCTTGAGAAGTGTTCTTGGCAGGATTATGCCTTCCTGCAGCGCTCCGGCATAGAGGAACGGCTTCAGGATACTGCCCGTCGAGCGCGGCTTGGCGGCTATGTCCACCATCTTTCCTTCCCTTTCCCTGTAGACGGATGCGTTGCCCACATAGGCGATGGTCTCGCCGGTCTTGATGTCGATGACTATCGCGGCCATATCGGCTATGCCGCGGATGGCGAGCCTGTCGGACGCGCGGTCCACGGCTTCGGTCACCATCCTTTGGAGCGTCCCGTCAATGGAAGTCTTCAGGATCTTCCCTGAGCCTTCGTGACGGGCCACCAGGTGAGGGGCGTAGGAAGGAAGCGGCAGGGGAGCCTCCGGCAGGGGCTCGTCGAGGGCGAGCTCGAGAGTCAGACTGTCGATCGCTCCTGTGAGGCAGAGCCGCTCGAGAAGCCTGTTTCTCTTTTGGAGAAGGGCGTCGCGGTTCTTGCCGGGGTGCATCGAGGAAGGGGAGTTGGGAAGGACGGCGAGCGTGGCCGATTCGGCCCACGAAAGCTCGGACGACGGCCTGCCGAAATACCTCCACGATGCGGCCTCGAGCCCCACGACGTTGCCTCCGAAGGGGGCGTGTGAAGCATACAGGGCCAGTATCTGCCGTTTTGAAAGGCGCATTTCAAGCCTTGTGGCCAGTATCGCCTCGATCCCTTTCTGCCAGAGAGTGCGCGGCTTGTGACGGGACATCCTGATCACCTGCATCGTGATGGTGCTGCCGCCGGAAGTGATGTGGCCGGCCTTTACGTTGTCTTTCAGGGCCCTCACCAGAGCAACGGGATTGACTCCCGGATGCCACCGGAAATGCTTGTCTTCAAACTGGATGACGGCCTTGGCGTAACGCTCCGGAACGGAATCGCAGGGCGGAAACCTCCACTGGCCGTCTGATGCCGTCTTTGCGCCGAGAAGGTCGCCTTCCCGGTCCACGACGACGCTTGAGTAACGTGTACCTTTGAAGAGGTCTCCCGGCAGGGCAAAGATGTACCCTGCAAGGAGACCTGCTGCAATAATAAGGACTATAACCTTACGGCGCCTCATTTAACTACCGCTGCGCTTCCGGAAGGAGTGTTGGCGGAGATTGAAGGATCGTACATCGCCTCGCACTTGATGGCGGGAAGGACGTATTTGCCTTCGTAGGCGGCGCGCAGTTTGAGCTTGAATGTCCTTGAAGAACCGGCGCCGAGGCCGAAGTACCAGATGGCGCGGTCGTCGCGGAGGTCGGCGTTGTCGGCATTGCTTTCGGAGCCGCCGCGCAGACGCTCGTTGACAATCTCCCAGCCGGACGGGATCATCTCGTCGAGGGCGAGGTTGCCGACGTAGGCGACGCCGGTGTTCCTGACCGTTACGCTGGAGATGAATTCCTGGCCCTGGCGGATGGAGGCGGGATTGACCGAGCCCTTGCTGTCGGAGTAGGCGACGCTGATGGAGAGTCCGTTGGCCGCGCCTTCAACCTTCTCGAGACCCTTCTTCTGGAAGATGTCGGTGAAGGAGAGATAGACGTTGCCGCCGGATGTGTTCTTCACGACAGTCTTCGCGGGGACATCCACGGTAATCGCGGACTTGCTGCTGGCGACCGGCTTGCCATTGATCTCGACTGAGATGGCCTGGTTGGGAACCTTGGCGGCAAGGTGGTCGAGGGCGACGGAGGCGAAGGCCGCGTCGCTGGTCCCGTACCAGCCGCTGTTGATCCTCGAGGCCATCTGGTCGGCGAGGGCGAGAGTCCTGGCGTCGACACCCGTAAGGGCGAGAGCGTCAACCGCAATCGCACGGTCGCGGAGCGATGAGCCGTAGGTCATATTGCCGGATTCGTTGTCGTTGAACTCGTCGGTGAGGGTGTTGATCATATCCTTGGCTATGTTGGCCTTGCCGCTCACTGCGTAGGCGGAGGCGAGCATCCAGGCGGCCCTGTAGCCGAGTTCGGGGTTCTCCTTGAGGCGGTTCATTGCGGAGACCTGGGCCTTGCCGGCCACTGCGAGGGTGTAGAGGCGGTAGGCCTGGTCGAGCTCGGAGAATACGGAGCTGCCGACCAGCTTGTAGGCCTGGCACACGCGGTTCTGGTAGGCGAGCCACGCTGCGATGAGCTTGGCGTGGACTTTATGGCCCTTGGCGGAAGCCTCGGAGAGGAACTGCCCGGCCATCGAGCTTACCCAAGGATCCGACCGGGAGCCCTTCCAGTAGCCGAATCCGCCGTCGGCATTCTGACGGGTGAGGATGTCGGTGATGGTCTGGTCGATGATGTTGTCGGCAAGGGCGGCTTCTTCCTCGCTGAGGAGGCCCTTCAGGTGGATCATCACGAGACCCTTGGAGGCGAGCTGCTCGGTGCAGTCGTAGGAATAGTTCTTCATCTTGGTGAACATTCCGGAGACGTTGACCGAAGGGAAGGTCGAGAGGGTGAGCCTGCCGCGGCCTTCTTCAGGGATGAACGTGGCTTCCTTGCCGGCGCCCAGGACCTGGTCGGTCACCTTGGCGGTCACGGGGTTGGGGTTGCGGACCTCGATGGTCGTGACGTCCTCGAAGTGGAGCTTGCCGCTGGTGGCCTTGACGGTGACAGTGGCTTCGCCCGTGCCGCCGGCTTCAAGCGCGAAGCGGACGATCTTGTCGCCTTCTTCGCTGAAGTGGAGCGAGGCGGAGGAGCTGCCGGTCACCTTAAGAGGTCCGTCAATCGAGACGTTGACCTTGACGTCCCTGGCGCCGCCCTCGGTCGAGAAGACGTTGACAGGCATCGTGAGAGTCTCGCCGTCGGAGACGACTCTCGGCAGAGTGGTCAGGAGCATCAGAGGGGACTTGACCGTGACGGTCTTGTCGGCGTTGCCGTAGGCCCTGTCGCGGGCTGCGACGAGCATAACCTTGACACTTCCTATATACATCGGGAGGGTGACCTTATGATTGGCAGTGCCTTTCTCGAGGGAGAATGGTCCGAGGAAGCGGACGACAGGGTTGAAGCGGTTGTCCTTCTTGGCGCTCACGACGTTGGCCTCGTCGCCGCCGATTGCGAACATCGGCGAGAAGCGCCCGCTGAATGCGCCGACAACCGAGTCGTACATATCCCAGGTCTTGACTCCGAGGGCGATGGGTGCGTACATCGCAGCCCACGGGTCGGGAGTCTTGAAGGCCGTGATGTCGAGGAGGCCTTCGTCGACGATGGCTATCGTGTAGTTCATCGGCTTGCCGGAGGCTTCGCTCACGGATATGGTGAATTCTTCTTCGGGGTGGATGGTGTCCGCTATCTTGAGGACGGGCTCAAGATGGGATTCGGGGTTGGAAACGAGCACTTTCTGAACACCGTACATCCTCAGAGGCAGGTCGTTTTCGGCGGAGCCGTAGGGCTGCACGAGGGTGATGTTGACGTAGAAGTTGGGGGCCATTTCCTCGGTGACCTTGAACTTGAACGGAGTGTCCTTGCCTGCGGATGTCGCGACGTGGTGGCGTGCGATGACGCGGCTGCCGTTCTCGATGGAAACGAGGGCCTGGCCTTCGGAAGCGGGGATGAAGACAGTGGCGGTCTCGCCGACGGAGTACTCTTTCTTGTCGAGCGAGAAGGAGAGCATCGTGAGGGCGCTGGGATCACGGCGGTCGGCACGGCCCCTGTAGGCGGGCCAGTCGATCACGACGACTCTGCCGGATACGTGGCCGCTGGTCTTGTCCTTGACGAAGACGAAGTAGCGCCCCCATTCGGGATAGTCAACCCTGACGGTGAACTTGACATCGCTTGTCTTCGAGGAGGTGAGGGTGCCGGCAGCGATGGCGTCGGCGCCGGAGCCGTTGACGTAGGAGTCGAGCTCGCCGCGGCGGCTTTCCCACCACCAGCTCCATTTGAGCTTGAATACCCTGTACTCAAGCTGGTGGCCGCCTACTCTCTTGCCTTCGGCGTCTACGCAGGCGACCTCGACGACCTGGTCGGTGTCGGTCTCAAGGTAGTCGCCGCCTTCGGGGAACTTGAGGCCCACATAGGAGGAGAAGGGCGAGAACGGGAAGGTCGTGGTCGTGAAGCTCTCGTCGCCGCCGCTCTCCATCACGGTGCTTACGATTTCGGCCTTGAGCATACCGGGAGCGTCGCTCGCCTGAGGCATAATGACTCTGGTCGAGATCTCGCCGGAGGAGGGGAGGACGCCTTCGAGCGCTATGTAGCTCTCGCTGGAGAAGTTGGAGGCGGGGTTGTTGAAGGTGTATTTTTCGAAGCCCTTGAAGACGTTGTTGCCGCTTGAAAGCGTCATAATGGCGCGGGCCTTGAGGCCGGAGGCGGCAGGTCCGGTGAGCCAGTTGGCTGACAGGGAGAGATCCGTCTCTTCACCGGCGGAGAAGATCTTCGTGCCGGCGTCGAAGCGGACTTTCAGGCGGTTGGGCTTGACGGTCTCGATGTTGAGCCTCTTGTGGAAGGTGGAGCTTCCGAGGTGGAAGTAGGCGTTGTAGAATCCCGTCGGGTCTGAAGCGCTGGTCGGGATATGGAATACGTAGAAACCGTTCTCTGCCGCAGCGATCTTCTTGCTGTGGAACCTGCCTTCGGGAGTGTAGAGCTCCATCGTGGCGGGGTGGCTTGCAGGGATGAGCTTGTCGGGATCGGAGACGATCATCGTGACGTGGAGGGTGTCGCCGGGGCGCCAGACGCCTCTTTCTCCGTAGATGAAGCTGCGGATGCCGCCGGGAACCACATCACCGCCGGTGTCGAAGCGGCTGTAGGAATTGTTGGAGCCGTCGGTGACTTTGAGGTAGGTCGTGGAGCCGCCGGAGGTGGCGGTCACGATGAAGGGACGGTGGTCGACTTTGAGGACGATGTCGCCCTTGGAGTCGGTCTTGCCGGAGGCGATTTTCTGGAGCTGGTAGTCGTAGACGGTGATGGCTGCGCCGGAGCAGGGCTTTGCGGAAGAAATCTTCGATGCGCTCGCCCAGAGCTCCTTGCCGTCGGAATATTTGACTACGAGGCCGAGCTCGGAGGTCATAAGGTTGACGGCAGGGAACTTGTCGCCGTCCATATAATACGAAGGCTTGTCAGGGTCGTCCTGCTCGTCCCACTCGTATTCATCCCAGTCGTAGTAGCTTTCCCACCAGTAGCTCGACGGGGTGTCCCAGACCACGCGGTCTTCGTCGGTGAGGGAGACTTCGCCGTTGTCGGTGTAGCGCATAGGGTCGTCGGCCTTGCCGTAGAGAGAGTAGTCCTTGCGGAAGGAGACGCGGATCCTGTAGATGGCGCCTTTCTCTCTCTTGAAGAGATTGGTCAGGTCGATGGGGAAATCGTTCCAGGTGTGGAGGTCGAGGGTGGGGTCGCTGTCGAGGCGGAAGGTCTGCCTGAGGATGAGGCGGCCGCTGCGGCGGAGGTCGTCGTCGCCGCCGAGGGAGTTGTCCTGAAGGAACATAAGGACGTTGCTCTCATAGATGCGGATCACGCTGACGTCGACTGCCGCGAGGTTGACAGTGCGGAGCGGGAGGATCAGCCGGCCTTCATCGGGGAGGATGTTGCCTTTGAGGGCTATTTGAGCCTGTGGCTTCTCTTCGCCGAAGGAAAACTCCTCTTCGAAGTCTTTGCCGAGGACGCTGCCGGAGCCGCTCTTGAGTGTCGAGCTGACCTTCAGGGTGATCTTCTCGCGGGCGCCTTCGAAATAGACGGAGGCGATGTTGCCCTTGATATCAACGTAGTAGCGGTCGACTCCGCTGAGCTCGATGATGCCCTTGAGGGCGGCCTGGGAGGTCAGGTTCTCGCTGAGGATGACGTCGACGTGGGGGTTGGAGCCGAAGTCTTTCCTGACGGCCTTGATGCGGAAGCCGTTGTCGTCGACGGAGGTGTCGAACTCTTCGGCGGCCGCGGGTTTTCTGATAAAGAACGAGAAGGGGAACTTGCCGGGGGCGTCGGGAAGAACCTTCGTGAGGGCGAAGCTCGCCTTGTAGAGCTTGCCTTCTTCGAAGAAGGGCTCGTCCGGGATGAAGTCGACGGAGGAGGGACCGTTCCAGACGATGGTGCCCTTCATCGAGGGCTCGAAGCTGAAGAGCCCTTCGGTGAGCTGCTTTTCAGGAGCGACTTCACTTGCCAGCCTTATCGAAATGGGGCCGGAGGGGGAAACGCTTCCTCCTGTGTAAGCCGTGACGTAAGGGGCGAATGAGACGTCCGGGGTCGTTGGACGGTTGACGCAGGCGGCGGCCGCGAGGGCCACTAGAGCGACGGTGAAAAACCTTTTCATATCAGTAGATTAAGAAAATAATATTGTCGTTAAACAGTCTTTTGTCCCGAAATATACTAAATTTGTAGGAAAATATAAAAATATTTTAACAGGACTATGAATAACGAAGCTTGTACAACCGTGATGGTCGGCAGGGAAATGATGGCCGACGGCTCTTTTGTCTACGCAAGAAGCGATGATTCCACGTCGGTCCGCGCGACCAGACTTGTCCACTATCCCGCCGGGAAAGGACCGAAGGAATTCGTCGCCATCGACAGCCCTTTCCGCTGCCCTCTTCCGGAGAAGAGGCTCGGCTTCAGCGCCCTTGAGAGGGAAGATCTGCCCTACCACTGGGGCGAGGCCGGATTCAACGACCTCGGCGTCGGGATGAGCGCCACTGAGACCATATTTTCCAGCAAGGAAGTCCTCGCCCTCGATCCTTACGTCCCGGAGGGGCTCGCGGAGAACAGCGTTTTCCATATCATCCTTCCTTACATTAAGTCCGCACGCGAGGGAGTCCTCCGCCTTGGCGAACTCATAGAGAAATACGGCAGCGCCGAAGGCTTCGGCATCGCCTTTATGGACAGGAAGGAGACGTGGTATCTCGAGAACGCCGGCGGCCACCGCTACCTCGCGAAGAAGATCCCCGCCGACAAGTATTTCGTCTCGGGCAACCAGAGCCGCTACCGCGACTACAACTCTGAGGAGGACATCGCTTCGAAGGACCTCGTCGAATGGGCTCGCGAGCACGGTTTCTTCAGGGGGAAATTCGACTTCCACGAGGCCTACAGCCTCGAAAGCGAGAACGACAAGACCTACAACTACCCGAGAGTCTGGTATCTCCAGAAGATGTTCACCCCTTCGCTGGTGCAGGATGTGAAGGTCAATGATTATCCTGTCTACCTGAAGGCCGACAGGCCCCTTACGATCGACGACATCAAGGCCGCATTCCGTTCCCACTACGACGGCACTTCCCACGATCCGTATCTCCATTCAAACCCTAAGGAGCCGTGGCGTCCGATATCCATTTTCCGCACCATCAACACCCACATTCTTCAGATCCGTCCCGATCTGCCGAAGGAGATAGGCTGCCTCGACTTTATGGCCGAGGGGATGGCCGACCTTTGCGTGTTCCTTCCTCTTTATCAGGGTGTTACGTCATATCCCAAAGCTTACGGGATCGGGACCAGGCATTCGCAGAAATCTTCGGCCTACTGGCTCTTCCGCAAGGTCTCCGCGCTGGGGATGATGAACTACAACGAGTACGCTCCCATCATCAAGTGGCGCTATGCCGCCCTCGAGGCCGGGATCGAGAAGAGCCGGGTGAAGATGGAAGCCGCGTTCCTTGATGTTTACAGGGAGTCTCCTTCCGATGCCGTAGCTATGCTTCAGAAGTGGTCCGACGGCGTTCTCAGGAAGGCTCTCCGAGTTGCTTCCGACCTTGAGGAGGAGCTGTTTACACGGCTTACAGTCGATATCGAAAAGGAGTACAAATTCCACGGCGCGTAACCTTGTGCAAATTGTTGATAACTTTTGTTATCATTCCTTGTCAGTCCATTCGATTATTCATAAATTTGCAGGCTGAAGCGAAAATTTTTATTCCTTATCAATATGTTTGCAAAACCCACCTATCAGACACCCGCTATGAGGATTGGCGCGGTGTCTTTTGAACACAATTTCCTTACCTCCGCTACTGCGGGAGGTATCACCCCCGGTCAGGACCCCGGTCCCGGCGGCTCCTGGGAATTCGGTGAGGAAGACTAAAGCGGATTGCCCTATGAAGAAGTTTTTCCGTTTCAGCGTCGCGGCCGCAGCGGCCGTCCTCGCCCTCGTTTCCTGCCAGAGAAGCGAACTCTCCCAAATCTTTTCCGGCCCCAAGACTAAAGTCGCCATCGGAGTCCGTCCCGAGGAAGCCGAGGAGGCCACAAGGACCTACATCGAAGAAGATGCGGCGACTCCGGGCGTCTACCACTCCAAGTGGAGCAACTCCGGCGAAAAGCTCGCTGTCATTTTCGGCGAGCCCAACAACAAACCTACCTTTTTGGAACTTTCCGCCGACGACACGGATGACAACAACCCCATATTCTACGGTGAGGGAACGCTTAAGGACAGCACTTATAACCTGTTTGTTCTCTATCCCCGTTCCGCCTACGAGAAGTGCTATGCTGACGGGACGGTAGGTGTCACCTTAAAGCTCTTGCAGCATCCCGTCCTCGGCTCATTCGACCCTTCCTGCGACCTGATGGGGTGGTCAACCGATGCTGCAACCGTCGAAAATAGCTCCTTCACGCTGGAAGGCATCAGTCTCCAGCGCGTAATGGCTATTCTTCGCGTCAATCTCAACGCCGACGAAGGCTCCAAGGCCAAGGGGCTGGTAGTTACCGGATTCAAGATGGAGGTTCCCAAACCTGAAGGAGCGACCTCCGATATCATCCTGACAGGAAGGGCCGGCATCAACGCTCAGGGAGAAATCCCCAAGTGGACTGTCACCAATAACTATGTCGAAGCCAGCGTCAATCCGACCGAACTGATCACAATAGGAGAGGGCGACGGTTTCAACGCCTTGTACCTGGTAGTTAATGCCGCTACCATACCCGAGGGTGCGTCCATCAATTTCTCCATTGAAACGGAAGAATATAGCGGCATCAACAAAATTACCCGCACTGTCACCGTCCCGGCAGGCGGGATTGAGCTCGAGGCCGGCAAGGTCAACACGATCAATCTCAAGATCCGCGACAAAGACTTCCCGGGCGAGGTCGTTGTTGAAGACTACGAAGGCGAGTGGCTGATGGCCGGTGTCCGTGACGACGTGACTTTCGCCGCAGTGGCCTATTCATCAGGCAATAACCTTGCTGCGACGGCTCCGCTGTCCTTCTCGGCTGACGGCTCCACCATCACCAGCACGACCGATCTCAATACCTGCAAGATGACCTTCACCAAGATTACCGAGGAAGGCGACTACAAGGGTATGTACACCATCCAGGATGCGAACGGCAAATATCTTTATGCCGCAAGTTCATCAGCCAACCAGTTGAAGGCCAAGGACGCAGCGGATGTCAATGCTTACTGGACGGTCACTATAGATGCGGAGGGCGGCTATTCCATTATCGCAAGCAAGTCCTCGAATCGCAACGTTATGCAGTTCAATCCTAATACGCAGAACGCCAATGCGATTATCGGCTGCTATTCCAGCACGAATACCGATCGTCAGCAGGTTAAGCTCTATTCCTGGTCGATGGTGGATGTTGAGCCGACTCCAATCGAGAATCCGACCATATCCACTATCCTTGCGGACCAGACGATCAGCGCCACCAACGCAGTCAATTACGAGATTGACGGCGTGACCGTGATGGCCGCCCAGGGAGGAAAGAACTATGTCTTGGGCGACGACACCGGCGTCATTCTGATGTACGTCAGTAAGGATCTTACTGTCGGCAGCCAGTACAAAGTCAAGGGAGATGTCAAGTTGTATAACGGTGTCCACGAGTTCACCAATTCTCCGACCGTCACCGCCAGCACCGGCACGGCTCCGGCCTATGGTACGCCGGAGGCTATGACCGAGTCATCCTTGACAGCATATGCCGACGCTCCTGTCACGAAATACGTAGTGATTACGGCGACTGCCGGCGACAGCGGCTATACCTGCACTGTCGGGTCTAACACGATCAACGTTTATGACGGCACAGGTACCTGGTCGACTTTCTATGGCAAGGAGGTCAAGATTACCGGCTATCTGACTGGTTACAAGACATCCAACAGTCAAATCCAGATGATTGCCACTGCGCTGGAGGATTCTTCCGTGACCGCGCCGGTCATAACCTTCGCGGAGACCACCAAGGAAATCACCTCCGCTGCGACTTCCGTCGTGTTCTCCTACGCGAAGAACAGCTATGTGACTGAGCTCCCGAGTTGGAGTTTCTACTCCGGTTCCGGCTGCGTCGACGGAGAGGTTACGGTCACGGACAGTGCCATCACGGTGCCGGTTTCGGCCAATACAAGCTCGGCCCCAAGGTTCATCTACATCGACGTAACCGGCCAGGGTATCGACGGTACGGTGCAGCTTTGCATCAAGCAGGCGGGATACAATCCTGTGAGTATTTCGACCATTCTTGCAGACAATACGGTCACTGCATCGAACACCGTAAACTATGATGTCGATGGAGTGACGGTAATGGCTGCTCAGGGTAATAAGAATTACATTATCGGCGATGCGACCGGAGTTATGCTGATGTATTATAACGGCGCCCTGACAGTGGGCAACCAGTACAGGGTCGACGGTGGTGTCAAACTTTACAACGGCGTGCACGAATTCAGCGCACCTACCGTTACCGCCAGTACCGGCACGGCTCCGGCCTATGGTACGCCGGAGGCTATGACCGAGTCATCCTTGACAGCATATGCCAACGCTCCCGTCACGAAATACGCCGTGCTTACGGCTGCTGTTGGCACTAGCGGCTATCTCTGCACTGTCGGGGCCAACACCGTCAACGTCTATGACGGCACCGGGACTTGGTCGCAGTTCTACGGGAAGACAGTCAAAGTGACGGGGTATCTCATAGGCTATTACAATTCTAAAATCAATATGATTGCCACGGCCATTGAGGAAGACTCCTCGACTCCCACCCTGTCGGTCAGTCCCGAGTCCCTTTCCTGGGGCGCGACCGAATATGGTTCGGGCAGTGCCAAGACGGTGACCGTGACGCTGAACGGAAGCGCCGCTCCGGACGACTACTACATCGAATACACGGCCTCCAGCGACTGGACAGTCAGCGATGACGAGAACAGGACCATCACGGTCTACCCGAACGCCGCCAACGCCGGCACTTCCGCAAAGACCTTCACCTTCGTCGTCAAGCACAGCGATGACGAATCGATCGCCAAGACCGTCACCTGCACCCAGTCGGCGCCGAGCAGCGGAGGCGGCCCCTCTGTAGGAACGACATTGTTCGAGGAGTCATTTGGAACGGAAGCCGTTTCTCCTTTCAGCAGTTATACAGGCACCGGTTCAAGTTCCTATAATTCTGCCAGCTCTTTGACCTATACTTGCAAGAGTGCCAATACTAAGATTCAGTCTGATGTTCAAGGCGTCTGTGACAAAGCCAATCTTATGATCGGCGGTAAAAACGGAGGTGCTGGAGAATGGGCTAAGATTGCAGGCATCAAGACTTATGGTGCAACTAAGGTAACTGTTTCCTGGGCGGCCAACAACACTAATACAAAGGTTGGAATCGCCGAAAGTTCTTCATCGGAGGTTACCAGTGCCAGTTCGGCATCCAACAGTGCAACGTTCGCGCTTTCTGGCAGTGAAAGTACTATTACACTTGTTATTACTGCTACAAAAGCACAGAACGGTCGTGTTGATGCCTTTAAGATAACATACGCCCAATAAATTGGATTGTAAACTTTGTATGCGGCTCCGGAGTTTTTTCTTCGGAGCCGCTTTTTTTGTAAAATTTTGTACCTTTGCGTCCCGAAAAAAGGAGATTTCTCGACTTCGCTCGAAATGACAAAGGTATGACTCAAGGAATTTGGACGATACTGCTGCTGATTGCGTCGAATGTGTTTATGACGTTCGCGTGGTACGGGCATTTGAAACTGCAGGAGATGAACATATCGACGGGATGGCCGCTGATATTGATTATTTTGCTTTCGTGGGGAGTGGCGCTGCTGGAGTACTGCTTTATGGTGCCGGCCAACAGGATAGGGGCGAGGATCAACGGCGGGCCGTTCTCGATCGTTCAACTTAAAGTCATCCAGGAGGTAATCTCCCTGACGGTGTTCTCCGTGATTATCCTTTTCCTGTTCAAGGGGGAGACCATCCACTGGAACCACATCGCCGCTTTCGGCTGCCTGATCCTGGCGGTGCTTTTCGCGTTTATCGACGCTTAGCTATTCTAATACTAAATATGCTTTTTTTTCGCGTGCGTGTATGTATCGCGAATTTTTTTGTATATTTGGAGGTTAAGTCGATTCGAGTTCTAATAGAAATTTATATGAACGAAAAACTTAAAACCATTGCGAACTCCTTCGCCGAGGAATATTGCAGTGACGCCATCTACCCGTCACATCTTTTCAAGGCCATTCTCCACAAGGAGCTCGGACTCGTCAGCTTCATAGAAAAAGACCTGGACAAGGACTACTACTACCTTCAGGACTGGGCCGACGTCCAGATGCAGCTTTCTCCCCGTTCCGTCCGCCCGATGCGCGACCTCGACTACAGCGAGGAGGCGCAGGCCGTCCTGGACGAGGCGGAGGACTATATGGTCAAGTTCGGCCTCGATGAGTGCACGGAGGTGTGCGTGCTCGCAGCCCTCGTGACTCCGGGAGTCGGTTTCTCCTTCGACCAGCTCAAGACTCTTCCCCTCACTCCGTCCGAGATCAGCGCGAAGATGGGAGGCGGCTCCAATGTCGAGGCCCCATATATGGGCGGCGACGAGCTCAAGAAGCAGACGCCCGCCTCAGGCAAAGGCACGCTAGCCAAGTACTGCGTCGACAAGACCGCGATGGCCCGTGCCGGCAACCTCGACAATGTCGTCGGCTTCGAGAGCGAGATATCCGTAATCTACGAGATTCTCGGCCGCAAGACCAAGGCCAACCTCCTCATCACCGGCGAGTCCGGTGTCGGCAAGACCTCCCTTGTCAACGGTTTCATCCGCGAGATCGCCGCGGGCAAGGTGCCCGGCTTCCTTTCCGACGCCGCGGCCTACGAGCTTGACGTGGCGGCCCTCGGAGGCGACGCCCAGTACAAGGGCGAGGTGGAAGACCGTTTCAAGAGCGTGATCAACGAGATAGAGGACCTTCCGAACGCCGTTCTCATCATCGAAAGCGTCGACAAGCTTTTCGACAAGCAGGGCGCCCTCTACGGCACTTCCGCCATCCTCAAGAACGAGCTCGGCAAAGGCAAGCTCCAGCTGATTGCGACGGCGAGCATCGACGGCTTCACCAAGAACATCGAGACCGACAAGGAAATGGTCTCCAACCTTGAGCGCATCTCCGTCGACGAGCCCACGGCCGATATGACGATGGAAATCCTCAAGGGCATTATGCCCGCCTATGAGGAGTATCACTCCCTCACCGTCAGCGAGGAGGTGATGCACGACTCCATCCGCCTTGCCAAGCGCTACCTCACTGAGAAGTGCCTCCCGGCCTCCGCCATCGACCTCATCGACCGCACGATGTCCCACGTCAAGGTCGACAACGACCTCGGCGCCGAGGAGTCCCGCCACACCGAGCTGACCTCCGCCGACCTCAGCGCCGTCGTGGCCAAGCAGACCGGCATTCCGCTCGGCAAGGTCCAGACCGAAGAGCGCGAGCGCCTTCTCGGAGGCGAGGAGATCCTCAAGAAGAGGGTGGTCGGCCAGGATCACGCGGTCAAGAAAGTGCTCGACGCCGTCTTCGAGGCCCGTTCCGGCCTCAACAAGAAAGGCCAGCCTATGGGCTCGTTCTTCTTCCTCGGACCGACCGGTACCGGCAAGACCGAGCTCTCGAAGGCTCTCGCCGAGTTCCTCTTCGGCGAAGAGGCGGCGCTGCTCCGTTTCGATATGTCGGAGTTCAAGGAGGAGCACTCCGTGGCTCTCCTCTACGGCGCGCCTCCCGGCTATGTCGGCTACGAAGAGGGCGGTCTTCTCGTCAACAAGATTCGCCAGAAGCCCTACAGCGTGGTCCTCTTCGACGAGATCGAGAAGGCCCACAAGTCCGTCTTCGACCTCTTCCTCCAGATACTCGACGAAGGCAAGCTCCACGACCGCCTCGGCCGCGTGGGCGATTTCTCCAACGCACTCATCCTCTTTACCTCGAATATCGGCGCCAAGGACATCGTCGCCAAGTTCAACAGCGGCGTCGTCCCCCAGAACAACGAGCTTATGGACATAATGCAGGGCTATTTCCGCCCCGAGTTCCTGGCCCGTCTGACCGAGATCGTCCCGTTCTCGCCCATCACGGACAAGACCGTGTCCCTGATATTCGACATTCATATGAAGGGCCTGCTGAAGCTGCTCGCAGAGCAGGACATCAAGCTCACCCTCACTCCTGAGGCCAGGGAGAAGATTTCTCTCCGCGGCTACAACCAGCAGTACGGCGCCCGCCCCATCCTCGGCATCATCCGCAAGGAGCTGCGTCACCCCATCTCCAAGATGCTCATCGCAGGCGAAGTCAAGCCCGGCGACAGCATCGAGGTCAGGGTCGACGGAGACGGCAACCCCGTATTCATCGTCAACGGCAAAGAATAACAATTTTTCAATAACTTAAAATCCTACAACTATGGCAATGAAAGAGAACTTCATCTCTATGGCTCCCGATGAGGAGTCCAATGCGAAAGTCAGCCTGATCGACCAGAACAAAACCCTGATGATCGATCAGTACACGACCGACGTCGACGCCGGCAATCCCGAGTTCGTGGAGGACATCCAGAACATCGGCGACGCTTTCGCCCACTTCAAACCCAAGGTCAACGTGACCTTCACAGATGCCGAGGGCGGCTCCGTGGAAGAGACTCTCAAATTCGGCGAGCTCCGTGATTTCGAGGCTCAGGGCGGCAAGGGCCGTCTCGTGCAGAACAGCCAGTTCCTCTCCGGTCTCAAGGAAGACATCGACACCAACGCCAAGATCCGCAAGAGCATCGAGCAGAACCGCAAGCTCCGCGAGATCCTCAAGGAAGCCGGCTCCCGCGAGGAGCTCAAGGCAATGCTCCAGTCGATGCTCGAAGAGCTCGAGGGCGCCAAATAAGTTTTAAATGATAATTCAATAGCACTATGGCAGAAACTGAAATGAAAAAAGCCCAGGCCGTCGAGCAGTCGGCAGCCGGAGCACCTGAGAAAGAAGCTCCCAAAAAAGAACTCCTTTCCTCATTCGGCGGATTCAACGCCGTCCGTGGCTTTATGCCCGATGCCGACAATATGAATCCTGCCCGCAAGGCCCAGAAGAACGTCTTCCTCACCGACAAGCGTTTCCAGGACAAGCGCGAGAGCCTCGCCCGCGACATCAAGGGATGGCTCGAACTCCTCGACCAGCCCGAACTTGACAGCGCGACCGCTTTCGCCGACGCCTGCAAGAAAAAGGAAGATGAAGGCACCAAGCTTCTCAAGCAGGGCATCACCGACGCCCTCTACGCGACTCAGAACCTCGAGCGCAGCTACCGTGAGCTCGACTCCTTCTTCAAGACCTGCGGCACCGACAAGGTCAAGAACCTCCGCGTCATCAACGTCCTCAAGGAAGACATCGCCGATCCCGACTCCGGCTTCGCTGAGGAGGTGGAGAACATCCTCCGCAACGGTTTCGACCGCCTCAGCCTCAAGGATGCCTACAGCCTCGTCTGCGTCCCCGGCGCCGTGTTCAACGACAAGGTGGACCTCCTGAAGTGGGCCAAGATGGCGTTCAAGTACAAAGTGATGCTCCTCACCGACCACGCCGACGAGTATTCCTTCGACGACCTCCAGGCCAACACCGAAGGCTACCGCGACAGCGACCAGGAGCTTATGAACGTCGTAATGTGCGCCAACTGGATTGTCGGCCGCGAAGCCGAGAAGCTCTCCGCCGACGAGGAAGACGCCAAGGCGTTCTTCATCGCTCCTTCGGCAGCCCTCTGCGGCAAGCTCTATGACGAGACCGCCAATATGGCCCAGGGCGCCGGCGGCAAGAAGTACGGTACCCTCGACGGAGTCAAAGGCGTCAAATCCGACCTCCTCAAGTCCGAAATCGCCGCCCTTATGGACAACCAGGTCATCCCTATGGTCTACAGCGAAGGCCGCGTGATGGCGTTCAACAACACCACCCTCTATAACGGCGACCTCGACGCAATGAAGGAATATCCTATCGTCCGCGTCTTCGACTGGGTCAAGAAGGTGCTTATGAACTACGTCCACGAGGTGGCTCTTGAGAACTGGGATCCCTACAACTCCCCGAAGAACCTCAAGGCCAAGATCCAGGAGTTCCTCAATATGTACAAGGGCTATGGCAACCTCTTCCAGAACTACGAAATCGGCGAGCCCCGTCAGGATCCCGTGACCAAGCAGATCACCTGCGACATCACCCTCACTCCTTTCTACGCAGCCAAGAACTTCGTAATCAAGGTCGCCGCCGACAAGAAGGACAAGGAAGCCTCCCTCGCCGGTGCGTAATAGAACATCAACCAATTTAAATTCATAAAAATTATGGCAAAAACTCCCGTATCAATGAAGATCGACGGTTACAAGGACAGGGAAGTCCTTATGGTAACCTACGAATTCGACCAGGCCACCGACGTCGAAGGCCAGATGGCCGGCATTCCCCGCGGCGGCAAGATCATCGTCCGTGTAAAGGCCCTCAACGACGGTACGCCCGACCTCCTCGCCTGGATGTGCGAGCGCAACCTCCCCAAGAACGGCAGCATCGAGTTTCTCGAGACCAAGACCGGCAAGGCTATGAAGGAGATAAAGTTCACCAATGGCTACTGTGTCGATTTCGAAGAGAAATGGGAAGACAAGATGGGCCACTTCGAGGAGATCGTCATCACCTGCAAGAAGATCGAGTTCGGTTCCGTCGTCTATGAAAACGACTGGGCATAATTTATTAACGAATTAAATTTGGAGGAATAATATTATGGCAGAAAACGTAACCCCCGTACAGCTTGCCGTCAAGGATTTCGAGGAGAGGGAAGTGATGATGATCGACTACAAGTTCAACCAGGCCACCGACCGTGAAGGCCAGATTTCCGGCATCCCCCGCGGCGGCAAGGTGACCGTCCGTGTCAAGGCTATGAACGACGGCAACAACCAGTTGCTCCAGTGGATGCTTGCACCGAACGATCCCCGCGACTTCACCGTCACCTACTACAACACCGTAGACGGCTCCACTATGAAGGAGCTCAAGGGCACCGGCTGCTACTGCATCCACTATGTGGAGAAGTGGGAAGACGGCCAGGAGCACTTCGAGGAGATCGAGATCGTGTGCCAGAAACTGGAGAACGGTCCCGTGTGCTACGAGAATCCTTGGAAGTAATTTATTGAAAATCAGGGAAATAAAAGTCAGCCGGCAGCCCCGGCTGACTTCCCCTGTTTAAGAAAAAGAGATGCAACTTTTTGGAACTATGGCATTCGAGGGATCTTCCAAGGGCGATTATGTCACCCCCGAGTTCCCGCTTATCGACTATAAATGCCACCTCACCCGCAGCCACAACGAGACGCGTCCCGACGGCCTCACCTGGTGTGACCGGATAGAGCTCGACGTCGTGGCTACGAGCAAACACGATACTCGTCTCTACCAGTGGTACGTCAACCGTTCGCTGATGTCGGGCCACTTGCTTTTTAATGACGGCCCCGACGACGACTCCGAAAAGGTAAAGGAAATTTTCTTCAAGGATGCCCTGTGCTACGGCATATCGGAGAAGTATGACATCGGAGACAAGGCCAAAAGGATACTTCATCTGAGCATCGTCGCGGATGTGACGACCTTTGATGATGTTGAACTTAAATCAAATGCAATATCTCCCTTTATTCAGACAAAATAATGAGTGCCCTTGTATTAGAAGACATTGTGACAAAGAGCGTCACCGTGCCGGAGGATAAAAACTACACCCTGCAGCATTTTGATTATCAGTGCGAAAGGCAGCGCTGCCCTGTCGGCAATCCTTTCGGCACCAAAACTCCATCCTTGCTCCACTTCACTATAAGGGCCTCGGACAAGGATCCTGAGAAGGAACTGCTCAGTCGGATGCAGCAGGCTGAGACGTTCCCCTACAGTTTCAAATTCGACGATGAAAAGCAAAGCAGGATTGTGGCATACGGCTACATCGTGGAGATGGAGGAAGTCCACGACAGCGTGCCCGGACAGGATGGAGTCGAAGAGCAGATGCTCATCAGCTGCACTATCCTTCTTAGCCAGCTTCTCTTTGAGGGGTCTGACGGCAAGACATTGACATTGACCATATCGAACGATTAACGACAGTATTATGGCTGTAACACCACCTTTGGAAACATACGACAACAACATTCTTGAATACTCCCTCGAGCTGGGCGGGACCGGTTTCAAGCACAAGGACGACAATGACAAAGAAGTCGATGGCTGCCCTCCGATTGTCACCGGTGAACGGACCAAGGTGACATACAAGGACATCTCCGATGATTTGTTGCTGTCGCTTTACGGCGTGACATTCCGCCGCAAAATCTATGAGCCGGGACGTATCCAGGCCGAACTCCAGATTCAGACAAAGTCGGAGCTCGGTATTGCGAAGCTTTCGGATATGCTGGTCGGCAGGTCGGTCTCACTGCATATCGAAAAAAACAGCAGCGGAAGGAAGACCATCGCGAAAAATTATTTCATTCTGGACATCTCCCCCCAGTTTGAAAACGGGACAGACAATACTTATAAATATATATATATAAAGCTCAACATCGTCAGTAAGGATGCCCTCCTGAAATTCAACAGGTTCAGCCAGGCCCACCTCGGCGAAAAATTCTTCTCCGATACGGTCACGAATTTTACTTCTGCGGCCGGTGTCCCCATAAGGGCTTTTGACAAGAGCAGTTTTCAGGGACTCACCTACAAGGACAACAATACGGACGTCGAATACATCCAACCCTATTTCGTCCAGTACAACGAAAGCTTCTATGACTTTATGCGAAGGATAGCCAACCGCTGCGGCGAGGCTTTCTATTTCGAAGACGGCACCCTGTGCTTCGGCCTTCCGAAAAACGGAAATACGACCGATGTCGTGAATGCCCTTCGTGTCATCTACCGGAGTGTTTCCGACGGCCCTTATTCGTGCAAAGGCATCACTGTCAGCGACTATGCCCGTGATTCGCTCAAGGAGCTCCGGGATGATAATACCTATAAACCTGATAAAAAAGATGTTATTACGGACAAGATTGGCGTCGTCGCGGACGGGAAATTTCCCAATGATGTCTTTTCGGATGGCGACTATACCCATAATTCCGAGATCGCTTCCGAGGACCATTATATGATCCTTTTCAAGGACAAGTTTGCCCACGACAGTTCCGACGAACTCTGGCTTGGGGACCAGGATGCCCGTATCACGCTCGCGGTTTCGGCATTTCTTAATTCGACATCACTGCTTGAAGCAATCGGCAACCTCACGGAGCAACAGATCGATGCCGCCTATGCGCTGATTGCAAAAGCAAAAAAGGTTACAGATGCGGGTAACACCAAGGTTGAAGATGAGCGACTCGACAGCAACAAGGATTATGCGGTGCTTTTTGCCAAGGTGGATGACAATACGAGCCATTGGATAACCCTCAATTATTACAAGGACATCCGCAAATATGAGGAGGAGCAGGCCCGCAATATGGTCTGCATCGATATGGGCGAGCGCTACTGCGACGTCAAGCTCGGCGACAAGATCACCATCCCCGGCGACGATGACTCGACCTATATCGTCACGGACATAGAGATGACGTCCGGAGTTCCCTGGAAGCGCCGCTATGACGAATTCTCCGGCGACGCGGTCCCTGTCGGCGGCGCCCAGTCGCAGCGTTTCTACGCTATTCCCCTGACTAAAGATTCGAAATTTTACCCCCCGCTTCTTACCGACAAGCCCTTCCTGTCGGCCGGCCCGCAGCCTGCCTATGTGATAGAGGTAGACGATCCTTATCACCAGGGTCGTGTCCGTATCCGTTATCCCTGGCAGTCGTTATCCTCTTCGGATAAGAATTCGGCCGCGTATAAGGCCAAGAGTGAAATGGATACGAAGGAGACTGAGTTGAAGAAGTATGCCACGGTTACGACGAATCATATGAAAGTCACGATTACAAAGAAGAGCGATGCGAAAGAAGATGACTTCAATAAGGCAGAGAAGGAGTATAATGAGAAGAGGGACGCCTGGCTTAAGGCGGTAGTTATGGAAGCCGCTTCACCGTGGATCCGTATGGCCACTCCTATGGCGACAAACGGAGGTGGAATGTTCTTCCGTCCTGAAGTCGGCGACGAGGTTATGGTGGATTACGAGAACGGCAATATCGACCGTCCCTTCGTGACCGGAGCCCTCTATTCCAAGAATGTCCCGGCTCCTATGAGGGGCAACCACGTGATCGTCTCCAAAAACGGCCACACCATCAAGATGGACGACCCGGACGACACATCCCTGATAGTTCAGAGCATTTTCCCGTTCATCAAGATGCTCGGGACCTTCGGGGTTGAGTTTAAAGGGATTAAAGGGCAGTCTCTTGCGGCCCTCGGCGGCATAGAACTAACAGACAAGGCCGGCATCTACGACATCAAGATGTCGTCCCACGACCGCCGGATTAAGATATCAAGCCCTCTTGGTGACGTGAAGATCGATGCCTTGACCGGAATCACCCTGGACGCTCCCAACGGCGACATCAACATTACCGGCAAGAACATCAATCTGTCCGCCTACAACAAGTTCAACATCACCTCCGGCAAGAACATCCTGCTGGGCAGCGGCGATCATCTTGGAGGCTTTTGGGATTCATTCAACAAGCGGTCTGTCGGTTCGCAGGTCAGTAAGTCCCTGCTCAAAATGTCGTTGATGAAGTTCTTCGACTTCTCCCTTATCCGTACGGTCCTCGAGATTTTCGTCCGGCCCATTGACGGAAGTCTGGCAGTGAAGTCCTACAGGTATATGCAGCTGGAGGCAGGCAAGGGAAGCACGGCCGATGAACCGGCCAAATACGCGTCCCGTCCTATGGACAATCTTTTGATCAAAAAATCCAAGGCCGACAATACCAGGGTTATAACTGAACTTGTGGGCGAGTGCGCAAGAAAGGTTGAGGCGTTCGTAACGGAGTATTGTACGGCATTTAACGCTCTTAAAGCGGCCTTCGATGCGTTTCCTGATGAAACTTTCGGAGATGGAAATCCTCTTGAGAGGCCAACCTCCAGGGATACTTTCCTGAAGCATATGTTTGAAGAGGCGCCGGATAAAAAAGATCAAGTCCGGACGAAAGTTGCGGCATATTTCAATAAACGTGACAAGTTCAGATTCCATCCGTCAATAGGACGGTTCGGGACAAGGGATTTCTTCCTGAAAGTCGTGAATGTTATGAATAATGTTGTCGCAGTAAAGGCCAAAGGTGCGAAATTAGAACATATTCTTGATGGTCTTCCTGACGAGTATGATGCGTTTGACATCCCGTCAAATGCTCCAAGTATTCTGAAAAAAGCCGCTTCAATTAAGTCGGCTCCGGGCGCAGCTCCGGCCCCGGCCAATCAGGAGTTCTATGCGGCATATGTGAAGAAAATTGCGGATTATGCAAGAACTCCGGATCGTGCACTTTTCAGTAATGATATTCATTCGGCGGATTTTGCCGAATGGAAAAAATTCACCAAGCGTCGCCTCGCCCATTACATTATAGAGAAATGCCGAGTGAATGACATTATTGAGGGTTGTAAAATTCCTCCTGCTGTTTACGGTAATGTAAGTACGGTCGCTGCTGACGGCACGGTAACTATTACCAGTTCTAAACCTAACGATAATGCTGATCCGGTCTCCGATGCCGACTGGCCCAAGTTTGTGGCCGGAATCCAGATCAAGGACAATTTCGTCAGCGATTTTGTAAACGGGCTTATGGATACGGGCAATTTACAGATAATGAAAAAGGTCCTTCCGCTGGAATGGTGGGTGTGGAAGCCTGAGTCGAAAGGCCGGATCCTTATTTCTGACGAGGCCAACAGGACGATACGTTTCAATAACGGTGTTACTGAGAGCTACAAGAATCAGGATCGGCTGGCCCCCTCCGATGAAGAATCACGTTTACATAGATTACTAAACTTCTGACACCGTTATGGATTATAATTTCGATACCTGGAAAAAAGCGCTCGAGGATTTCAAGAAAAGCGTGACTAAGGATCTGGAGGAGATCCGTAAACAGAAAGAAGAGGTCCGCCTTCTCAAGGAGGAGATTCTCAGTTCGATGAATAACGGCGTATTCATCCGTGATGACAGTCGCATCGTCCTTTCAGCACCGGAGATTGTTATCGGCAACGTCGACCGGGAAGGAATCCTGGTCGCCGATGGTGGCGGCCGCGTCGTCCTGCGTGCCGGCAACGTCGACGTCGAAGGCGTGGGAGATGCCGGCTCCGTAAGGACCAGGGCGTCCAGCATACGTTCTATCGCGGTCAATCCCGGAGCCGACGGCCTTGAGGAAGTGCCTGGTGATGTTTCGGAAATCATTGCCCAGGCCCGCCAGGTAGTGCTCGAAGGCAGTACCGGAGATGATGTCTTCCTTGAGACTCCCAAAGCGGCCGGCTCTGGCAGCGTACGGATCCACGCCGACGGATGTCTTGAGCTGGATGCCAGCGTCTCAAGCGAGACCTTGAAAAAGAATCTTGACGACCGCATCAAGGCTCTGGAGGACGAGAAGAAGGCGGTTGAAAGTGAGGTCGACAGCGGACTCAAGGCATTCGGCGACCTGTCCAAGCAGATAAAGGACGTCTATGACCAGAACGACGGTATCATCTCCGATTCAATGACCTTAAGGACGGAGATGAGCGCTCTTGAAGATCTCGGCGACATTCTGCAGAGCCATTCTTCCGCTCTCAGTATGAATTACGAGGCCACTTCAAGGGCGATTTCGCGCCTTGCGGAAATCAACAGGCAGATCAAGGCGCTCAAGGATGCCAAGAACGCCATCAAGGGCGGAGATGATTTCAAAAAGGCGTCAACCGGTTGTGCCGTGCTGGTTTCAGGGGAAAGCATCAATCTTGTGTCCCGGGACGGCGACGGCAACCTGCGCGACAACCCGGAAGCCGGAGTGGGCGTCCTTGCCAACAACATCGAGGTGCTCGCTCTCGACAAGGAGCGCGCCCTCCAGAAGGAAGGCAAGGTGCTTGTCAATGCAAAGACGGTGGAAGTCTCCACGGTCAACGCTTCCGATCTCAAGTACGACGACAAGGGCAAGCTCACCTCGGGCAAGTACGCTTCCGAGGGCGACGTGCTCATAAAGTCCAAGACTCTTTCCGTCGAGTCCGTCGACAGCGAGCTCAAGGACGGAAAACTGGAGGAGAAGGCCCTCACTAAGGAGAGTGCTTTCACTGTGCGCGCCGAAAAGCTCGACGTTTCTGCGACAGACACCGAGGGCAAGGCCACGGGCGCCATTTCGCTCAATGCGAAGGATGTCTCCGTGCGTTCGATGAACGTGGACAAGGACAAGCGTACCGACGACAAGCTTGCGGAAGGCAGCACTATGCTGCTTCTTTCCGAGAAGATGTTCCTCGGAGCGAAGAAGAAGGACATCAAGTCCAAGAAGCTCCAGGCCGTCAGCGAAGAAGTCGGAGTGTTCGCCGACAAGACGCTCGAACTCCAGCAGGACGAGGCGAAGGCGGCGCTCCAGCTCTCCGGCGGCAAGGCCGCTCTCGGAAGCAGTGAGAACCAGGTGTTCGGCAAGACCGCCGTCACCGGCGCCGTCGAGGTCAAGGGCGAAGTCAAGGCGCCGAAGGCCACCATCGAGCATCTCGAGGCCAAGAGTTCCTTCAAATCCTCCAATATCAGCGACGGTATACCTGTTCCTCCCGCCCCGGCGAGCGGCAATCTCAGCGCCAAGCTCAAGGCGGAGGATGCACCTGAAAAGAAATAGCGTTATGGGAAAGTTCGTTTGTGCAGGCGCACTGCTCAAGTGCAGTTTCGGAATGGCTCCGTCGTCGTTTATGGTGATTGACCCGATGCGTGCGAAGGTTCAGAACAAGCCCATCGGTAACATAATGGACAACAAGCCGATGGCCAACATAATGCCTTTCGGGATGTGCCAGTCTATGGCTAACCCCACCGTGGCTTCGGCCACCGCGGCGGCTATGGGCGTCCTAACCCCGATGCCCTGCATCCCGGTGATCGCGGCGCCGTGGTTCCCCGGCGGCAAGGAAATGATATCCAATATGCCCGCACTGCTTGACAACTGCAAGTGTATGTGCAACTGGGGAGGCAGCATACAGGTGACTATGCCGGGCAACGTCTGTCTTGCGGAAGGAAAATAGTCTCTTATGAAACGTACGGGCCTTGCATTGATTCTCCTTTTCTCCATCCTGGCGCCTCTCCGCGCCCAGGAGATGGGGCTGGAGGACTTTGCCAAGGTCAAGCGTCCGCCTTGGAAGTGGAAGACGGTGGAGGTCGACAAGACCTGCGCCCTTCTCGACCTGCTGACCGACGAGCAGGGTTTCCAGTTTACCTGCGGAGCCAACGTCCCGGTCGAGGCCAAGCCGGGGGAGGGGCTGATTACCCTGTCTCTTCCCAACAAGACAACCCACCTTACAATCACGCACCCCGAGTTCGGGCAGTTGATGTGGAGGGTGCCCGGCAGCAAGAAACTTCACAAGAACAACCGCTACCGGGCGGTCCTTCTTGCGGGCGATCCGACCAAGGAGTACAAGTCCCCGAAGCAGTGGCTCGTGCTCAACATCAGCCCGAGGGATGTGATGCTCCAGATAGACTCGGTCTCGAAGCCGGTCCGCGGCGAGGTGCAGGAGCTGTATCTGCCTGTCGGAAAGCACGGCTACAAGGTTGAGGCTCCGTTCTATATGCCCGTCCAGGACACCGTGGAGCTGACTCCCGACGCCCGCGCAGAGATTACCGTACAGCTTCAGCCGTTCTATTCCTTCCTCACCGTCAAGGCCCCTCGACGCAGCGGTACGCTGTATATAGACAACGCACGTATCAGCAAGGCGGAGGCGACCAGCTACCGGCTTTTCGAAGGCTGCCACAACGTCTCCATATTCCGTAAGGACAAGTGCTGGTACGATTCGCTCCTTGTCATTGGAAGGGCGGAAAAGAAGGTCCTTGAGCTCGCGCAGTCGGATTTGTATCCCAGGCCGAGAAGCCTGGACGAGCCCCTGTCGGTCAATCCGCCTGCCCCGGAAGACTCCGCCGGCGTGAGCCTGCCCCCGGCCCCCGTGAAGATCACGGTCGGCGATCCCGAGACTGAAATCTGGGTGGACCGTGAGTATGCAGGGAAAGGGCAGTGGGAAGGGACGCTGTCGCAGGGCTTCCATCTTGCGCAGACGCGCAAGGACAGTCTCTCATCCGACGTGACCACGTTCTGGATTCGGGACGAATTCCCGCAGGAGATCACCCTCAAGGCGTTCGGGATGGGCTACGGGCTGCTCAACATCCACTGCAATGTGGAGGGCGCCGGCATCAAGATCAACGGCGGCGACTATGGGCAGACGCCGAAGATAGTCCGTCTGGACGCATCCAAGATCTATAAGGTCGCCCTTTCCAAGGATGGCTACAAGGATGGAACGCTGACCGTACGCCCGAGAGGCAACAATATGGTCGACGTGTATATGAAATTGAAGAAAAAAAGAATATGAAAACCAGTGTCATCAAACTTCTGGACGGCGCTCAGAACAAGATGAGCGGATATGTCGCTCTTCTCAACTATCGCTATTCCAATCTTAGCGTCAACGCACAGCCGGAAGCTCTTCTCTGCGTGTTCGTCGATATCGACGGAGTGCAGCATCCGATTGAGAAGGTCGCCAAAGGCAGAAACCCGGATGACCGTCAGGACCAGTTCGAGATCTATCCCAACAGTCTGGATTTGCTCAAGCCTGTTGTCAAGGCGATTCATAATATGCATCCTGAGTACAAAATCGAGATCAAGGATATCGAGGAGGGGGAAGAAGAGAAGTACATCCTCGTTACGATGCCTCCGGTCGATGATGCCCGCTATAAGTTCCTGACCGAAGCCGTGGGCGTTCTCGCCGATGTCTGTAACGGTCAACTTGAGGCGGTTTTCAACAAGACTGTCGCTGAGATAGGAATCACGCTCGCCGGCGCCTCGGAAGATGAAATCAAGGAGGCGAAGGATATGTTGCAGGATGTCCACGACAAGGCTGACAAGCTTGCAAAGCAGATTCGCGGCGACAAGGAGAAGGAGATAGAGGATGCCCACGATGCCTACAAGGCGAAGCAGGAGGAGAAGAAGGCCGAGATGGAGAAGAAGATGCAGGAGGCCAAGGCCGGCACGGAGATGAAGATGTCGGCGCCGGGAGATGAATAGTCCCTTTCGGCAGGACAGGATCGCCGCCGCGAGGATAATGGTGGTGGGGTGCGGCGCTCTGGGCAACGAGGTCCTGAAGAACCTCGCGCTTATGGGAGCGGAGCACCTGACGCTGGTCGATTTCGACCGCGTGGAGGCGGGCAACCTGAGCCGTTCAATCCTCTTTACGAGGGAGGATGAAGGAAAATATAAAGTTGATGCGGCAGCCGCGAGGCTCCTGCAGATCAACCCACGGATGTCTGTCGGGACTGTCCGCGGAGACATAGCTTTCGATGTGGGCCTCGGCCTCGTGCGGAAGATGGACGTGGTGATGGGATGTGTGGACAACCGTTGGGCGCGCTACTGCATCAACCGGCTCTGCCTGAGGGCCGGCATCCCGTGGGTCGACGGAGGCATCGGCCTGCTGGAAGGCACGGTGAGGGTTTTCGCCCCCGGTGAGAACTGCTACGCCTGCCAGATGGGCCCCGAGGGGCTGAAGGAACTCAAGCGGCGTATGCCCTGTTCGGGCATCATCCGCCGCAACGAGGAGGCGGGGAAGGCTCCGACGACTTCCGTCATCGCTTCGGTGATAGGGGCCGTCGAGGTGCAGGAAGCGCTTAAGCTTCTTCACCCGGAGCTGCTTTCGGGCGGAGAGCTGACTTCCCTCTGCGGGCGGATGTTCTGCTACGAAGGAGAGCATCTGACGACAAGGGTGGCCGGTCTCAAGGCCTGGGACGAGGATTGTCCCGTCCACGAGAGATGGGAGCCCGTCGTGAAGACGGCGGTCCGTCTTGATATGACGGCAGAGCAGGCGCTTGCCGTCCTGAAGGAGGAGACGTCCTCCGCGAAGGTGAAGATCTTCCTGACCGGAGACTGTTTTGTGGACAGGGTGGTCAGAAAGGACAATGATGCGGCAAGGGAGGTGATGCTTCCCGGTCGGAAAGTGGCGGAAAGTCTGGCGCAGGATGCTGACTGGGGAGGGATCCCCTTCAGCGGACTCTACCAGCACGAGTACAGGGAAATAGACGATGATTTTCCCTACAAGTCCCTCACGCTGGGACAGATAGGGATTCCCGCGCAGGAGGTGCTGCTTGTCGGCACCGATGCCGGAGAAATATATATGGAAATGGAATGACAAAGATTTCGCAAATACCGGAAATCGGGGCCGAGATGCTGCTCAACCGCCTCTATCCCGAGCTGCAGGACCGGTGGACAGCCCATCACGACGGGACTTTCTACCGCAACTACAGCAGGGATGTGATGGAGATCGATCCGTCTCTGGAGACGGTGTGGCTGTCGAGGGACGGATTCCTCGAACTGCTTCCCCAGGGGCTCCTGTCGAAGGAGGACGAGTTCAAGACCGGCGACGTGCAGGAAAAGCACAAGGAGCTTGACCTGCAGATGAGGATCCTTTCGGAGGCGTTCCTCCCGCTGGATTCCATCTTGTTCCGCAGCCGTCTCCGCCTGGAAAGCAGCGTTTCCGACCTGCTTTCCGACAAGCTCGCCCTCATTCTCAAGGAATATTTCGGCTACGACATCGACGCGGAGACGAATCCCTATGTGAAGGAATTCGCGCTCATACTTCCTTATGTGAGGCACTGGAGAGGCGATCTCAATCTTATCAAGGGCCTGCTTTCTTCCATCTTCCACTGTGAGGTGGAGCTCACTGTCAGGCGCTACAGCGAGAGTGACAGCACGCGCTGCTGGCTGCCTGCCATACGTTTTGAACTGCTCATCCCCGATCTTACCGGAGAGGACTACAGGGCCCTCCACAAGGACCTTCAGCCCCTCGCCGATTTTATCTCGGAGTGGTTCATCCCCGCAGAGTCCAGGCTGGAACTTCTTGTGAAACACCGTTCCGCCGGCTCTCTCCTCGACACCGATATGATACTTGACTATAACACAGAGATATAATATGGACATCGATGCAAGAATAAATTGGACGCCCGGAATGGAGCTCTCCGCACAGACTTTCAGGGAACTCGACCGGAATCTGGACTACCGTCAGCAGGTCGCCGTGCGCGCCGCGCTTGGCGGGATGCGTTTCGGGCTTCTGCCGGGTGCGGAATTCAATGTCGCCGGCGTGTTCGTGAAGAACACCTACGAGATCGAGAATTTCAAGTGCCTGGCCGTCCTTCCGTCGGGAAGGCTCCTTGGCGCCGACGAGAGCGTGGTCGTTCCGATTCCTATGCTTTTCGGGGAGGAGTATTACCTCACCGTCGCCATCAGCGACGAAGAAAAGGTCTTCGAGAAGGAGAACGTCCCGTATGTGAGATACCAGAAGGTCTTCGCCATCCACACCCTTGAAGAACTGGGCAAGGACGACCTGTTCCCCGTGTCGCGTTTCAAGGTCGCGGACGGCGTGTTCTCGATAGACGCGGACTATATCCCGCCCTGCCTCCTTCTCGACACGGATCCCCGCATCGCCGGGTTCGGCGCGGCCTACATCGAGAGGCTGCAGGCCATCAGCTCCCACGCCAATCTCGAAGAAGGCGAGGGCAAGAGGGCTATTCTCCGCTACCTGTTCCTCCTCAAGGGCTATCAGTGGGACGGCGGCGTCCGCGAATTCGTCCAGCTCACGCAGGAGATAGCGCAGGCGATTGACTACTATATCGTCAGCCCCCACACCGACAAGCCTGTCGAGGTGCCGGTCCCTTCGTTCTACGACATCCGCAAGTGGCTGCAGTGGTTTTCCGACTACCTGGCCGGAGCCGTCAGCATCCTCGACACGGTCGTGCTGGAAGACAACAGCATCGATTACGAGGCCCTGCTCGCGCAGGCCAAGGCCGAGCTGTATGAGAAGCTCAACCCGGAGCTTCGCGCCGACCTGCTCCTCCAGATCAAGGACGAGCTTCGTTTCGAGCTCACCGAGCACCTTTCGGCCTCGCTGATGAATTTCATCAACGAGAAACTTAAGCCGGGCCTTCACGACAGCCTGTCGTCCGAACTCAGCCCCGCCCTGCACGACAAGCTCTATGAAGAGCTCTACGAGCAGCTCTACAATGCCCTGTATGTTCCTTCGCAGGAGGAAGAAGATTATTGTCCGTTGATCTAGTCAGGTATGGGAAGCATTTCTATTCCGCTCCGTATAGAGAAAGGCCGTCTGCTCAGGGTTGAGAGCGAGAAGGAATCTGTCGACAGGTCCCTGGCCCTCCTGATGTCCACTCCCTGCCGGAGCACGGTCTCGGATCCGGACTATGGATTCGTGTTCAACAATATGCGCTTCGAGATCTTCAACGAGAACGAAGGCGTGGTGTACGATTCCGCCCCCGGAAGGGACGGTTTCGAGGCGCTCAGCGGACTCTACGACAAGAAGATTTCCGGCACGTCCAACAACCTCAAGACCTTTTCTGCCGACCTGAAAGCGGCCATAGAGAGCTATGAGAAGCGTTTGAAAAGGGTGTCGGTGGGTATGAACTACGTCCGTCAGGAGAGGAAGATCCACATATCCGTCAAGGGCAAGCTCGCATCCACGGGAGAGTCCTACCAGTATTTATCCGTCATCAATGTTTGGAAGTAAGCGTTTATGAAACAGATATTATTTGAAACCCGTCAGAAAGCTGAGGAACTGCTGAAAGAAGCCCAGGCCGTATGGCACCAGAGCGACAGGTCGGACGACCTTGAGAATCTGGGCGACGACCCGGTGTTCTCGATGCTGCTTACGGCCCTGGCCTACCAGTCCAACGAGTTCGACAGCGAGATAGAGCGCTTGAAATCGGAGGTCCTGGAGGATTTTGCACGTCTGCTGGTGCCCTACACGGCCGCACACGCGGTCCCGGCAACGGCGGTCGTCGAGACTTCCCTTCAGGATGGCGTGGACGAGCTCCCGGTAGGGGAGGACACCACCTTTATGCTCGCAGGCCAGCACCCCTTTATGCCGCTTATGGAAACGAGGGCGCTCGGTGTGGAGATCCGTTCGATTTCAAGGCTGGACGGACGCAGGTGGAAGGTCTCGCTCCATTTCAAGAACCAGGTAAGCGACCTTTCCCACTTCTCCTTCGCCGTCAAGGGGCTCAACTTCAAGGACCTGTCAGTGTCCATAAAAGGCCAGTTGCTGCCGCTTGTCAAACCCTGGCATTATGCCAACCTTCCGCTCGTGCCGTGCTTCTCGCCGGAGTCCCTGACCTACAACGCCGGCCAGATCTGCAGCGTGTCGGTGCTCCCGATGGATCTTTTCGCACGGCAGAACGTGCGGATGTTCTTCGTCGACAGGCACAATCCCGGCAGTTTCTTCCCGCCCGAGACCGAGAATCTCGACCTTGTCTTTGAATTCTCCGGGATTTTTGACGACTTCCATTTTGATGCGGATAATCTCGCCCTCAACACCGTGATGCTCGTCAACGCGAAGAAGAACGAGGTCACTATCTCTTCCGAGAATCCCGTTGCAAGGCTCGTCGGCGGACAGAACGACGAGACTGTGACCGACCTTTCCTCCAGGGAGTTCCTCCATCTGGTCAGACCTGCCGATGCCCAGATATTCGGCGATATGGCGCTGGAGGTGAGGGGAGTCGCGGGCGACCGCTTCAACCAGGGGAGCCTGGTGAGGCTGCTCAACTGCATCGTCACGAAGTATCGTTCCGATTTCTACGCCTTCCAGCAGCTCAGGGGCGTGAGCACCGACACCGCCATATTCCAGCTCGAATCGGCCCTGGCCGAGCTGAAAAAAGACAGCAACAGGGATGTGCTCCGCAATGTGTCGGGCGTCTACCTGATGCCGCGCGGCTCCGTGAAGCAGCTTAAGGAATTCAGCCTGGAGGTTAACTACCTGACCACGGCCGGTGCGTCAGTCAATTCACTCCTGAGCACGCCCTGCAGTTTCAGCGCCCCGTCGGGATTCTCTTCCGATATCAGGCTCGTCGGCCAGCCGATGCTTGGCAGCGACGAGATAAAGGATGAGGCGGCTCTCGGCGAATTGATGCGCTATTATCTCCTGACCGGCGACCGTGTCGTCACTATGGCCGATATGAAAGCATTTTGCGCAATGGAACTGAAGGTGAGATATGGCATCGAAGACAAACTGATACGGCGTATGTCCGTCCACAAGCGCCTCGAAAGGGAGGAAGGGGGATGCGGCTATGAGATAGTCGTCGACATCTGCCTCGTCGCCAATTCCTTCATCAAGCGCAGTTTCACGGAAAAACTCCCGATGGCGGAGCTTCTCCTCCGGAAGATGCTCGAGGTCAGGAACGCCGGCATCTATCCTATTAAGGTGAATATCACAATTGAAGAATAATATGGAAGATTTCTTTCTGGATTTAGTCTACAAGAACAAGAAGGTCCGCTTCAGGGTGGTGAACCCTGAAGCACCGATTGGCACGCTGATGAGCAATCTGCGTCACGCGATAGGCAGTGACGGACGTCTCATCTTCGACTTCCCGTCCATCGACGAGACCGGCGCCCCTCTGGACTACTTCTTCGGAGTCGAGGACCCTCAGGTCCACGAAATCCGGGTTTTGCGCCCTAGAATCGGACGCGCCGACCAGACGCTGGCGGACTACAATGTCCACAGCGGCGACACTTTGTTCCTCGTCCCCGATCCGTTCCCGGGTTAATGTATGCGTAGCTGCGAATTCATACCCGAAGAGCTGAGCGGGCGCAACAGGCGTCTGCTCAACGAGTGGCGTACGCTGGAAGACCGTTTCGGCGCACGGGAAGACATTGTCGTCTCAGTGGCCGAGAGCAATGCGGCAGGCCTTCCGGTCCGCTATCGGGTGGAATATCGCATCCGCAGCATCTGCGGGGTTGAGCAGGTGGACAGGCTGGGGGAGCCCGGAGTGAATAACCCTCCTCTTTTCGCCGACCGTTTCGTGATGGAAATCGTGCTTCCGGTCAACTATCCCTGTGTGGACGGCGCCCCGGTGTTCAGTTTCCTCACGGCGGATGAAAATGGCGCTCCGATTCCTCACCCGTGGCATCCCAACATCCGCTATTTCGGCGCTATGGCCGGAAGGGTGTGTCTCAACAGGGACGACACCTACACCGATCTGGCCTGGGGCGTGGGAAGGGTGGCGAGCTACCTCACCTACGAGCGCTACCACGCGGTGTCGGAGCCTCCCTATCCGGAGGATATGCAGGTGGCCGCCTGGGTAATCCGTCAGGGAGAGCCCAATGAATGGATTTATTTTGAACAAGACTGACATATGTATAGACTGCGAATATTTCTTCTCTGGATGACAGGCTTGCTGGCCGCGACGGCCCTGCAGGCCCAGACTGTCAGGAACGTTTCCGTCAGTGCCGGAGAGTCGTACACCGACCACATCTCCCTTTCGGAAGATTCCCGTGATATGGACGTGATGGTCAAACTCGTCTTTGACGAGCAGAAAAACTCACTGACGGTCAGCGTACTGTCGTACCGGAGCCTCTTTGTCTTCCGCGAGGCGGCGCGCTACCACTCGGTGGTGAAGGGCGGACATCTCCGCCCGGACCTCCTGCCTTATGTGGCGGAGGCGGACCCCAAGGCTAAATTCGTCCTCTCCAAGGCTCTCAAGAAGTCCATCCACAAGAAAAAGAAGTACGTTTTCAACCGCTGGATTGAATATGACGGACTTCAGCCGTCTCCCTCGTCCTACAAGATGGTCAACGACTACATCGAGCAGGCATTCGACATTCAGGGCCAGCGCGGTGTCGTCACCGTCACGCTGCGTGATATATTCCTCCTGGAGCCCTCCGCGAAGAATCCCAAGCTCTTCACGCTTATGCAGGGGCGTGACCTTAATATGAAATATCAGATCCGGATCCTCCGCAATCCTTGTTTCGGGCTCGATGACGAGCTGGCCGCGACCGCCAAGCTCTGCACCGATGCAAAGACCGCCTGGGACGGTTTCAAGAAAAACTACGGCAGCGGGGAAGTCGCCAGCGAGGATGCGTTGAACACGTTCAAGCAGACCAAGACCGTGCTCCTTACGCAGTTCCCCCGCAAGAAGGAGCGCACCTCCTGCCCCGACATTCTCGCCTACATAGGTCAGTACAACAATTATGTGGATTCGATTGAGGCGCTCACCTGCAAGGTCGCTGTCCAGGAGCAGCCCTGGGACGATGGCAAACCGCTGGATGTCAAGCTGATATACTCGCAGGCACGCCAGATCGACAAGTCGGTCGCGCGTTATCTCGTAAGCAAGGATATGCTCGAGCGCTCCGACATACTGGAGCAGTGCAGCGACATCATCGCCGACGTGTCGGGGATGATTCAGAACCATAAGGGCCAGCTGTCTGCCGAGGAGGCGGAGGCGGTGCGAGTTTACAGGCAGGCCGAGAAATATTTCAATAAAACCTGCAGGCAATAGGCTATGCGACTTTGGAAGGCATATATTCTGGCGGCAGTCCTGGCGCTTCCCACGGCACTCAGTGCCCAGGAGGCGACCGGAGAAGAGCCTGCCCTCGACGAGAGGACCAGGCTCGAGATCCAGACCAGGCTCGACCAGTATCTGGAGGGGATGACCAAGATTCACGATGCGGTCGTGGCCCGGCTTCCCGTATCTCCCGACGCGCAGTTCACGGACGGCTACATCAATGTCCTGAACCATCGCCTCAAGGGGATGGAGTCGAACCTGCTCTCGCTCGGCGTCCGCTGGGACAACTACTGCCCGCTCCAGCAATGGGCGATCACCCAGGACGAGGGGCTTATGGCGAGCGTGGAGAGCTTCGAGCTGATGCGTCAGGAGGCGACCGACTCGATGGCGGTCAGAAAGCAGCAGATACTTTCTCTGCAGGCTTTCATCGACGCCCAGGCGCTTTTCGAGCGTCTCGACACCGCCTACAACTCGTTGGGCAAGAAGGCATTCTCCCTGTCGCTGACGGAAAAGACCGCTCCGCTTCTTGAGAAGGAGAAGAAGAAGGAAGCGCTCCTTTTCGCCCAGGTGGACGAGAAGTTCGCCCTGGCCCAGCAGGCCGGACAGGACCACCTCGTCTCGCCGGAAAGGATGGAGGCGCTGGAGGAGTCGTATGCGGCCCTCAAAAACAAGTCCGACGCCATACAGCAGATGACCTACAAGCCGCTTATCCAAAGGGTGAAGGACTACCTTATCGGGCTCGCCGCCGTGGCCGTGCTTCTGATGTTCCTGAGTATGGCTCAGGCCAAGATCAAAGCCGCCAAGGCCGCGCGTGAGAACCTGAAGAAAATGAAAGAAACAATGAAACTGAATGGGATGGACGACTATCCTACCATTTAAAAGAGCAGAAGCGTATGATAAAGATGAAGAATACCCTCCGCTGCTTGTTCACGGCCGTCGCGGCATTGTCCGTGGCCGCCTGCCAGTCGGATATGCTGTCGCACCTCGGTGTCGACAATCCTTCCGGCTTCTTTGACGCCACAAGTGCGTTCGATGACAGCGCCGCCCAGCTGAGGCAGGACAAGATGGTGGCGAAGAAAGTGGAATTCTCCCCTGACCACAAGACGTTCTCCGTCTGGACGAGCGTGGTCAGCGACATCGGTCCCTATTCACTCACCGATTCCACCACCGTCCGGATCGACCTGGAGGAATACGACGACGGCGTCAAGGCCGCCCGCAGAGTCTACCCGAAGCTTGTCAAGGCTGTCAACACGGAGGGCGACCAGATAGCCGAGCTCGGGATAAAGACGCTCGTGCTGGTGGACCTGTCCCTGTCCCAGGAGCTGATAGATGCCGAGAGGGACGCGCTCGAGGAACTCTCCACTGTATTCAACCACGAGAACCTGTATGTGGCATTTATGTCCGGTTCCGGTGTCTCGAAGACTCTCCGTCTGTCGGATTATGTCCTTCAGGAGTACTTCAAGAAGGGGGCTTCCTACACTTATCTTTTCCGGTCCATATGCACGAAACTGCGTGAGTACGAGAAGAATACCGGCCCTCTTGCCGATTCCGGCCCCATTAAGCTGGTCATTTTCACCAACGGCAAGGTCTACGCTGACAGCGAGACGCCTATCGACCCCGACCATTTCAAGATGGAGAGCGAAATGCTCCATTCGGAGACTTTCAAGAGCGATTCGCTGGACATTTTCTGCGTCAACTGGGGGAGCAGGAGCGGCGATGGCGACGAGGTCGACGCGACCAATGTGCTGACGTCTCTCTGCGAGAGTTCAGGAGGTATTTATCTTCCCAAGTTCAATATGACCGAGCTGGAGGCGGCTATGCTCGGGGAGGAGGGGAAACTCATCGCTTCCAACCGTTTCGATTTCGTCAATCCCGACGGTAAGGTCTACAGGGGTGACAACAACCAGCTCAAGATAATCTTCACCAGCATCAAGGACAACCACAAGATCTGTTCGGTCACGGCCAGCGTCCGTGAAGGCTCTCTCTATAAGCCCATTATCGTAAACGGCGACTCCATCGGTGAGGTCATCATAGAGGGTGTCAGCGTCGGGCTGCTCATAATGCTGGTGATCTACCTTGTCTTCCAGTTCCTTGTACCGTACATCAGGTACAGGATTTTCCTCAAGAAATATGTCGTCCGTCACACGGGCAGGGATATGGTGATAGGGGACAAGGCGGTTGCCGAGTCGTGCTACCTCTGCAAGGCTCCATTCAAGGAAGGAGAAGAGGTGGTCGTGAAGTGCGAACACACGATGCACAAGTCGTGCTGGGACGAGAACGAATACCATTGTCCCGAATATGGCCGCCACTGCGCGCACGGCTCCCATTTCTACGACAAGGAGCACCTTTTCGACAGGCGCAACGCCCCGTACTATCTCAACTGGCTTTTGCTTGCCGTCATCGTCTCGGTCCTGGCGTGGATAGCATTCATCGTCTGCTCCAACTTCACCTCCAAGCACATCCTGGAATATATCCTTCCGGTCGAGCATCTCGCGATGCGGGACACCAGCACGCATCTCAACCAGCTTCCCAACTATGGCAACATAGTGGCCTTCTTCCTGACCTTCGGCATCGCCTGCGTGGCGTTCCGCAGGAAGTCCGCGCTGACCTGGCTCGGGATCATCCTGCGCGCCTCCGTCGCAGGCATCGTGTCGGCTCTTCTCTACCTGCTTGTCAGCGTGGCCTGCATAGCCCTCCACCTGGAGTCGGTCAGCTTCTTCATCAACCTCATTCCGTGGATACTGTCCAGCTTCCTCATCGCATTCGCTTCGACCTACGGTACCCGTATCAAGCTCAAGAAGTCGATAGTGCTCATCGCCGTCGCCGCTTCTCTGGTGTCGATGTACCTGTGGTCGTCGTGCTACCTGATGATAGGCGTGGACTTCCGTGTGCTGCTGCTGTTCAGCATAATGATCTATGCAGTCGGCCTCGTGCTTTCCATAGCGTCGGCCGCGCCGAAGTCGGAGCATTTCTTCCTCAATGCCAGGGGAGCCGTGAAGACTATGGACATCGCGCTCTACAAGTGGTTCCGTGCCAATCCAGGCGCGGTGGTCACTATCGGCCGCTCGGTCGACTGCTCACTGCAGCTGTCGTGGGACCTTCAGGGCCAGGTGGCTCCCGTCCACGCCGAGATCACGATGAAAAAGGGAGTCCCGCGTCTTGTCGCCCTTGAGGATGGAGTCCTCTTCTCCGGCAAGCCGCTTAAGGTCGACAAGCCCAAGATCCTCCATCACGGCACCACCTTCCAAATCGGCCGCACCGTCTTCACCTACCAGGAGAAGGATATCTAGGCGGAGCACCATTTTCCCCGCCGAGGCCCTCGTATGCAAAACAGCCCGTTTTTGCATACGAGTCGACCTTGGACCCCAGTTCGTGTGCAAAACAGCCCGTTTTTGCATACGAACCAGGCAAAATCTTCAACTCGTAGGCAAAAAGGCCTGTTTTTGCCTACGAGTTACTTTCAGGAGACAATTTTCTTCTCCCCGGTGCCGGTGCCGAGGCGGGGAAGGAGGGCGAGCTCCTCTTTCCGCTTTTCTGCCAGTTCGTGGTAGATTGCGTCAACGTAGGGCGGGGGAGTCTATCTTGTAAAGATTGATTGCCTCGTCGAGATAGATTGCGAGGCCGCTGAATCCACAGAGGCAAACGAAACGGCTGAAACATTTCAGGATGTTATACCAGTTGCCGTCGGTCATTATCTCCTCCACGTCCTGTCCCAAATCTCTTCTGGCGTCTTCCCTTCTGCGATAGGCTCCGCTCAGCCAGCGGATGACGGAATCCTTCA
>JAFZME010000069.1 GCA_017553405.1 Bacteroidales bacterium
ACCCTCGTGGTCGAAGGCGTCGAGTACCCGCTCGTGAAGCTGGAAATCTCCAACACCTCGCACCCGTTCTACACCGGTAAGGTGAAGCTCGTGGACACTGCAGGCCGCGTCGACAGATTCTATCAAAGATACAAGTCAAGACAGAAATAAGCTGTCTGGCAAAAAGGTTCCAAAAGGACGGAGTTTCGGTGAAACTGCCGTCCTTTTGTTTTGCGGGTAGTCCGAATCCGCATAAAAATAAATTTTATACACCCCATAAAAAACACTGAAAAAATCATAAAAAACATTAAAAGTGTATAAAAAACAGAAATTTTTCTTTTAAAACTCATTTTCGGCAGAACTGCCCGGCCTACCTTTGCGAAAAACGAACGCAATGGATTGTCACTCGAACAGATATGAGAGAAAGGGCCGGACTCGCCTAAGACTGACCTCTGGGTCTAAAAGACTATTTGCGCGCGTGTCTGCCGCTGAAAATGCCAAGATTCTACAACTGCTGTTTAACATTCTCTGCCCGGCCTTTTTTCTTTTATCCTGCACCGGCTCCGTTCCGGATGTGCCGCCTTTGCAGACCTTCGAGGTCAAGTCAGTGACGGAGGCCGCCGGCAGGACCGTGGACTTCCTCTTTTTCGACGACGACCCGCTCGGGCGGCTGGACTCTTTCTCACGCATAGTCTGCGCGGACGGGACGACGACCGGCACCGTCAGCGGCAGCGGCGACAATATCATAGTCGCCATTTCCTCCGACGGCAGCGCTCCCTACGACTACGCCGACATCAGGGACTACCGCACCCTCTCGGCGAGGGAGCAGGAGTTCAGGTATGAAGACCCCGGCTGTCCCGTCGTGAGCGGAGAAGCGAAGACGGGGCAAGCATCCATACTGCTCAGGCCCCTTCTCACCAAACTTACGATCAATTCACTCCTTGCCGATTTCCGGCTTCACCCCTACAGCGGAGCCGTGATGGAAGACGTAAAAATCTACCTTACCAACATACCGTCATCCTCTCCCATACTTGGAAAAAGGGACGCCCCGCCATCCTCCTGGCTCAATCTCGGAGGCTATTCCGCAGACGATATCGCTGCCGTCTCCCATCCGGAAATGGTCTTCGCCGAGACAGGAAATGTCGGAAAGGAAGTCATATTCCCATCCGTCGAATTATACTGCTACCCCTCGGGGATAAAGGAAGAGACATTCGGCGCCCCTCTTTCCAAACTGGTTTTCGAAGCCCGGATCGACGGCGAGACCTGGTACTATCCCATCCTCCTTAAGGACCTCGAGAGAGGCGATTTCATCTCGATGGACATAACCTTCACAGGAAAGGGCACGCAGGACCCTGAAACGCCGGTTTCCAGGGAAAACATCATCATTTCAACAAGCATCATCCAATGGACCGAAAAAGAACCCTTCACCGTGATATTCTGATAACTGCACTGATTCTGGGTGCCCTTTCCTGTACGAAGGTTTCGGAAGAAGAGATTTCGGTCTCTGTCAGCGCCCCGGTACGGACCCGGTCGCAGGACCCGGACGAGAATTTCATCTCGGACGTAACCCTGCTTGTCTATGACGAGCACGGCATTCTCGAGGGCTCGTACTACTTTCCGGAGGCGGGTCGCGAGGGAGAGCTGTGCCGGCTACCGCTGGTGGCAGGGAGCCGCTACAGCTTCTACGCTCTGGTCAACCTGAGGTACAAGTTTGAAAAAAGGACCGAAGAGGAGCTCCTGTCCTCACGTTTCCACCTTGCCTATCCGGATGAATACTCCCGCGGTATCCCTATGACGGGATATGTCCGGCGCAAGCTGGTGACCGGAGGCTCATCGGTTGAGATAAAGCTGCTCCGCACTATGGCGAAAGTCTCAGTAAGGATCGACCGCAACTCGCTTGCCGAAGGCATCGAAGTGAAAGTTGGCAGCGTCGAGATAGGAGCCTGCCCGTCAGTTGTCGGCCTTTTCGCTGACAGCGCGGTCAAGAATGAGTCGGAGATATTCAACATCGGATTCCGGAAAACGGGGATGGAGGCGGACGACCTCAACCGAGGGAGCGAATACGGGCTGAGCCGTGAAGTCAGCCTGTATATGCTTGAAAATCTGCAGGGAAGCAGGTTGTCCGACTACTGCTCCTATATAAAGATTGAAGCGGAGTGCAAGCGAGGAGATGAGACCAGGGACGTCACCTGGCGCTTCAGGATGGGCGAAAAGGATGGCAGTTTCGACATACGGCGCGGATGCCACTACCACTTTACCGTAAGGCTTCCTCCGGACGGAGCGGAAGGGTGGAGTACCGGCTACGAAGTGGAAGAGGCGAGATAGCGGGCCGTGTGGCCTTTCGGGTGCTTGACGAGGTCTTCCGGGGTGCCTGCAAAGACGACCTTGCCGCCTTCGTCACCCGCCTCGGGGCCAAGGTCGACGACCCAGTCGGCCGCCCTGATGACATCGATATTGTGCTCGACGACGACAATCGTGTGCCCCTTGGAGAGCAGCATATCGAACGCCTTGAGGAGCTTTTCAACGTCGTAGAAGTGGAGGCCCGTCGTCGGCTCGTCGAAGATGAAGAGTATCTTGTCCTTTCGGGGCTTGTCGTCGTCGAGGCTCATCGCCAGGAAGCTCGCAAGTTTTACCCTCTGGCTCTCGCCGCCGGAGAGTGTGGACGAGGGCTGGCCCAGCTTGATGTAGGAAAGGCCGACGTCGGCGAGGGGCTTCAGCCGCGCCGCGACCTGCTTTGCGAGAGGATCCTTGAGGCCTCCGAAGAACTCTATCGCCTCTGCAACGCTCATCGAAAGGATGTCGTCGACATTCTTGTCCTCATACCGCACTTCCAGGACCTCGCTCTTGAAACGCTTGCCTCCGCAGGAGGAACAGACCATCGTGACGTCGGCCATAAACTGCATTCCTATCTTCACGAAGCCGTCGCCCTGGCACTCCGGACACCTTCCGCCTTCCTGGTTGAAAGAGAAGGACGAAGGAGTGAGGCCGGAAAGCTTCGCGGCCTGTGTTGAGGAAAGCAGCTTGCGGATGTCGTCATAAACCTTGAGGTAGGTCACGGCATTGGAACGGGAGCTCTTGCCGAGAGGATTCTGGTCGACGTATTCGACTCTCGTGATGCGGTCGAGGTTGCCGCCGAGGCCGCGGAAGGTGCCCGGGAGCTCGCCGGTGTCGTTGAGACGGCGCTTCATCGCCGGATAAAGGATATCCCCGACAAGGGAGGACTTGCCGCTGCCGGAGACGCCAGTAACAACCGTGAATACCCCGAGGGGAAACTTCACGGTGATGTCCTTGAGGTTGTGCTCCATAGCGCCTTCGACGGAAATATAGTACTCCGAACTGCACTTCTTGCGCGTATATCTGGGAATCTCGCCACGGAGATATTTGAGCGTAAGGGAATCCGCTTTCTTCGCATCGTCGATGCGCCCTCTGTAGACGATCTCTCCGCCGCCGGAGCCGGCCATCGGGCCCATATCGATGAGCAGGTCGGCCGCCCTGATGATCTCCTCGTCGTGCTCAACGACGACAACCGTGTTGCCGATGTCGCGAAGGCGCTTCAGGACGGCTATAAGCCGGTCGGTGTCGCGGGGATGGAGGCCGATTGACGGCTCGTCGAGGATATACATAGAGCCGACCAGCGAGCTGCCGAGGGCGGTCACGAGGTTGATCCGCTGGCTTTCTCCGCCGGAAAGGGTGTTTGAGTTACGGGACAGGGTGAGGTAAGCAAGGCCGACATCCGCAATGCAGCGGAGGCGCGAAAGCACCTCGTCCACGGCATTTCCCGCCACTCCCCTCTCGTAATCCGTCAGCTCCAGCTTTTCGAAAAAGCCGATAAGTTCGCCGACGTTCATCGCGAGCAGTTCCGCGATGGTCCTGCCTCCGACCTTGACGTAGTGGGCTTCCTTCCTCAGCCGGCTTCCGCCGCAGGAGGAGCAGACCGCACGCCCGCTG
>JAFZME010000070.1 GCA_017553405.1 Bacteroidales bacterium
CAACGGCCGGCTCGTCGCCGAAGACGAAGCGGCGACAATCGCCCTTGTGGACCTTCTGGACGGCAATAAGCTGATTCCCATCGGGAAAACCCTCTGCTGGAACTTCCAGGAGGCGGCGATGTTCCACTGGCTGCCCTGGGAGGACGGCGCCTGCATATTCAACGACCGCCGCGACGGGAAATTCGTCTCCGTCATCCTCAACTGGAAGACCGGAGAGGAGCGCGTAATCCCCTACCCGGTCAGCGCGGTGTCGAAAGACGGGCTGACGGCCGTCTCTCTCAATTATGCAAGGCTGCGGCTTTGCAGGCCGGATTACGGATATGCCGGGGCCGGGCAGGACCCCCTTCGCGATGAAATCTGGCCCTCCGAGGACGGCCTCTGGGTGGTGGACCTGCGCAGCGGCGAAGGCAAGCTGATCCTTTCCGTGAAGGATGCGCAGGAGCAGATGCCTGAAATCGCCGACCCGGCGGGGCTGGCGTATTTCTGCCATACTGTCATCAGCAAGGGAGCGCGCAGGATATTTTTCCTGGCGCGCACCGTGGAAAACCTTGATTCTCAGGTAGAACAGTTCGGCCACGTGAAGCAGTGGAAGACGACGGCATTCACCATTGACACCGACGGGCAGAACCTGCGCCGCTGCTATCCCGACGGATGGGAGGGGTCCCATTTCAACTGGCTGGACGACGAGACGCTGGCGGTCACCGCCCGCTGGGGCGCCGGCAAGTGCTGGGCCCATACGATATTCAAAGTGGGAGAGGAAGACGCCGTGCGCCATCTCGCGCCCGGAGTGCTCGACTGGGACGGCCACCTTGTGTTCTCCCCCGACGGGAAGTTTATGAGTTCCGACGGCTACTGGAACGCCAACAAGGAGCGCAACTGGGTCCTGATTCGCGTCGAAGACGAGGCCGTGCGCTCTCTGGGTACGTTTTTTGTACCTGAAAAGTATCAGGAGCAGTATTCACGCTGCGATCTTCACGCCCGATGGCGCAGCGACGGCTCCCAGCTTGCCTTCAATTCCGTCCACGACGGCTCGAGGCAGGTTTATCTAAGAGACGTTATTTGGAAATGAAGAAAACGGTTTTAATCCTTCTGCTGGTCCTGGCGGCACTCCCCGCCGGGGCCTTTATGCTTCTGAACGGCAGGGACGCGGTGTCCCTCGGCGGCGAGTGGAATTATATTCCCGACCCGATGGACACGGGACTCTACAAGTATCAGATGACCATTCTGAAGCCGTCGAAGCGCTATTTCGCCGACAGGCATTTCTATGAGGATATGACTAAGCTCGTGGAGTACGACTTCGACAAGTCCCCCACCCTGCAGGTCCCCGGCGACTGGAACAGCCAGTCCGAGAAGCTCTATTATTATGAGGGAAGCGTATGGTACAGAAGGAAGGTGGATTTCTGTCCGGAGCCCGGCAAACGCTGGTTCCTTTATTTCGGAGCCGCGAGCTACCGGAGCATCGTCGGACTCAACAACGAGATCCTCGGGACTCACAAGGGCGGATTCACGCCGTTCTGGTACGAGGTTACGGACGTCCTGAAGGAGGGCTCCAACAGCCTTGTAGTCAATGTCAACAACGCGCGCGGGGCATCCGAAGTCCCGGCCCTGAATTACGACTGGTGGAACTACGGCGGCATCATCCGCGACGTCCTGCTGGTGAGCGTTCCGCAGGTGTTTATAAGTGACTTCCACGTCAGTTTCGACGGGAAGCAGATAATGGTGACCGTCTGGCTTGATGGCGGAAGCGGCTCCGTCACCGTTGAAATCCCCGAACTGGGATTGAAACGGACCTCTTGTCATTTCGAGCGTAGTCGAGAAATCTGTCATACCGAGCCGTCTTCTGTCATTTCGAGCGCAGTCGAGAAATCTACTCGGTGTATCTCCTTCCGCTTCAAAGCCTCCCCCGAGCGCTGGTCTCCTGACAATCCTAAACTCTACGACATCAAAATCCCCTGCGGCGAAGACTCCGTCAGCGACAGGGTGGGTTTCCGCACCATACGCGTGGAGGGAGAGCAGATCCTGCTCAACGACAAGCCGGTGTTCCTTAAGGGCATCGCCCTTCACGACGAGACCATCGGCGCCAATCCCGGCCGCTGCCGCAATGCTGAAGACGTCAAGGCTCTGCTTGAGGCCGCTCGCGAACTTGGCTGCAATTTCCTCCGGCTCGCCCATTATCCCCACAGCGAGCAGATGGTGCGTATGGCCGAGGAAATGGGATTTATGCTCTGGGAAGAAATCCCCTGCTACTGGAACATTGACTGGAACTCGGAAGAGACCTACGCCAATGCCGAAAACCAGCTTCTCGAAATGATTGGGCGTGACTATAACCGCGCGGCGACCATCATCTGGTCGGTCGCCAACGAGACGCCTCGCAAGCCGGAAAGGATGGCTTTCCTGGGCAAGCTGATTGCACGGACCAGGGCCGAGGACCCCACGAGGCTCGTCAGCGCCGCGATGGAGAAAAAGTTCGTCGAAAAGACTCACGCCGTCGTGGATGACGAACTGATAGAGCTCACGGACCTTATAAGTTTCAACCAGTACACCGGCTGGTATGACGGTACGCCCGCATTCTGCGACACTGTCTCCTGGTCCATCCCGCGCGGCAAGCCGGTCGTCATCAGCGAATTCGGCGGCGGGGCGCTCTACGGCAACCACGGAAGCGCCTCCGATATGTTCACGGAAGAATATATGGAAATCCTCTACCGTGAGAACCTGAAAATGCTGTCCGGCCTCCCGGCCCTGTGCGGTATGTCTCCGTGGATATTGAAAGATTTCCGTTCGCCGAAACGCACGCTCGTCGGTATCCAGGATGAATTCAACCGCAAGGGCCTCATCGACGAGCAGGGCCGACGCAAGAAGGCGTTCTATGTGATGAAGGAGTTCTATGCCTCTCGCAAATAATATATATATTTGCCGTATGAAGATTTTCCGACTGATGATAGTATGCGCGCTGCTGGCGGTGCCGGCGGTGGCATTGAAGGCATCCAACCTGCTCTACGGTCCCTGGGTGCACAATGTGGATGAACACGGATTCTGCGTACTCTGGGTAACGGAGGAGCCCTCGCTGGACTATGTGGAGATAGCGCCTGACGACGGGTCCGCCTTCGAGGCGAAGGGGCGCCCCCGCTACTACGAGAGCGTCAACGGCCGCAGGGTGATGGGACGCTACCACTGCGTCCGCATCGACGGCCTCGACCCCGGGACCTCCTACCGCTACCGCATAGTCGGCAAGGTCCTGACCGACGACAGCAACCCCTACCGCCTCATCTTCGGCCACCTGCGCAAGATCTCCGGCAAGGAGAACTGCACGGTGCGCACGCTCGACGCTTCAGCGCAGGAATGCCGCTTCTCGGTGCTCAACGACATCCATTTCAACGACAAGCGATTCACGGAGCTCGCCGCCCCTATAGACCTCGACAAGACCGATTTTCTCGTGCTCAACGGCGACATAGTCTCCTATGCCCAGAACATCGACAGCGTGGCAAAGCACACCTTTGCGCCCATTGCCGCCCAGGCGGCCCACCTGCCCATAGTCTACGCCAGGGGCAACCACGAGGGCCGCGGGACCGATTTCTACAAGGTCCGCGACCTCTTCCCCACCCCGACCGGCGAATTCTGGTACAGCTTCCGTCAAGGGCCCGCGGCGTTCATAGTGCTGGACGGCGGCGAAGACAAGCCGGACGACTCCCACGAGTACGCGGGGACCGCCGACTACGACGCCTACAGGGCGCGCGAGACGCAGTGGCTTCAGGAAGCCGTGAAGGATCCTTCATTCGTAAGTGCTCCCGTCAAGATATGCATCATCCATATCCCCACGGTCGCCTACAAGAGCAGCTGGTACTCCCAGCTCTGGATCACCGAGCACTGGGCGCCGATCCTCGAACAGGCAGGCATAGACCTTATGCTCAGCGCCCATCACCACAAGTGGATATGCAGCGAAGCCGGCAGCGACGGCAAGGGCTACCCCCTGCTTGTCAACAGCAACGCCGAAAGGATGGACGTGGCAGTGACCGCCTCCGGCATCGAAGTCAAGACCTACAAGGCCGACGGCTCGCTGAGCCACGAGTGGTCGAAGGCGAAATAAAAAATCCGGGGTTAGCCCCGGATTTTTTAGTATTTGAAGGAGGAGCCGCCGACGAACTCGCGGAGGAGGGATGTAGGAGGGATCTCCTTGTCCGAAACCGGCGTGAAATAGGCCAGGAAGTCGAGCAGACGCCTGGCTTCGCTGTATTCGGTGCAGTTCTTCGGAACCGTGGCGAGGATACGCTCGGCGTGGTTGCGGAGGACGGCGAACTCGATCAGGTAGGCCGAGTTGAACAGGACGTCGGCAGTCTCCTGGAACGGATAGATCCACTGGACCTCCGCCCTGCGGACGTTGGGCCAGTTGGAGATGGTGTCCTTGGCCGTGAAGGCGCCCTTGTTGAAGTCCCTCACGATGCGGCGGAGGAGACGGTTGTCGGACGTGGGGATGGAGTTGTGGTCGTCGAGGGAGATGGAGGTGATGGTGTTGATGAATATCCTGAACTGGAGGGAAGGATCCACCTTCGGGAGGAGCTGCGGATTGAGGGCGTGGATGCCTTCGATGAGCAGGACGGTCCCGGGGGTGAAGGATATCTTCTTGCCGTTGAATTCGCGGAGACCGGTCACGAAGTTGTACTCGGGCATCTCGACGGTCTCGCCTGCGAGGTACTTGATGACGTCGGACTCGAGGTAGGCGTGGTCCACGGTGTCGAAGCCGTCGAAGTCGTAGCTGCCGTCCGGGAATCGGGGTGTGTCTTCACGGTTGACGAAGTAGTCGTCGGTAGAGAAGAACACGGGACGGAGGCCGCAGGCCTTGAGCTGGATGGAGAGACGGCGGCAGACGGTCGTCTTGCCGCTTGAAGAAGGGCCTGTGATGAGGACTATACGGACGGGATTCTCCGAATAATATCTCTTGTAGATGTCCTCGGCGATCTGGACGATTTTCTTCTCCTGAAGAGCCTCGGAGACCTGGATGAGCTCGCTGGCCTCGCCCCTTTGGACGGCTTCGTTGACATCGCCGACGTTGTCCATTCCGACTATCTTGTTCCAGCGCATACTCTCCTGGAAGACCTCGAAGGTCTTGGGCTGCTCCCAGAAGGGGGCCAGCTCCTCGGGGTGATGGCGGTCGGGGACGCGGAGGAGCATACCGGTGCGGTAGCGCGTGAGGCTCCAGACCTTGAGGTAGCCCGTCGAGGGGACAAGGGCGTCGTAGAAGTAGTCTGGAGTGCCGTCGAGGGTGTAGTATTTAATATAGATACGGCCGCTGTTCTCGAGGAGCTTGACCTTGTCGGCGTAGCCCATCTCGCGGAAGAGCGCGATGGCCTCGTCGACGTGGACGTCGTGGCGGTGGAACTCGATGTCCTTGTCCACCAGCTCGCGCATCCTTGCGGACACGAGGGCGGCATCCTCGTCAGTGACGGGTGAGCCGTCGGGCTTTTTGAGGTCCACGAAATAACCCTTTGAGACGGGCCGGCGCAGACGCACCTGGCAGCCGGGGAAAACATCGGCAGCCGCCTTGCACACCAGGAAGCAGAGCGAACGGGAGTAGGTGTTGCGCCCGGCATAGGAACGGTAGTCGAGGAATTCGACGTCCTTGTTGTTGTAGAGGCGGTACTTGAGGCCTTCGGAGACGTTGTTGACCCTCACCGAGAGAATCGGGTACGGCCTCGGGAAATCAAACGCCTCGATAGCGTCGAGGAGCGTCGTCCCCTCCTTGAATTTACCGTAAGTTCCGGTGTTTTTACAATAAAGTTTGACCATATCTAATTGATAATTATTTCGTTTGCTTCATCGACTTTAACTTTAAAAACCGTCGCTTCGCGACCCCTCCCATAAATGGGCCCCTCCCTCTTATGTTGCCGAAGGTGGCACAGGTTTTTAAAGTCAATGCCGCTTCCGCAGTCATTTCTTTAAAAATTCTGATACCATAGCTTCGGCCTCGGCGAAGGCTTTGGCGAGGTCGTCGTTGACGAGGACGCGGTCGAACTTGGGCGCCCAGGTCATCTCCTCGGCGGCCTTGGCGACGCGGCGGTCGATGGCCTCGGGGCTGTCGGTGCCGCGGAGGACGAGGCGGCGGCGGAGCTCCTCTATCGAAGGCGCCTGGATGAAGACGGAGAGGGCGTCGTCGCCGAAATACTTTTTCAGGTTATAGCCGCCCTTGACGTCGACGTCGAAGATGATGACGTGATCCTTGGCCCAGATGCGCTCGACCTCGCTCTTGAGGGTGCCGTAAAACGAACCGGCGTAGACCTCCTGGTACTCGACGAGGGCGTCCTCGGCGATGCGGCGGCGGAACTCTTCCTCCGTGAGGAACCAGTAGTCGACGCCGTCCTTTTCCTCCCCTCTCGGGGCGCGCGAAGTCGCGGACACGGAGAACTCTATTTCCGGGTGATTATCAAGCAGATGGTGCACAATTGTGCTTTTTCCGGAACCGGAAGGTGCTGAAAAAATGAGGGTCTTGCCTTTCATAGCACAAAAGTAACCAATTTTTCTTATTTTTGTACTCATATGGATAACGATATAATTTCTTTTTCCTCCGCCGATATTCTCAACGGCGAAAACGTGGTAGTTTACGGCCTCAATATGGAGGTCAGGAAGGGCGATTTCGTCTATCTGGTGGGCAAGGTCGGCTCCGGCAAGACCTCCATCATCCGCACGATGACCGCCGAAAACCCTTTGAAAAAAGGCGAAGGGAAGGTCTGCGGCTATGACCTGAGGAAGATACGCCCGAAGGAGATTCCGTATCTGAGGCGCCGCCTCGGGATCGTGTTTCAGGATTTCCAGCTGCTGATGGACCGCAGCGTCCACGACAACCTGGAGTTCGTGCTCCGCTCCACGGGATGGAAAAAGACCAACGAGATCGACGACCGCATCGAGAAAGTGCTTGAGGATGTGGGGCTTACGACGAAAGCCCACAAGATGCCCCACCAGCTCTCCGGCGGAGAGCAGCAGAGGGTTGCCATTGCCCGCGCGCTGTTGAATGCACCAGAAGCCATCCTCGCGGATGAGCCCACCGGCAACCTCGACGACGAGACCGCCGCCGACATTATGAAGCTCATTCTCGACATCAACAAAGAAAAAGGAACGGCCGTGGTGATGGTCACCCACAACCGTTCCCTTCTTGAGCGCTACCCCGGCCGCGTCTTCGTCTGCAAGGACGAGACCTGTAAAGAAGAGGTCTAAGCCAGATCTGGCTTGACCTCTTCGTCATTCCCGGCTTAAAGCCGGGAATCTGTCATACCGAGGCCTTCAGGCCGAGCGTATCTCCTAGACGAACTGCTTTTTCAGCATCTCGACCTTGGCGTCGGCGGAGTCGCCCTTGGCGCCGAAGTAGAACTTGATCTTCGGCTCGGTGCCGGAGGGGCGCACTGTCACCACGTCGCCTTCTTCGGAGAAGAACTGCAGGACGTTGGAC
>JAFZME010000006.1 GCA_017553405.1 Bacteroidales bacterium
ATGACAAATGGGGCGCTCGGAATGACAGCGGCGGCGGGAACGGCAGAAGGGGTGCCGGTGACGGCGCGGAGGGTGTCGTAGAGGCCGGATTTGTCGTAGAGGAGGTCGAAGCCGACGTCGACGGAGTATTTCGAGTAATTGGCTTTTTCGTAGACCTCGGCGATGAAGGTGAGGCTGGGAAATTCGGCCTTGAGGGTGCGAATGAGCCAGGTGAAGAACTCAGGAGGGACAAGCTCGACCATATCGCAGCGGAAGCCGTCCACGCCCTTGAGGGCCCAGAAGCGGACGATTTCCGCCATTCGCTCCCAGGTCGGAGTGTGGAACGGACAGTAGTTGAGCTTTACCGTGTCGTACCAGTCATTGGCATCGGGCCTAGGTGAGAAGCAGTTGCCGGAGGCCTTGGCCGGGAACTCGCGATAGGAGGCCCCGACAGTAGGCCTCAAAGTCTCTTCAGGATGCCCGACCGGTAGCACCAGAGGCTCTCCCGGATAGTAGAAAAAGTCGTTTTCGGCCTTCCAGTGGACGGAGCTGTCGTCCAGAGCGCCGAGACGCGGCGTCCCGGCCGGAGTCATCGCACCGTCGTACTGACGGGCGACGTGATTGGGAACGAAATCGATAATGACCTTGAATCCGGCCTCGTGCGTACGCCGAACCAGCGCCTCGAACTCCTCCATCCGGCGATCAGGATCGTCGGCGAGATAGGGGTTGACGTCGTAATAATCAGTGATGGCGTACGGCGAGCCGGCAGTGCCTTTGACGCACTCCGGGGCTGCATTTTCAAAGCCCGGGAGCCGTGTGGCGTGGCGGATGACGCCCGTGTACCAGATGTCGCTCACGCCGAGGCTGTGGAAGTACTCGAACGAAGCCTCGTCGAATCCGCTGAAACGGCCGCATAAACCAGTGCTCCCGACATTCCAGAGACGCGGGAGCACCTGATAGATTATGCGTTTGCCGGGCATTACCAGCCGAGGATCTTCCGGAAGTCGTACTTCTCGGGATCCGGGACGTACTTCTTCGCGGCCTCGTAGTCGGCGGGGGTAATGTAGTCGCAGATATTGGCGTAGTAGTTGGTGGCGGTGCCGCCCTCGATCGCGACGCGGCGCGGAGGGATCTTGCCCTCGGCGTTCTGCAGGTCGTGGAGATAGAGAGGATGGCTGTTGCCATTGCAGTCGATGAAGACCATGCAACCGGTCTCGCCCTTCTTGAAGAGCTCATAGACTCCCATCGCAAGCTCGCTGCAGTAGGTCAGGTCATACGCGATAGGATCCTGGCATCTGACATCGTAGCCGATCTCGACCGGACGGGTCTTGACCTTGAGGCCGAGCTTTGCGAACTCCTTGCCGAGGATATCGTTGAAGAGGACAGCCTTGGAGATCTTGCCAAGCTCCGGATGGCCGTGCTCGTCGTAGGTCATTGTGACACCCGCGTTCTTAATCTCCTGAGGATCGAGGTCGTGGAACACACCTTCAGCGACAACGACGGTGCCGTAAGGGATGCCGAGGATATTCCTCTTTAAGATAGCGGAAAGAGCGAGATTGACAATCGCCTCGAGGGAAATCCCGACTTTGTTGAACATCTCGGGGATGATGGTCATCGGGCAATGCGTAGCTTCGCCGATACCGAGGGCGAGGTGATCCGCGCTGCGGCCCATAGCGCTGATGATAAGCCAGTTGCCGGAGGTGCGTGCATCTTCGTAGATGGTCCTCGCGATGTGCGCGCCCTCATCCTTGGCGGAGTTGAATCCGAAGGTCGGGGTGTTGTCCGGAAGGGGAAGGTCGTTGTCGATTGTCTTCGGGACGTGGATATTGGCGATGGGGTATTTCTTCGCCTCGAGGAACTTGGCGATGCGGTTGGCAGTGGACGCAGTGTCATCACCGCCGACAGTGACTAACAGCTTGATGTTGTTGGACTGAAAGAGGTCTAAGTTGAAGTTCTCCTCAAAGTCCTTGTCGGTCGGTTTGAACCGGCTCATCTGGAGGTAGCTGCCTCCCCTGTTGAAGTAGGCGTCGGCCTTGAAGAAGTCGATGTCCTCAGTCCTGGGGTTTTTCGAGAAAAGGCCGCTGTAGCCTCCGTGAAGACCGATAACCCTGTAGCCGCCGCGAAGGAAAACCTTCGACACGCTCATAACCACGGTGTTCATACCCGGCGCCGGACCGCCGCCACACAAAATGATAATTGAATCTTTCATATCGTTAAATCTGGTTTGTCAAAAAATCGTGCTAATTTACAAATAATTTAAAATTATCACAAGATACGGGCGTCAGGAGCGCCCTTTTTGGAATTTTAAGGAAAGAGGGTTATATTTGTAGTTCGTACACGCGCGCACGTAAACTATGGACAGACAGGAAGCAAAAGAGAGAATAGACTTTCTCAGGGCGGAGCTCCGGGAGAATTCCCGGCGCTACTACGTGGATAATGCCCCTGTCATAAGCGATTTCGAGTTCGACACTTTGATGCACGAGCTCGAGGCGCTGGAGGCGCAGTGGCCTGAATTCCAAAGCCCCGACTCCCCCACCGTGAAGGTCGGGAGCGAGCTCGACGAGTCGGTCGGCCCCAATGCGGAGAGCGGCGTGCGCAAGGAGTTTGTCCAGCGTCCGCACCGCTATCCGATGCTCTCCCTGAGCAACACCTACAACATCGCAGAGATCGAAGAGTTCGCCGCGCGCGCCTCCAAAACGATAGAAGGCGGATTCACTTACTGCTGCGAGCTCAAGTTCGACGGCACGGCCATCTGCCTGACCTACAGGCACGGCCGCCTGGCGATGGCCCTCACCCGCGGCGACGGGCAGGTCGGCGACGACGTGACCGAAAACGCCCTCCGCATCGGCGGCATCCCGCACGAGCTGAATGGCACCGGCTATCCCGACGAGTTCGAAATCCGCGGCGAGGTGCTTATGCCGTACGAATCCTTCGACCGGCTCAACGCCGAGCGTGAGGAGTCCGGCGAAGCCCCGTTCGCCAACCCTCGCAACGCGGCCTCCGGCTCCCTCAAACTCCTTGACAGCGAGGAGGTTGCAAGGCGCGGACTCATCTGCACGCTCTACCATATCCCCAGCGGCAACATCGACCTCCCGACTCACGACGAGGCCCTAAAGGCCGCTGCAGAGTGGGGCCTTCCCGTATCCGACAAGAGGCGTATCTGCAAGGATATCAACGAGATCGAGGAGTTCATCCGCTACTGGGACGAGGCGCGCCACGCCCTTCCTTTCGCCACCGACGGCATCGTCATCAAGATCAACGAACTGGCCCACCAGAGAGAGCTTGGCTACACGGCTAAATCCCCGAGGTGGGCGGTTGCATATAAATTCAAGGCCGAGCAGGCACTCACTCCCCTTCTCTCCATTGACTATCAGGTCGGAAGGACCGGTGCTGTAACTCCCGTGGCCAATCTCGAGCCCGTTCTCCTTGCAGGGACGGTCGTCAGGCGCGCCACTCTCAACAACGAGGATTTCATCCGCGAGATGGACATCCACGTCGGCGACAAGGTCTATATAGAAAAAGGAGGAGAGATCATTCCCAAGATCACGGGCGTGGAAGAGACCTCGCGGGTTCCCGGCGCCGAAAGACCGCCTTTCCCGAAGGTTTGCCCCGACTGCGGCACTCCCCTCGTCCGCCCCGAAGGCGAAGCGAGATGGTTCTGCCCCAACAACGACGGCTGCCCCACGCAGATCAAAGGCCGTATCGTCCATTTCCTTTCAAGGAAAGCGATGAACGTGCTCGCCGGCGACGCGACGGTCGACCAGCTCTTCTCGATGAACCTCGTCCGCACTCCGGCCGACCTTTACGACCTCAAAAAGAGCAGCCTGCTCCTTCTTGAGGGCTGGAAGGACCGCAGCGCCGAACGTTTCCTCGACAGCCTCAAGGAATCGACCGGCGTGCCCTTCGGCCGCGTCCTCTTCGCCATCGGTATCCGCTACGTTGGCGAGACCACGGCCAAGTCCCTTGCCGCCCACTTCGGCAGCATCGACGCCCTCGCCAAGGCCTCGAGGGACGAACTCCTTGCCGTAGGCGACATCGGCGAAGTCATTGCCGACAGCATCCTCGATTTCTTCTCCAAACCCTCCAACCTGCGGGAAATCGAGAGGCTCAAGGCCGCCGGGCTCCAGTTCGAAGCCGTACAGGCGGAGAAGCGCTCCGACGCCCTCGCCGGCAAGAGCATAGTCATCTCCGGCACCTTCAGCATCTCCCGCGACGAGATGAAGGATCTCCTCGAAAAGAACGGCGCCAAGAACAGCTCCTCCATAAGCAAGAAGACCTCATATCTCCTTGCCGGAGAGAACCCCGGCCCAGAGAAGATGAAAAAAGCCGCCGAGCTCGGCATAAGCATAATTGACGAACAAACCCTGCGGAGCCTGCTCCCCGAATCGGAGCCCGCAGTCCCTGAAAAGGCTCCTGAAAAAGTCCCTGAAGACGGCCTTCTTTTCAGGGAAGAAACCGAACCTACACTATTCTGAGATGAACATTTTAAAGAAAACAGCAGCCAGTATAAAATATGGCTTCAGATATTTGAGACTTGTCATATTGAAGGTCTCGAAGTTCATCTCGTACGACATCTGGAACCTCGATGCCAGCGACCTGACAAGGTGGAAGGCCCGCCTGGTCCGCGATCTCAAGACCTGCGTCACGATGTTCAAGACCTTCGCCGCGCAGAAGATAGGTTTCCAGGCCACGGCCCTGAGCTACCAGAGCACGATGTCGATAGTCCCCCTGCTTGCCATCGGTCTCTACCTGACCGACAATCTGGGCATTTCCGACAAGCTTGAAGCCTTCCTCATAGCCAACATCAACGACCAGAACCTCATCGACATCCTGATGAACGCGGCCGACAACATCCTCGACACCGCCCACTCCGGGCTCTTCGGTTTCCTGAGTATGCTGACCTTCGCCTGGATCGTCATCTGGATGATGATATGCGTACGACGGGTGTTCAACAACGTCTGGAAGGTTGAAAAGGAGAGCAATTTCCTCAAGATGATAGGCGTGGTGTTCGGAGTCATCATCCTCTCCCCCTTCATCATCCTGCTGTTCTTCTCCGGCTCCATCGTCTATTCCCACGTACTCGACCTTCTCGTGCCGGATCACGTGGCCTTCTCCGAAAGCATACGGTCGTTCCTGAGCTGGGTCATATTCGGCCTGGTGGCAATTATGGTGATATCCATAATGTATAAATATATTCCCGGCTGCAAGGTCAAGTACCGTAACGCCTTCAAGGCGGCGATTGTCGCCGGCATACTCTTCACGGCCCTCCAGGCCCTCTACCTTGAGACGCAGGTAATGGTCGTGAAGATGAGCACCGTCTACGGTGTCGTGGCGGCACTCCCTTTGTTTATGATATGGCTCAACCTCGGATGGTCCATCATCCTGTACGGGGCCGAGCTGTCCTACGCGATGCAAGTTTCCGAAACGGTTGACAAATGAGTTTTTCGCAGTTCACACAAGAGGATTTCGCGCTGATCGAAAAAGAGTTCGCTCCCCTTTGGGAAGCGGTCGAAAAGCGCGTGGAGGACTCTG
>JAFZME010000071.1 GCA_017553405.1 Bacteroidales bacterium
AAGAGCGCGGCAATCGGGAAGAACGCGAATATGAGCATCGCGAGCATACGGCCCGCATACGGATTCATCCCCTTCCTGTCGACGAATATCTTCGGCAGATAGCCGCCGCCGATGGAGATGACGGTCACGATGGCGTAGAGGGTGAATATGAGGGCCTGGCCGAGACCGGAGGTCGCGGGGGCGCCGAACTGGTTGCTGAAATAGGACGGAGCCCAGAAGAGGAAGAACCACCAGACGCCGTCAGTGAAGAACTTGCCGACGATGAATGACCAGGTCTGGCGGTACTTGAAGCACTGGAGCATAGGGATGCTCTTCTCGGCGGCGAGGGCGGCCTTTTCGGCGGCTTCGGCCTCGTCGTCCTGGTGGATGTACTCAAGCTCGCCTGCGCCAACGTGCTTGGAGTTCTCCGGCTTGTCATACATAAACTGCCAGAAGAACATCCAGATGAAGCCCAGACCGCCGATGATGATGAAGGCCCACTCCCAGCCGAACGCCTTGGCGAGCGGCGGGATGCAGAGCGGAGCGGCGAGGGCGCCGACGGAGGCACCTGCATTGAAGATGGAGGTCGCGAAGGCGCGGTCCTTCTTCGGGAAGTACTCGGCCGTGACCTTGATGGCCGCCGGGAAGTTGCCCGCCTCACCGAGGGCGAGGATGCCGCGGCAGAGGAGGAACAGGTAGACCGAGATGGTCGCCACCACGGTCGCCGCCTGGGAGCCGATCTCGACGGCCCTCATTGCCTCGACGGAGCCGAGGCCGGAAAATGCCGCCGTGGCCCAGCCGCAAGCGGCGTGGAGGCACGCGCCGCCCGACCAGACGCCGATGGCGATGAGGTAGCCCTTCTTGGTGCCCATCCAGTCGACGAACTTGCCTGCAAACAGGCAGGCGATGGCGTAGAAGATGGAGAAGAAGGACGTGATGGTGCCGTAGTGGGCGTCGGTCCAGTGGAATTCGGGCTTGATGAATTCCTCATAGGTGAGGGACAGGACCTGACGGTCGAGATAGTTGACGGTCGTCGCGACGAAAAGAAGCGAGCAAAGCCACCATCTCCAGTTGGTCAGAAGCTTCTGTTGAGTGGTCATATTCGATTATCTTAATGATTTTACAATTTCAAGCGCGTCGCGGCAGAGGTCGGAGATCTTCGACCACTCTCCGGCGGCGATGACTTCCTTCGGGAACAGGTTGGAGCCCATACCGACGCAGGTGACGCCGGCCTTGAACCAGCCTTCGAGGTTTTCGCGTGTGGGCTTCACGCCGCCGGTCACCATAATCTGGCTCCAGGGCATCGGGGCGCGCAGGCCTTTGACGAAGGCAGGGCCGAGCACGTCGCCCGGGAAGACCTTGCAGAGGTCGCAGCCGGCCTCCTGGGCCGCGCCTACCTCGCTGACCGAGCCGCAGCCCGGGCAGTACGGGATGAGCCTGCGGTTGCAGACCGGAGCTATCGCGGGGTTGAAGAGCGGGCCGACCACGAAGTTGGCGCCGAGCTGGATGAAAAGTGCGGCCGTCCCGGGGTCTACCACCGAGCCGACGCCGACAATCATGCCCGGGAGCTCCTTGATGGCGTATTTTACGAGCTCCTTGAACACTTCCTGGGCGAAATCGCCCCTGTTGGTGAATTCAAACGCCCTGATCCCGCCGTCGTAGCAGGCTTTGAGCACTTTTTTGGACACCTCTATGTCCGCGTTGTAGAAGACGGGGACTATCCCGGTCTCCTTAAAGGTCTGGATGACCTGCAGTTTGCTGTATTGTGCCATAATTATCTTGATACGCGCCCGGAGGCGTCGCCTTTCATAAGATTCTCGACTTCGGCGACTGTCACAAGGTTGTAGTCGCCGTAGATGGTGTGCTTGAGGCAGGAGGCGGCGACGGCGAAGTTGAGGGCCTTCTGCGGGTCGTCGTAGGTGAGGAGGCCGTAGATCAGGCCGCCCATAAAGGAGTCGCCTCCGCCGACGCGGTCGACGATGTGGGTGATGTCGTAGCGCGGGGACTCATATAAGGTCTTGCCGTCGAAGAGGACGCCGCCCCAGGTGTTGTGGTTGGCGTTGATGGAGCCGCGGAGGGTGATGATGACCTTCTTCGCACGCGGGAACATCTTCATAAGTTGCTCGCCGACGTTGCGGAAGCGGCTCTGGTCGATGGCGCCGCCCGTGGCCGTGACGTCGAAGCCCTCGGGCTTGATGCCGAAGACTTTCTCGGCGTCCTCCTCGTTGCCGAGGATGATGTCGCTGCAGGCGGTCAGCTCCGGCATCACCTCGCCGGCCTTCTTGCCGTACTTCCAGAGGTTCTTGCGGTAGTTGAGGTCGCAGGAGACGGTCACGCCGAGGCGGTTGGCCGCGCGGGCGGCCTCAAGGCACACGGCAGCCGCGCCCTCGCTGAGGGCCGGGGTGATGCCTGTCCAGTGGAACCAGTCGGCGCCTTCGAAGACCTTGTCCCAGTCGATCATACCGGGGGCGATCTCCGAGATGGCGGAATGGGCCCTGTCGTAGACGACCTTGCTGGGACGGGCTACAGCGCCGGTCTCGAGGAAGTAGATGCCGAGGCGCTCGCCGCCGGTGATGCAGAAGCGGGTGCCGACGCCTCTCTTGTGGAGGTCGGCTATGCAGGAACGGGCGATGTCGTTGTCGGGGAAACGCGTGACGAATTCGACGTCCATACCGTAGTTGGCGAGGGAGACGGCCACATTGGCCTCGCCGCCGCCGAAGGTGGCGTTGAAGCTGTCGGTCTGGGAGAAACGGAGGTAGCCCGGTGTTGCGAGCCTGAGCATTATCTCTCCGAAGGTGATGATTCTTGGCATATTTATGAATAATATTTTCCACAAAAATAACATATTCTTTCAAATTTCCGTGCACGGTAACGGAAAAATATTTATCTTTACGGAAATCTTTTGGGATAAGGTATGGGAAAGGTCACCATAATAGATGTCGCGCGCCTCTCGGGAGTGTCGAAAGGCACCGTTGACCGCGTGCTCCACAACCGCGAAGGCGTGTCGGCCAAAAGCCGCGAAAAGATACTCAAGGTCATCGGCGAGCTCGGCTACGAGCCCAACGTCTACGCCTCGCTGCTGGCTTCCCGCAAGAGCCGCAGCATCGCAGTGCTCCTGCCGGACTCTTCCCCCGGCGAGTTCTGGAGCCTCTACGCCAGCGGCATCGAGAAGGCTGGCGCCGCAGCCGAGCCCCTCAACATCTCCCTCGAGCGCGTCGGCTACAACCAGTATGAGCTCGATTCCTTCCGCAATGCCTGCAGCAAGGTTCTCGAGATGGCCCCCGCCGGCGTCGTGATCGCCCCGCTCTTCAAGGCCGAGACCTCCCTTTTCACCGCGAAGCTCCGCGAGAAAGGGATTCCGTATGTATTCATCGACACCAAGATCGAAGACGACGGCTACCTCGTCTACTACGGTATGCCGATGTACAAGAGCGGCTACCTCTGCGCCGACATCCTCAGCGTCGTGCGCCCCTGCGAGGAGATACTCGTGGTCCGTATAGAAAGGGACAAGTTCCGCCAGTCGGACCCCACGGCCAGTCGCCGTGCCGGCTTCCTCGACTACATCGAGGAGCGCCTCCCCGAGTGCGTCGTCCACAATGTATTTATAGATCCGAAAGACCCGAAGGGCATAGAAAGCCGCCTCAGGGAGTTCTTCGCCGAGCACCCGGCCGTCCGCCACATCGCGACCTTCAACTCCCGCATCCACCTCATCACCGGCTTCCTTGAGAAGAACGGTATGCAGGGCCTCCGCGTCGTCGGCTTCGACAACCTCCCGGCCAACCTCGACGCCCTCCGCAAAGACACCGTCAACGTCCTCATCACCCAGCACCCCGACGAGCAGGCCGCCTCAGCGATCCGCGACCTCGTCGATCACGTCGTATTCAAGAAGACTCCCCCCAGGCGCGACAACTTTATGCATATGGACATCCTGACGCGCTACAACGTGGAGTATTACTAGCAGCCCGCCGCCGCGCGCATTTCGCAGCCTACTGCTTGGTGAGATGTACCGCGATGTTGGACTTGAAGTTAATTACTGACGGGTGAAGGTTACCAGGAAGGAACTGGAGGTGTACATAGAGATCAGGTCATCCGTGACGGAATTGACTTTGAAAAGGTCGGCGAAGTCCACGTTGACGCCTTCCCACTTAATGCACGGAGAAGCGAAATTTTCGGCGGATTCCAGCGACCATTTGATAATCTCCGGTTCGGCGTCGCCCTTGACCCAGGTCGAGGTCCCGGAGGCATCCATTGTTATGTCCGCGTTGCCGAGTGATAACGATTCGCTCTTCCACTTGCCCGGAAGGATCTGCGAAAGGTTGGCGAACGAAGCCCGTACCTGAGCGCCGTCATCATACGTCACCCAGGCAAGATGCTTTTTGTCCAGTTGCTTCAATGTGAATTCCGGTACGGCAGAGTCCCCTGAGAACACCAGTTTGTTGGCGTTGATAGCCCAAGTTAAGTAATGAATTTCACTTTTTCCAAAACGGAGCATACACGTATGATCCTGATTGACCCAAAAAGAGATGTCAGGCTCGTCTATCCCCTCCCATTCCGTACAGAACCACACGCCGACAAGGTCGGCCTCTTTAAAATTGAACTTGTCCTTCTTGCAGCCGACGAGCGCCAGCGCGATGAAGAGAAGAGGAAGAATACGTTTCATATTTGCGCAGTTTGCACAAATATAACATATTTTTCTTCTCCGGTGTGTCAGGTGGTGTCAATTTAGGCACCACCGGGCACGAAAATGCCGGAAAAACGTGTCAGGTGGTGCCTTTCGGAGCACCACCTGACACACTTACCGGCGGGGAGCGTCAGAGAGTGACGCCGGTCTTGAAGATGGCGATTTCGCGGTAGCCGCTGCGCTCGGCATTGACGGGCTCGCCGGAAGCGACGCGGAGGACGTAGTCGCGGAAGGCCTCGGCGCATTCGTCCATAGAGGAGTCCTGGACGATGACGCCCGCGTTGAAGTCGATCCAGCCGGGCTTGTGCTCATAGAGAGGAGTGTTGGTGGATATCTTCATCGTGGGGACGAAGGTGCCGAACGGGGTGCCTCGGCCGGTGGTGAACAGGACAATCTGGCAGCCAGCGGCCGCAAGGGCGGTCGAGGCGACGAGGTCGTTGCCCGGGGCGCTGAGGAGGTTGAGGCCCTTTTCGCGGAGGCGCTCGCCGTAGCGGAGGACGTCGATGACCGCGGAGGTGCCGCATTTCTGCGTGCAGCCGAGGGATTTCTCCTCGAGGGTGGATATGCCGCCGGCCTTGTTGCCGGGAGACGGGTTCTCATAGACGGGCTGGCCCTGCCTGATGAAATAATCCTTGAAATCGTTGATCAGGTGGACGGTCGCATCGAAGGTCGCCTCATTGCGGCAGCGGTTCATAAGGATAGTCTCGGCACCGAACATTTCGGGGACTTCGGTGAGCACGGTCGTGCCGCCCTGAGCCACCAGCCAGTCGGAGAAGCGCCCGAGAAGCGGGTTGGCGGTGATGCCGCTGAGGCCGTCGGAGCCGCCGCACTTGAGGCCGACGCGGAGCTCGGACACGGGGATGTCCTCGCGGACGTCCTTCGAGGCGACCGCGTAGATCTCGCGTAGCTGCTGCAGGCCGTATTCGATCTCGTCGTCAACCTTCTGCGTGACGAACATCCGCACGCGGGACTCGTCGACGGGGCCGACCAGCTCGCGGAAGGCGTCCAGCTGGTTGTTTTCGCACCCGAGGCTCACCACGAGCACGCCGCCCGCATTGGGGTGGCGGACCATATCCGCGAGGATGGTCCTCGTGTTCTGGTGGTCCTCCCCCAGCTGCGAGCACCCGTAGTTGTGCGGGAACGCTACGATGGCGTCGACGGAGGAAGGAGATACGCTCGCCCCTCCGGGGCTCGGTATGACAGAAGCGGCCGAAGGCGCCTTTTTGTCATCTCGACCAAGCGTAGCGCGCGGAGATTTCTCGACTTCGCTCGAAATGACAGAGGCGTTGAACCGCTCGACGAGCTGCTGGCAGACGCCGTTGACGCAGCCCACGGTGGGAATCACCCAAATCTGGTTGCGGATGCCCACCTGGCCGTCGGCACGGCGGAAGCCTTTGAAAGTAGGAGATACACTCGCCCCTCCGGGGCTCGGTATGACAGTCTTGTCATCCCGACCAAGCGGAGCGCGCGGAGATTTCTCGACTTCGCTCGAAATGACAGAAGGCTCGTACTTGTACTCCAGCAGGCCGGAGAGGTTGGTCTTGATGCAGGTGTGGTCGACGAGGGTGCCGGCGGGGGCGGGGCGAGTGACGTGGCCTATCGGGTAGCCGTACTTGACCACGTCCTCCCCTTCCGCGAGGTCACGGAGCGTGAACTTGTGGCCCCGCGGGATGGGCTCGCGGAGGGTGAGAGGAGAGATCTTAGATTTCTCGACTACGCTCGAAATGACAAAGCCGGCCGGGAGGTCGCGGAGGGCGACGGCGACGTTGTCGATAGGATTTATTTGAATAAAATCTGCCATAGTGTGTTATAGGAGATACGCTCGCATTCGCTCGGTATGACAATAATAGATTTCTCGGCTACGCTCGAAATGACAAAGGTCAGTCGAGGATTGACTTGACCGCGGCGCGCATACCGGAGGCGGCGATGAGCTTGAGGTCGGAAGCGAGGAGGGCGGTGAGGCCGGGGATGGCGTTGAGGTCTTCGCCCCAGATGAATTCAGCACCGAGGACGCCCTTGGCGACAGCGTCGATGTCGCCTGTGGCCCAGAGGTCGGCGAGGAGGCTCTTTATCGCCTCGTCATCGTTGACGACGATCTCGTCCTCTCCCCTCTTGCCGCCTTTGTAGTAGGTCATGATGCCGGCAAGGCCGAGGACAAGACCTTTCGGGAGCTCGCCCTTG
>JAFZME010000072.1 GCA_017553405.1 Bacteroidales bacterium
TGGCAGCGACGAGGATGTCGGCCTCACGCGTGACGGCCGGAAGGTCGGCCGTGCGGGTGTGGCAGATGGTCACCGTCGCGTTGGCGTCGAGAAGGAGCTTGGCGACGGGGAGGCCGACGATAAGGCTGCGGCCGATGACGACGGCGCGCTTGCCCTTGGGTTCGACGCCATAGGCCTTGAGGAGCTTCATTATGCCCTTTGGCGTACACGGGACTGTGCAGGGGCGCTTCTGGAAGAGCGCGGCCACATTGCCCGGGTGGAAGCCGTCCACGTCCTTTTCAATGGCGATGGAGGCGATGACGCGCTCCTCGCTGATGTGCTCCGGGAGCGGCAGCTGGACGAGGATGCCGTCGACGGCATCGTCGGCATTGAGGCCTGCGATGGTCTCGAGGACCGAGTCCTCGGAGGCATCCGCCGGCAGGGCGATGGTCGTGTTGCGTATCCCCGTGCTCTCGCAGGCGCGCGACTTGTTGCGCACATACACGGCGCTCGCGGGATCGTCACCCACGACAATCACAACAAGGTGCGGCGCCCTGACGCATTCCGCCACCCTATCAGCAACCTCCGCGCGTATCTCCGCCGCAATCTTCTTTCCGTCAATTAAAACCATTGTCTAAATATTATTTCAAAAGGAGAATTGGTGCTAATGTCTGAAGACCTTAGTACCAATTTCCCTTTGTACTACAAATATAGGCAAAATTTGAATCGGTTCGATTTTTTCGTATCTTGCAGGACATTTTGGATTTAAGGAAATGAGAAAATTCATAGCCATCGCAGCCATCGCAATCCTGACTCTTGCAGGCTGCAATAAAAGAGTCCCCCTTGTCGCCCTCCTCGGCGACAACACCTTCGTCGACGGCACGGCGACGCTGACTCTCCTGCTTTCGCAGAGCACCTCCACCGATGTCACCGTAGGCCTTTCCTATGCCGAGACGAGTTCGGGCGCCAGCAAGGCCCTTCCCGGGAGCGCCCTAAGGTTCGCCAGCCCGGTGACAATCGCAGCAGGCTCGACCGGCGCACAGATAAAGGTCACTCTTGACGAGACTGGCATTGCCGACGGCAATTACCACGCGACGATCTTCATCAGCTATGCGCAGGGAGCCGACATCTCGATGACCAACCAGACGACCATCTATGTCAAGATCGGCCAGGGCGACGTCCCGGTAATTGACCTGACCTATATGGACAACTGGTCAGTCACGCTGGACGGCGATCCATATACCTTAGATGACAATAACTATATCGACCTGGTGGCCACAGTTCCCGGTATACGGTATTTCTGGGTAGAATCCAACACCCAGGCAGATCTCGACAAATACTACGGCGGCACTGTCCAGGGCCTGCTTTCCAGTTTCTCAAGGAACATATCCCAGGCCATTGCTGATGGCTCGACAATCGATAAGCAATGCTGGAGTGCAAGTGAAGCTGAAGCCAGCTCCATCTATGCCGTCTACTGGGGTGCCGGCCCGACGACCTTCTATATTATGGAGTTCGACGCAACCGGCAAGGCCACAGGCCGTTACGGCACGACAAACGCCACCCTGCCCGCAATGGAAGCCGATTATTTCGACAACCTCACCCTCACCGACAAGACCAGCACCTGGACCGTCACCTACGCCGGCGTACAGAGCTACACCTTCCCCGACTCCAGCACCGACAACTGCGAATGGTTCACCGTCGCAGGCACAGGCAGCGTCCCCTTCAGCTTCATCCTTGAAGACGACGGGCTTATCAAGACCGAGGACGACATCCGTTCCTATATGAGGAACGATTTCAACAGCTACTACGCCGCCGATGTCGAAAACGGGAAGACCGCGAGCGAACTCTACTACACCGCGCCCGGCACCTGGTGTTCCCTCTATACGGCAAGGAAGGGCAATTACGACGCCTATGTCATAGGCTACGACAGCTCGACCTGCTACCCCAGCGGCGAATACGCCCACATCAAGTTCACGGACACCGCGGGCGCGTCGTCAAGCATCGCACATCTGCCTGCCTTCAGGATGCCGCTAAGCTATCGCAAAGGTGCTGACAACAGAAAACTTCTTAAAAGCGCACGATGAGACCTTTATACCTTACCAACACTCTCACAAGAGAAAAGGAACTCTTCACTCCGATACATCCCGGCCACGTCGGGATGTATGTTTGCGGCCCGACCGTCTATGGTGAGGCCCACCTCGGCCACGCCCGCCCCGGCATCACCTACGACGTCCTGTTCCGCCTTCTCAAGCACCTCGGCTACAAGGTGCGCTACGTCCGCAACATCACCGACGTAGGCCACCTGGAGCACGACGCCGACGAAGGCGAGGACAAGATAGCGAAGAAGGCGCGCCTGGAGGAGCTCGAGCCGATGGAGGTCGTCCAGACCTACACCGAGCGCTATCACGAAGCTATGAGGCTCCTCGGAGTGCAGTCCCCTTCGATAGAGCCGCGCGCCTCCGGCCACATCATCGAGCAGATTGAGGCCGTCAAAAAGATTCTGGACGCAGGCTACGCCTATGTCTCCAACGGCAGCGTCTATTTCGACGTGGAGAAATACAACAAGGATTTCCACTACGGCATCCTCTCCGGAAGGACGCTGGATGCGACACTTGAAGGCACGCGCGCCCTCGACGGGCAGTCCGACAAGAAAGCGCCCTACGACTTCGCCCTCTGGAAGAAGGCGGAGCCCGAGCACATTATGCACTGGCCGTCGCCCTGGGGAGAAGGCTTCCCCGGATGGCACCTAGAGTGCTCCGTGATGGGAGAAAAATACCTCGGCCGTGAATTCGACATCCACGGAGGCGGGATGGACCTTATGTTCCCCCACCACGAATGCGAAATAGCCCAGAACCAGGCATCCCGCGGCACTCAGGGCGTCCGCTACTGGGTCCACAACAATATGATCACCATCGAAGGCCAGAAGATGGGCAAGTCCCTCGGCAACTTCATCACCCTTCCGGAGCTCTTCTCCGGCAATCACCCGAAGCTCGAGAGGGCCTACTCCCCTATGACCATACGCTTTTTCATCCTTCAGGCCCATTACAGGAGCACTCTCGACTTCTCCAACGATGCGCTCCAGGCCGCCGAGAAAGGCTATAGGAAGGTGATGCAGGCGGGCCGCGACCTCGCCGCGATGCCGTCGGCCCCCGGGACTCCTTCCCCGGCCGTGGCGGAGCTTGTCGAAGGCGTCTGGGACGCCCTCTGCGACGACCTCAACACTCCAATCGCCCTCTCGCACATCTTCGAGGCGGTCAGGCTCATCAACACCGGCGGGCTGAGCCCTGCCGACGCAGATGCTCTCAAGACGCTGTTCGATGAAGCGCTGACGGGAGTCCTCGGACTCACCGACGACGAGGCGAGCGGCTCCTCGAAGGCCGAGAAAGCCCTCTCCGGAGTTATGGACCTCGTGCTTGAAAGCCGCACGAAGGCCCGCGAGGAGAAGACCTGGGCCGAGAGCGACCGCATTCGCGACGCCCTCGCCGCCCTCGGCATCACCGTCAA
>JAFZME010000073.1 GCA_017553405.1 Bacteroidales bacterium
GGCGAAGGCTGCGAGGTCTGGGCTACGGTGCTCGTCTGCCGCGAGTAGGGGAGCCGGGCCCCGCCGCCGGAAAAACGGCCCGAAACCCGTCCGCGGCTGGACGGGGCGAGCAGATTTCCCGCGCCGAGGCCCCCGGCCGCGCAAGTGAAACGAAATGAAACGATATATGGAACAAATCAAACTTATCGACCTGCCGTATGCGCTCGAGGCGCTGGAGCCGGTCATCAGCGCGGAGACCATCGCCATTCACCACGGCAAGCACCTCCAGACCTATGTCAACAACCTCCTCAAGCTCCTTCCCGGCAGCGGTTTCGAAGGCGCGGCCCTCGAGGATATCGTGAAGCAGTCCACCGGCGGCATCTTCAACAACGCCGGCCAGATCCTCAACCACAATATGTATTTCCTCCAGCTGCGCGCGCCGAAGGCGGACAACCGCCCGCAGGGGAAGCTCGCCGCGGCCATCGATAAGCAGTTCGGCTCGTTCGAGGCGTTCAAGGAGGAGTTCTCGGCAAAGGCCGCCGGCCTGTTCGGCTCGGGCTGGGCGTGGCTTTCCGCCGACGACGGTGGAAATCTGGTTCTCTCGCAGGAGGCCAATGCCGCCAACCCCGTCGTCAAGGGCCTCAAGCCCCTCCTGACCATCGACGTCTGGGAGCACGCCTACTATGTCGACTACCGCAACCGCCGCCCCGAGTACATCGCCGCCTTCTGGCAGATCGTCGACTGGGACGTCGTGGAGCAGCGTTTCGCATAGCCTATGGACTGGATACTCACCGAAATAGACGGTAAAATCGCCTCGGTAGCAGCGGATTACGGACAATTCGCGCGCATCGCCGCCGAAGTGGCGAAACTGCCGGCCAAGAGCATCGGAAGCGTTTCCACCAGGAAGATATCCACCGACGAGCTCCTCAAACTCGACCGCACCGTCGGCCGTAAGGATATTCTCCTTTTCGGATCCAATTTCCAGAAGAAGGTCTGGAACGCCCTTTTTGACCTCTCCCACGGGCAGCAGCCCCGCCTCTACAGCTACACCGAATTCGCCGAAAGGCTCGGTATGCCCAGTTCTGTCCGCCAGGTCGCCCACGCTGTGGCCATCAATCCCATCGTGTATATCCTTCCCTGTCACCTGATAGTCCCGAAAGAAACTATGGACCGTGCCAGGGAAATCTACGCCTCCGCCGCCAAAACCCTCTTCAAGGGCAGCGACATCTACCTCCTCGACACCATCGATGTCGGCGAATACGCCTACGGCCCCGCCCTCAAGCGCTCCTTCATCAAGCACCAGCTCGACGCAGCCCGCGACTAGCATTCTGTGTCATATAGGCCTGCCCGGCGTCGGGCCAGGCAAACAAAAACCGACAGATTTGGATTTGTCGGGAGGGTTGATTATCTTTGTTTGATTTTAGAGTGACGCCCCCTGAGGGGGGCGTTTCACCCGGAAGGCGCGAAGCCCCGATTTCCTGGACAGGAAACGAGATCGTGCCTGATTTCCCTGCTCAGGCGTTCCGGAGGCGGGGAATGGAAACTTTAATCCTTATCCAAATGATGAACAGAAATTTAACTGCGGCTTCGATGGCCGTCCAAGCGAACGGCTTCGCTTCGAAACTCGTTGCAGCCCTTGCTGCGCTGCTCCTTTTTGCCGGAGCGGCTTCGGCGCAGCATTTCGACGGCCTGTCCGTCACGGGCAGCTACAAGATCAATTCGATATGGCCCGAAAGTTTCAGCGCCATAACGGGATCGGTGACTGTGAAAATGTCGAACACAGGCGAGCAGCGGCTCTACAAGGATATTCGCGCCGTACTCTACAGGGGCGGCACGACTTTCCTCAATGGCACCTGCAATGACATCGTGGTAGCCAAAGGCGAATCGGAGGTCCTGATCAACGGACGCGCCACAATCGGCAGCGGCGTCTCGATCTTCACCGTCCTCGGCTCGGTGCTCAGGACCGACCTCTCGGCCTACACCGCCGACCTCTACTTCACCGACGTCGCCCCGGACGGCACGGAGACCCCCGTCGCACGCAAAGGCGTCCCGCTCTCCAAATACCTGAAGCGGTAGCGCGTGGAGCGTAACGTGTTGATATATAGTAGGTTAAATACTTTTTCTCTGTAGCAAAACCGGCAGAGAGAAATACGGCAACAAGCTGAAACTCAGAGGATTAGCCTCCACGGCATAAATGGATAGCAGGCAGATAGTCAGGGCGACGAAGTGGTCGGCGGTCACGGAGGTGGCGGCGAAGCTCGTGGCGCCGGTGGCGAGCATCATCCTCGCGAGGGTGCTCACGCCGGAGGCGTTCGGGGTCGTCGCTACGCTGACGATGATCATCACCTTCGCGGAGATCTTCACCGATGCGGGCTTCCAGAAGTATCTCGTCCAGCACGAGTTTGCTGACGAGACGGACCGGGAGCAGAGCACCACGGTCGCCTTCTGGAGCAACCTGGTGATGTCGCTCGTGATATGGGGCGTCATCGCCATTTTCGCCGAGCCGCTGGCCGCGCTTGTCGGCAACCCCGGGATGGGGCTGGTGCTCATCATCGCCTGCGTGTCGATACCGCTGACGGCGTTCTCCAGCATCCAGACCGCCCTTTTCAAGCGCGACCTGGATTTCCGGACGCTGTTCAAGGCTCGCCTTGCGGCGATATTGGTGCCGCTGCTTGTCACCGTGCCGCTGGCCTTCTGGCTGCGCAGCTACTGGGCGCTCGTCATCGGGACGATAGTCCAGAACGCGGTCAGCGCGGCGACACTCACGGCGCTTTCCAAGTGGAAGCCGCGGCTGTTCTATTCGTGGGCGAAGCTGCGGGAGATGCTTTCTTTCAGCGTATGGTCTATGGTCGAAGCGGTCAGTATATGGCTCACCAGCTATGTGGATATATTCATAGTCGGCCGTGCGCTTGATCAATATTTCCTCGGATTGTATAAGACATCCATATCCATAGTCACCCAGATATTCGGCCTGGTCATAGCCACGACGACTCCGGTGCTCTTCTCCGCCCTGTCCAAGCTGCAGTCGGACGAGGAGGGATTCCGAGCGCTGTTTTTCAAGTTCCAGAAATATGTCGCCCTGCTGGTCATCCCTCTCGGCGTCGGGATGTTCTTCTACAGCGACCTCGTGACACGGCTGCTCCTCGGCGAGCAGTGGCTCGAGACCGCCGGTTTCATAGGCCTCTGGGCCCTCACGGGCGCATTCGTCATCGTCCTCAGCCACTACAGCAGCGAGGTCTACCGCGCCAAGGGCCGGCCCAAGTTGTCGGTTCTCGCCCAGGTCCTCCATATCGTCGTCCTCTGGCCCGCGGTGCTCATCGCGGTGCGTTACGGCTATGAGACACTGTATATCACACGCTCGCTTGTGCGGCTCGAGATGATACTCGTCAACCTCGTGATAATGTACGTTGTGGTGAAGATATCGCCCTGGCAGATGCTCCGCGGTATCGCCCCCGCCTGCGTCGGCGCCGCTGTTATGGGCGCCGCCGCCTGGTGCCTCCTCCGGGGCCTCCCGGCGCTTTCAGAGAATATCTTTTATCAATGCGGGACAATAGCAGCGTGTATGGCGGTCTACATCGGCGTCATCTGCGTCTTCCCGGAGGAAAGAAAACTCCTCTTGTCATTTCGAGCTAAGTCGAGAAGTCTGTCATACCGAGGCCTTCAGGCCGAGCGTATCTTAAATAAAAAATGATGAACTATCAATATCATATTTTCACCCCCTACAGGGTGTGCCCGATCGGGGCGCACGTGGACCATCAGCACGGGCTGGTGACGGGGTTCGCTATTGACAAGGGCGTGGACCTGTGGTTCGACGTGCAGCAGGGGAGCGGCGTCAGCCTCCGGAGCGAGACGTTCCCCGGGGACGTCGCGTTCGACATCGCCACGCCGTCGCTGGTGCGGCAGGGCAACTGGGGGGACTATGCGCGCGGCGCGAAGTTCGCCCTCCAAAAGCGCTTTGCGCTTTCGAGAGGCATCAAGGGCGTGATCAAGGGCTCGCTTCCCGTTGGCGGGCTGTCAAGCTCGGCGGCGGTGCTGATAGCGTATGTGATGGCATTTGCCAAGGCCAATGATATTACCCTGGCTCCCTTCGAGGTGATGAAAATAGCCTCCGAAGCGGAACGCGAATATATCGGCCTCAACAACGGCCTCCTCGACCAGGCGTGTATCGCCCTCGGCAAGAAGGACCACCTGCTGATGCTCGACTGCGAATCCAATGAATACCGCCTGATCCCGAAGTCGCCGGAAATGCCGGATTTCGAGATCGGAATATTCTTCAGCGGGCTCACGCGAAGCCTTATGTCCAGTGACTACAACCTGCGTGTCGCCGAGTGCAAGACTGCGGCGTGGATAGTACAGGCGTATGAAAATGTGCCGCTGAAGCCCCACGTGAAGACATTCCTGCGGGATGTGCCCGAATCGATGTACAAGCGCCACCGCGACGATATGCCGCCCCGCTTCGCCAGGCGGGCGGAGCACTTCTTCTCCGAACACAAGCGTGTCCGTGAAGGCATCACCGCGTGGGAGGCCGGCAACCTCGAGTGGTTCGGCTCCATCAGCAAGGCCTCCTGCGAGTCCAGTATCCACAACTACGAGTGCGGCAGCCCCGAGCTCATAGCGATATACCAGGCGATGCTCACCACCGACGGCATCTACGGCGGCCGCTTCTCCGGCGCCGGCTTCAAGGGCGCCTGCATCGCCCTCGTCGATCCGTCGAAGAAGGACGCCATCGCCCGCGAGATCACCGAAAAGTACCTCGCCCAGTACCCTCAATACAAGAAAACCTTCCGCGTCGACTTCTGTCGCTCCGCCGACGCCGCGCGGTTCGTATAGTATGAAAACAATCGTCATCGCAGCGGGATACGCCACGAGGCTCTATCCACTTACGGAGAACTTCCCCAAGCCGCTTCTGGCGGTGGGGGAGTCGACGATCCTGGGCAGGATGCTGGACGATGTCGACACGATTCCGGAGATTACGGAGCATATCATCATATCCAATCACCGCTTCGCTCCGATTTTCGAGGATTGGAAACGGCGGCTGCATTACAGCA
>JAFZME010000074.1 GCA_017553405.1 Bacteroidales bacterium
CGGGGGCTGCGCTTGTCGTACATATCAAACCCGCAGGCGCCTTCGCTCTCCAGCCAGCGGGAAGCGGCAAACCGCGCCTTGCCGGCCACTATTTCGTCAAAGCTGCTGAACCTGTCGGCATCGTAGGGTTTGTAGCGGTCGAGCGAGGAATACAGAGGCCTCTGGAAGCCTGTCCCCTTGCGGGATATCCCGTATAGGTCGATATAAAACTCCTTCTCGACTATGCGCCCCGGCTCGAGGTCTATCCAGGTGTCGGCATAGCGCATGGACTCTTTCTGGCGCGCTTTCGCCACGCTGCGGGCTCCGTTGTAGCCTATCGGCCCGGTGTACATCACTATTTCCGTGCAATCGCTGAAGGTCTCAGCCCCAAATGACCACCACTGGTCGCTTAGCACCGCCCCGCGAACAGGTGAGGGGACGGTATGGACTGCCAGGGCCCTAAGGTCTGCGGCGTCTTCCAGCATCACGAAGGGCATCGGGAAGCGATGGTCTTCGAAGATGGCGAATTCGCCCGGGGCGCCCGTCCAGACGGGGACGGCGGCGGGGTTGACTGCCGCGCCGTTGGAGTTGCCGTAATAGACTATGCCTGGAGCGAACAGCGACAGACCCGTGCCGCGCTTTTGAAGGCGGACGGAAAGAGTCGCGTGGCTGAGAGTCTCCGGGCCTTTCCATTCGAAGCGGCGGACGCAGCGGACCATCCCATCGGGAGTGGGGGAGTAGGCGTCGCGCAGGAGCATTTTGCCCTGCGGCAGTTCGACCTCTGCCTTTAGGATGGTCCATCCGCCCGAAGTCTCCTTCTCCTGCGCTTTGACGTGGACCCAGCCGGAGGGCCAGTCGTCAGTCCAGGAAGTCGCTATTGACCATAGCCCTTCGGCGGGTGCCTTGAGAGTATCGACGCCATCCGTAAAGGCAACTGAAAGGTCGTCTCCGGTCAGCAGGCGCGTCTGGGCGCCGAGCGGCAGGACCGCCATCAGGGCGGCCAGGACAGCTAATTTCTTCATTACCAGGGAAGTTTTTTCAAAGGCTTGACCTGCGCCTCTCCGGGCACGAACTGCCCTCCCACAGGATTGACGGGATAGGAGCCGAGGGCGGAGAAGATGTACCAGGCGCTCATCTGGCCGCAGTCGTCGTTGCCGCAGAGGCCGCCCGGCTCGCACTTGTAGAACTCTTTGAACACCTGCCGTATCCTTTCGACGGCCTTGTCCTGACGGCCGGCCAGAGTGTAGAGATAAATCACGTGATGGCAGGGCTCGTTGCCGTGGGAGTACTGTCCGATGAGGCCGGTGATGTCCTGCACTTTGCCAGTGACAGACACCGGAGGGCTCACCTCGAACAGAGTGTCGAGCTTCGCAACGAATTTTTCCTTGCCGCCAAGCAGTTCAATCAGGTCCTCCGGATCCTGAAGCACGTGCCACAGGTAGTGCCAGGCATTCGCTTCGGTGTAGTCGCCGCCTTGCTTGCCCGCATGTGCGTATGCGTAGGGCTCGAACGGCTCCCTCCAGTTGCCCTTAGAATCCTTCCCGCGGAAGAATCCGGTCTCCGGGTCGAAAAGGTTGCGGTAGTTGCGCGAGCGGGCCAGGAAGAATTCATAGTCGGCATCGTGGCCAAGGGCCTTTGCCAGCTGCGCGGCGCACCAGTCGTCATAGCAGAACTCGAGCGTGCGCGAGACCGACTCGACACTGATGAGGTCGAATGGCAGGTAGCCGTATTTGTCGTAGATTTCCCAGTCGGATTTATCGTGCCGAGTCGTCAGCGAGGCCTTGACGGCGGCCCAGGCGCGTTCCTCGTCGATTCCGGGAAGATCTCTCAGGCAGGCGTCGACCACAGTCGGCACGGCGTGGTTGCCGATCATACAGTAGTTGTCCTTCCCGCAAAGGTCCCAGACGGGGAGATGGCCGCGCTCCTCCGCTTCCGCAATCATACTTTGGACCACATCCGCTTCAATCTCAGGTGTGAGGAGGGTGCGGAGAAGGTCCGCAGCCCTGAAGGTGTCCCACTGCGAGAAGGTGGAATAGCGAACAGGCTCTCCGAGGTCGGAAATTACGTTGGGCTGGAAGTACATATGGTACATCGAGGTGTAGAACGCGGTCAGGATGTCGTCCGGGCCGTCCACCGGGAGCAGCTGGAAAATCTTTTCCCATTTACTCTCTGCCTCCTTGCGCACTTTCTTGAAATTCCATCCCGGGACTTCTGCCATATTGAGGCTGGCTCCGCCGGCGTTTGTAAGGGATAGTGCTATCTTGGCCTTCAGGGGTTTGCTCCCGGGACCGAAGTCGAGTACACAGGCCTTTGCCTTGTAGTCCGGGTGAAGGACGACGGTGTCGCAGGCGATGAACGGCTGGTCGAACTCTATTTCGTACCATAGGTCGTACTGGACCCAGCTCTTGGCGAGGATATGCCCGCGCAGGACCTTGCTGTCTTGAGAACTGCCCTCCCAGGCCAGGATGCCGCGGGAGAGATTGGCTTTCGGGTCGTTGCTGCGGAGCTGGATATACTGGGGATTGACAAGCAGGTGACGCCCCTGCCCGGCATATTGGATTTCATAGCAGGCGACGCGCTCGGAGCAGGTGATGTCCACCTTTGCCCCGTTGTCCGGCAGGCTGACCGCATAGTGCCCGGGGGAGGCCTGCTCGTCCTTTTTGAGACTCGCATAATCAGGCCCGTGCTCGTCAGAGAACGGCATAATGAGCACGTTGCACAGCGACGGGCAGCCGGTGCCGCTCAGGCGGTTCTGAGTGAAACCGACCAGGAGCGAGTCGGACCAGTTGTAGCCGCTGCAGTATTTCCAGAGGTAGTTGCCGCTTTGCGGGCCCGGCTGCACCATCCCGAGCGGGCAGGCCGCTGCCGGTGAGGTGTGACCTGTGTAATCAGTGCCGATGAATGGATCCACCCACCTGCCGAGAGGCTTGGCGCAGGAAAGTGCGCACAGGGAGGCGAAAATGATAAGGGAAAGAGTCTTTTTCATAGTTACAAAATTAAGGAGAATTATTAACTTTGGCAACGGTAGGGTAAAGCCCTCCTCCTGCGTTATCCATAATATGAGACATCTGGCTTCCATCTTCACGGCACTTCTGCTCTGCATCGCGGCGGCGGCTCAGCAGGCGCCCGATTACAGCGAATATATCCTTACTCCGAAAGCTCCCGACACCCCGCGTATCAACGGGCCCAAAGTCTGCGGCGCCCGCCCCAAGGCGGAATTCCTGTTCCGTATACCCGTCACGGGCGTGAAGCCGTTGCATTTCAGTGCCAAAGGGCTTCCGAAGGGCCTTAAGCTTGATGCCGAAAAAGGCATCATCAGCGGCAAGGCGCGCAAAAAGGGCAGCTACCGCGTGCAGATTACGGCGACCAATTCCCTCGGCAGCGACAGCCGCGAGCTTCGCATCGAGATAGGCGACCGCATAGCCCTCACGCCTCCTATGGGCTGGAATTCCTGGAACTGTTTCGGCGACAGGGTGACGGCGGAAAACATTCTGCAGGCGGCCAGTGCCCTGGATGAAAAAGGGCTGGCGGACTATGGCTGGAGCTATGTCAACATCGATGACGGCTGGCAGGGAGTCCGCGGCGGCAAATACAACGCCATCCAGCCCAACGGCAAGTTCCCGGATATGAAGGCGCTCGCCGACTCACTTCATTCCCGCGGCTTCAAATTCGGCATCTATTCCGGCCCCTGGATAGCCACCTATGCAGCCCACATCGGCTCTTCCTGCGACAATCCTGAGGGAAAATACTGGTGGGTTGAGCAGGGGATTGTGGATGAGAATTATAAGCTCGATTTATCGAAATTCGATAAGGGTGAACTGATGAGCTTCGGAAAATACTCCTTCGCGCGCGCCGACGCCCGCCAGTGGGCCGACTGGGGAGTCGATTACCTCAAATACGACTGGTTCCTCAACGACGTATGGTGGTTGCGCGATATGCGCGAGGCGCTGGACGCCACGGGCCGCGACATCGTCTACAGCATTTCCAATGCGACCCGCGTCTGCCTCGCCCCCGAGATCTCCCGTTACGCCAACTGCTGGCGCACGGCAGGCGACATCCAGGACACCTGGGCAAGCATTTCCAGCATCGGATTCGACCGCGAGTCCGCCTGGCCCGGCTATGCCGGCCCCGGTCACTGGCCGGATGCCGATATGATGGTGCTCGGCCGCGTCGGGGGATGGGAAGGCGCCACCGCGCACTGGACCAGGCTGACGCCGTGGGAGCAGTACTCCCACGTCACCCTGTGGGCCATCCTTTCTTCCCCGCTGCTCATCGGCTGCGACCTTGACGCCATCGACGATTTCACCCTCAGCCTGCTGTGCAACAGCGAGGTACTCGAGGTCAACCAGGACCCTCTCGGGATGATGGGCGTCCGCAATGTCTTCGGTCCGAGCAAGAACCAGACGGTCTATGTCAAGCGCCTTGAAGACGGGTCTATGGCGGTGGCGGTGTTCAATATCTCCGACTCGGAGCAGACCGTCGGGTTCGTTCCCCGCGACCTGGGACTGCTGGGCGAACAGTCCATCCGCGACCTCTGGCGCCAGCAGGATGTCGGCAAAGTACAGGACAAGCAGCGCTGGGAGGTGCGGCTTCCGGCTCACGGCTGCGCGCTCTACCGCGTCAGCCCCGGCATCACCGACCGCAAGATGGAAGGCAAGTGGTGGGAAATCAAGTAATTATGAAACAGATTTTTCGCATTTCGGCCCTGTCGGCCATTCTTTCGTGCCTGTTCGCCATCGGCGGCTTCTCCAAAGTGACGCTGCCGTCGATTTTCAGCGACAATATGGTGCTCCAGCAGAACACTCAGGTCGCCGTCTGGGGATGGTCCGATTCGGGCAAGAAGGTCACTATAAGCCCTTCGTGGAAGTCAAAAAAGACTGTCGCCGTCCCGGACAAGGACGGCAAATGGTCCGCCAGAATACAGACACCGTCTGCCGGCGGCCCCTACGAGGTCGTCATCTCCGACGGAGAGAAGATAACGCTCCGCAACGTTCTGGTCGGCGAAGTCTGGTTCTGCTCCGGCCAGTCCAATATGGAGATGCCGATGCGAGGCTTCCGCAACCAGCCCGTCGAAGGGGCCGCCGAAGTCATTATGTCGGCGAAGCCGGAAAGGCAGATAAGGATGTGTACCGTGGTGCGCAAGGCCTCCCTGACCCCGGTATATGAATGTGAGGGCTCCTGGAAGGAGAACACTCCCGAAGCCGTGGCCGCGACCAGCGCCGCCGCCTATTTCTTTGCCCTCAAGGTGCAGGAGATGCTCGGCATCCCGGTCGGACTCCTTATCTCCGAATGGGGAGGGTCGACCATAGAGACCTGGATGGACAGGGAGACTCTCAGCAGTCTTTTCCCGGGCGAATTCGACCTGTCCTTCCTCGACGGCAACGAACTTCCCAAGCGCAAAAACCAGTCGCCCTGTACTCTTTTCAACGGCCAGGTCCAGCCGCTTATCCCTTTCACATTCAAAGGGATGCTCTGGTACCAGGGCGAGTCCAACCGCTACCGTCCGGAGCAGTATGTGAGGCTCCAGAAGGAATATGTCGCTATGATGCGCCGGTTGTTCGATAACCCGGACGCTCCGTTCTATTTCGTCCAGATTGCCCCTTACCGCCAGGAGTGCGAGACCGAGTTCACTTCGGGCTTTTTCTGCGAAGCCCAGGAGAAGTCCCTCGCGGAAATCCCCCGCAGCGGAATGGTAACGACTATGGACCTTGGCGAGTGCGGCAGCATCCACCCTCGAAAGAAGAGGGAGGTAGGCGAAAGGCTAGCTAATTTCGCCCTTGTCAATGATTATGGCTTCAAGGGGATCAACCCCGTCGCCCCTTCTTTTGAGAGCGTGAAGTTCGAGGACGGCAAGGCTTTAGTGACGATGAAGGTCGATGCTATGGGACTTGCGCCGTGGGGCACGGATCTCCTCGGCTTCGAGCTTGCCGGCTCCGACAAGGTCTTCCACCCGGCCGCGGCACGCGTCAAGGACACAAAAGTCATAGTCGTCAGCTCTCCCGACGTCCCCGAACCCGTCGCAGTCCGCTACTGCTTCCGCAACTGGTCCGTCGGCAACCTATCCAGCTGCTGGGGCATCCCCGCCGGCCCCTTCCGCTCCGACGCCTGGGAGATCGTGCCCCCTTCCAGGAGGTTCTGATGGATACAATAAGGAGCTGAATTAAAAAATCCGACGGTGGCGCCTGGAATTGAGAGTTTTCCATCACACCTCCATCATATCATAGTACATAAGACGGGTGTGCTTGTCCTCTTCTTTTTGAGAAAGAATTTTGAAGCCGTTCTTTTCGTAGAAATGAATGGCGGACAGGTAAGCATCGACGGTTATAAAACGGAAAGCTGAAAGGTTCTGTCCATTCCCAAGAAGATATTTGATGGTTGAAATCAATTCCGAACCGATTCGTTGTCCTCGATAATGTCGAGATACTGCGAACCGTCCTATCTTAATGGAGGGATAGCTTCGGAAACGTTTCCCTTCGGGGAAACTGTCTTTTATGCTTTTCCAACGGCTGTTTGTTACTTCCAGTCGACTGATTTTATCGTTAAGTAAACAGAAATAGGCGACAATACGGTCTTCGTCTTCTAGGATGTAAGTATTTGCAATCCTCTTGTCCAGAAATGGTTTTGCATCCTCGACAAGAAAATCATTTAAATCACTGTCCCCACAATCAAAATCGCCAAACTGATACTCGGGAGTCAATCGGATAAGTCGCATTAGAGGCAAAGTGTGATATGTCGCATGGCATTCATAAACTCTTTTGCCAGCTTATCACGATTAGTGGCACGCGCCTCTTTGCTGAGGCTGTCGACGCGCTTCATCTCGCTGATAAAACGTTCGGCGTCAGCACCAGTCAGAATGGGAGTTTCTTTAATTGGTCGGGCCACGGTATTTTGTTTTTAGTCTAAATGGACTCTTTGGCAAAAGTAAGTATTTTTCTCGCTCTGTACAATAATAGGCTGAAAAATAGTAGCCCAAAGATTAATTTCCTTTTCAAAATCACCACAAATGGTGATTGACGGTTCCGATGCAAGTCTGTACCTTTGCAGCCGCAAAGGTTTTTCAGATGAGGCTTTCTGAGCTTAAGACGGGACAAAGAGGCGTGATTGTGCGCGTCGGGGGCCACGGAGGTTTCCGGAAGAGGCTCATTGAGATGGGCTTCATCCGGGGCAAAGAGGTGCGTGTTGTTCTGAATGCGCCACTGAAGGATCCGATAGAATATGAAATCATAGGCTACAAGGTCTCGCTCCGAAGGGAGGAGGCCGGCAATATCGAGGTCGTGACGGAGGAGGATGCCCGTGAGGCGCTTGTGTCTGATGAGCACCTTCAGGCTCTCCCGGGGGACCTGTCCGAGGCAGAGAGGCTCGACAAGGCTCTCAGCCATATAGCCGAGGAGAGGGGGCACGTAATCCGCGTCGCCCTCGTCGGCAATCCCAACTGCGGCAAGACTTCGCTTTTCAACATCGCTTCAGGCAGCAATGAGCACGTCGGCAACTACAGCGGCGTCACGGTGGATGCGAAGGAAGGCAAACTGGAGCACGGGGGCTACAAGATCGTCCTTGTGGACCTTCCGGGGACTTATTCCCTGTCTGCCTACAGCCCCGAAGAACTGTACGTGAGGAAGAACCTCATTGAAACTATGCCGGACGTGGTTGTCAATGTGGTCGACGCATCCAACATAGAGCGCAACCTCTACCTCACGACGCAGATCATCGATATGAACCTGCGTACGGTGATGGCGCTCAATATGTATGACGAACTTGAGGCCAAAGGAGATAAGATCGACTTTAAGCAGCTCGGATACCTTCTCGGTATGCCGGTCTGCCCGACGGTGAGCCGCGACGGCCGCGGCATCCAGGAGCTTCTCGACACTGTCATCGCCGTCTATGAAAAGACTGATCCGTCGCTCGCGCGTCATATCCACATCAACCACGGCCGTGAGATAGAAAAGAGCATCGAACGCATCCTGCCCGTCATACGCAAGGACGAGGACATCCGTTCCCGTTATTCGACCCGCTATCTCGCCATCAAATATCTCGAAAACGACAAGGACATAGAGGCGGTCCTCGCCGCTCACCCGTTCCGTGAGAAACTGGAGAAGATCCGCGCCGAAGAAAACGCCCGTGTCGAGACCCTGCTCGGCACCAATGTGGAGTCGGCAATAGTCGACGCTAAATACGCCTTCATCAGGGGCGCCCTTGCCGAGACCTACGAGATGTACCGGGAGGAGCACCCGAAGCATACGCTGACGGATAAAATAGACGCCATCGTCACCAGCAAATGGGCGGCCTTCCCGATTTTCGTCGCAATCCTTTATGTAATATTCTGGGCTACCTTCGCCATTGGCCAGTACCCTATGGACTGGATTGACTGGCTGGTCGTGAAGTTCGGGGAGTTCGTCGGAGCGTTTATGAAGGACGGATGGTTCAAGGACCTTATGGTCGACGGTGTCATCGCCGGAGTGGGCAGCGTCCTGGTGTTCCTGCCGAACATAATGATCCTCTATTTCTTCATTTCCATAATGGAGGACAGCGGATATATGGCACGTGCGGCGTTTATAGTGGACAAGCTGATGCACCGCATCGGCCTCCACGGCAAGTCGTTCATCCCTATGGTTATGGGATTCGGCTGCAACGTGCCCGCCATAATGGCAACAAGGTCTATAGAGAGCCGCAAGTCGCGGCTTATCACTATAGCCATAATTCCTTTTATGTCCTGTGCCGGGAGGCTGCCGATATTCGTGCTGGTGGCCGGTGCATTCTTCCCGGACCACGCGGCGCTGGCGCTGCTGGGGATATACCTTCTCGGTGTAGTCCTCGCGATACTTTCGGCGCTGGTGCTCGCGCGGTTCGTCAAGGATGACGACCTTCCGTTCGTGATGGAGCTGCCTCCCTACAGGATGCCTACCGGAAAGGCGATATGGCGCCACACCTGGGAAAAAGGCAAGCAGTATCTTGAGAAGATGGCGACGACCATTCTCCTGTTCTCGGTGCTCATATGGTTCCTCGGCTACTTCCCGCGCAGTGAAGGCACGCCGGCGGAGCAGCAGGAGCAGTCGCTGATAGGGCGGCTCGGCAAGGCCGTGTCGCCGGCCCTCGACCCGCTCGGCTTCGACTGGCGTATGGACGTCGGCCTGCTCGCCGGTGTCGGCGCCAAGGAGCTGGTTGTCAGCACTATGGGCGTGATGTACTCGCAGGGGGAGGAGGACGCGGTAGCTGAAGGCGAGGCATCTGACGAGGCCGTTACCTCCGAAGCCAGTGCCGCCCCGGACTCCGACGACACTCAGCTGCAGGCCGCGCTGAAGCGGTCGGTCTCAAAGGCCGCCGCCCTGGCGTTTATGGTCTTCGTGCTGCTGTATTTCCCCTGCATCGCGACCTTCGTCGCCATCAAGAACGAAACCGGCGGCTGGCGCTGGCCAATCCTCTGCGCCATTTATACAATATTGATCGCCTGGCTCCTCGCCTTCGCCGCCTACCGCATCGGCCTTCTGATCTGGCCGTTAACCTGATTATGCGGGACTAGTACATATTCTCCATTTTTCCTTCGTAATGGAGGGAAACGGTGTGGATAGTAATTTTCTTACGTATGGTGCAAATATAGCCAATTCGGGAGAACTATAAAACCTGCTTTTTGGCCCATATAGTTTCGTGGAGGATAAGTTACTGATTTACAGCGAGATGCTATACTTCTCTCTGTGTAAAATAAGGCATAGAGAAAGTGCTTAATCTACTAATACACAGCCCTTTACGCTCCACGGCGGAAAAGTCGCATAGGCGGTTTTCTGTAAAATACTGTTTATATTTGTCGTATGGAACAGGGTAAAGTCATATATTTCGCCGGAGGGTGCTTCTGGGGAGTGGAGCATTTCTTCAAGGGGGTGGACGGCGTTCGGGAGTGCGTGCCGGGCTATGCCAACGGCAGGACGGAGAATCCTTCCTACGAGGAGGTCTACACCGACACGACCGGCCACGCGGAGACCGTGAAGGTCTCCTATGACCCTGCCAGGGTGAGTCTTCAGACTCTGCTCAAGTTGTTTTTCACGATAATCGATCCTCTGGCTCTCAACCGGCAGGGGCACGACACGGGCACCCGCTACCGCACCGGGGTTTTCTATGCCGCCGCGGAAGACAGGCCGGTGATAGAAGACGCCTTCCGTCAGGTTGAGGCGAAGCTCGGCTGCAAGACAGTCACGGAGCTGGAGCCGCTGCGCTGCTTCTTCCCTGCGGAGGAGTACCATCAGGACTACCTAGGGAAGCATCCGGACGGCTACTGCCACCTCCCGCTCAAGAGCTTCCGCTACCTGCGCCTGTGGCAGGACATTGCCCTCTTCCTCGGCGAGGAGCCGGACCCGGTGGCCCGAATGGCCAATGCTGCCGCGCTGATATCGGAGCGGATGAAGTTCTTCTGGACTGGCTTCTACCGGGTGAGCGGAGACGTCCTTGTGCTCGGCCCTTTCCAGGGGGAGGCGGCGTGCTTCAGGATTCCCTTCGGCAAAGGAGTCTGCGGCACCGCCTGGAAGGAGAAAAGGACCGTCGTCGTCCCCGACGTCGATGCTTTTCCCGGCCACATCGCCTGCTCGTCCAGTTCCCGCTCGGAGATCGTCGTGCCGTTTTTCGGACCGGACGGGGAGATTGCCGCCGTCCTCGACATCGACAGCGATAAAAAGGCGGCCTTCGACGAAGTCGATGCCGCCTGGCTTGAACTTATCTGCGGGAAAGTTTAGGATTCGATCCCGAGTTCCCTGTGCTTGAGGGAGATACGCACGTCGAAATACTTCGACAGGTGCTCCGCAAGACGTTCTGCGCAGTAGACCGAACGGTGCTGCCCGCCAGTGCAGCCGAAGGCGACCTGCATATGGGTGAACTTGCGCTCGATGAATTTCTTGACGTGGGCGTCTACAAGGGCGTAGACCGACTCGAGGAACACGGTCACGCCGCCGTCGTCCTCGAGGAACTTGACGACCTCCTTGTCCTGGCCGGTGAACTGCTTGTAGAATTCGTATTTGCCGGGGTTGTTGATGGCGCGGCAGTCAAAGACGAAACCGCCGCCGTTGCCGCTCGTATCGACCGGTATACCTTTCTTATAGGCGAAGCTGAATATACTGACCTCCAGCCTCTTGTAGTCGGCCGCCTCGTAAAGCTGCGGCATATTTGTGAGGGCCGAGAGCAGCTCGTTGAGGTAGGGATATGCGGTGAACGGGGTGCGGAGGATCTTGCGCAAATTGTCGATGGCGTAGGGGACGCTGCCTATGAAGTACGGCTTTTTCTCGAAATAGCCACGGAAGCCGTAGCAGCCCAGCACCTGCAGCGTGCGGAACAGCACGAAAATGCGGTAGCGCTCACGGAAAGCCGCCTCGTCGAGGTCGGGCACATAGCGGCGCAGGGACTTTAGATAGGCGTTCTCCAGCTCCTCACGCAGGTCGTCCGGGTAGTGGGACCGGGCCTGCCAGACGAATGACGCAAGGTCATACTGGACCGGGCCGCGGCGGCCGCCCTGGAAGTCGATGAAATACGGCTCGCCGTCTACGATCATCACGTTGCGGGCCTGGAAGTCGCGGTACATAAAGGTCTGCGGCTCCTCGGAGAGCAGGTCGGCCTTGAGGCGCTCGAAATCGTCCTCGAGGCGGGCTTCGTTGAACTCCAGCCCCGTGGCCTTCAGGAAGCAATATTTGAAATAGTTGAGGTCGAACGAGACCAGCCGCTCGTCGAAAGCCGGCTCCGGGTAGCATACGCTCCAGTCGAAGCCGTCGCGGCAGGCGAACTGGATGTCGGGGAGTTTCGAGACGACCTTGCGGAGCAGGGCGCGCTCCGTCGGGCTGTAGGAACCGCGCTCGCGCCCCTGGGCGATGGCGTCGTAGAGCAGGGTGTCGCCGAGGTCCTGCTGCAGGTAGCGCATACCGTCGCCGCTGACCTTCAGTATCTCCGGCACGTGTATGCCGCGGGCGGCGAAATGCCTGTCGAGCGTTATGAACGCATTGTTCTCGCCGGCGTCATTGCCTATCACTCCGACTATGCCGTCTCCCATCCGGAAGTATCTCCGGTTGCTCCCCGACCCCTTCATCTCCTCCATCACGGAGGGCTCGTGGCCGGTATATTCCGCAAACAGCGCTTTAAGTTTATCCATCTCCGATCGGTTTGTCCAGCAAAGATACAAATATTTGCAAACTTTCAACGCGCAACTTCCGTCGGCGTGGAGGACAACTGATTGATAATCAGTAAAATGATATACATTGATCCCCCTTCAGCGAAGGGGGATCAATGTATAGTAACTATTTCTGTTTCAGGGGTTTGGCCTCCACAAAAATTTATTTGACGGCGATCTGCTTGAGAGCGGCGGCCTTATCGACTTTCTCCTTCTTCGGGAGATGGACGTTCAGGACGCCCTTTTCGACTTTGGCCTCGATCTTCTCGGCATCCACGTCGTCAGGCAGCAGCAGGGTCTGCTGGAACTTCTCGTAGGAGAATTCGCGGCGGAGGTAGCGGCCTCTCTTGCGGCCCTCATTGTTTTCGGATTTCTTCTCCATCTCGATATGGAGGTTGCCTTCCGTATCTACGTGGACCTTGAAGTCCTCCTTGTCAAGTCCGGGTGCGGCAAGTTCGACGTCGTACTCCTTTTCACTTTCGATTACGTTGATGGCGGGAGCCGTGTAGGTAGGTCTCTCCATCCAGCTGTTGTCGAAGAAATCATTGAAGATATCCGGCAGCCAGCTATCGGTAGTTCTTCTGACAGGTAACATAATACTAAAAGTTTAATTCGTTCCGGCCTCGGGCTGTGCTGCAAGACCTTGTTGCCGGGGTCCCTCCTCAGGACCGCCGGCAGAAATGGCAAACCCCGCGCCAATGCCCCGAAATGGACAAAATGGCACTGCCGAAGTGTCATTTTGACAGCGCGGTGTTTGATTTCCCTCCCGAAATGGCTATATTCGCGAACCATTATTAGTGACACATATGAAAAGATCTGTTTTTCCCCTGCTGATAGCCCTGCTCGCGCTGGCGGTTTCTTGCAAAAAGGAAGACAAGCCCCAGTGGAGTCTCCCCGGCTATGAGATTAATTTTGAATCAGTTACTGCCCAGACGCTCAAGCTCGCTGATTTGAAAGCGACTGCCGTCGTCCCCGAAGATGCCGTTTCCGGGGTTGTGTTCGGATTCAAGTTTTCAAAGACCAGGGATTTCCTCGAGGAAAAAACCCTTGTAAAGAAGTTCTCCAATCTATCTCCCGGAGTCAACGAACTTGCGTGGACGGCTTATGACATCTCAGGCTACGATCCCTATTATTGTTGCGCATTTTATTCTCTTGGCGGGGATGAACATTGCACGGATGTGGTGGAATATTATCCGGGTGCGGTGGACCTGGGCCTCAGTGTCGATTGGGCTATTACGAACTGTGGCGGGACAGCGCCGTCATCCGAAGGAAACAGTTATTCCTGGGGAGCGATTGTGGCCAATCAGACTCCATATTCAATGTCCGGTTACACATATACCACCGATTCGGCGACGCTCCCTCTAAAGGATGATGCGGCCAATTATTGGTGGGGGAAAGGCTGGCGTTACCCTACAAAGGCTGAAATGGAGGAGCTTCTTGAAAATTGCACCAAAGAATGGACGACAGTGTCCAGTTACAAAGGATTGAAATTGAACAGCAAGAAAAAACCCGGCGCCAGCATTTTCCTCCCTATGGCCGGAGGCTATAGCGGTTCGGACTACATTGAACGTAACCAGACCGGATATTACTGGACATCAACCCGCATCGAGACCTCTGAAGACACGAAAGCTTACATCCTGCATTTCTATAATGAAACGGCGGAGATCTCGGACAATTATTTCGGATATTTCGGCTTTGCTATACGCCCCGTAAGAAAAAGATAAACAGATATGAAAAAATTAATGCTTATTTCCCTGGCTGCGCTTATTGCGCTGACGGTTTCCTGTAAGAAGGATGAACCCGAGTGGAGTCTTCCCGGTTATGAACTGAGTCTCGAAGATGCGGTCAATATATCTGACAACGAGACCCTTCTCAAGGTCCATATCACCCTCCCCGACAATCCCGATCCTAGAATGTATTACGGAATCTGGCTGTCGACCGAGCCTGTGCCTGATTTGAGCAAGGGTGATATTCTCGGTCACCACCAGGGACTGGATGCCTCACAGACGATAGAGGCTCACGCAAAGTATCTGGATCGATTTAAAGTTTACTATTACGCCGCTTACTATGAAGACTACTATCTTGGGAAGACCCATTTCTCCGAAGTCAAGAAATTCACCGCGACAGCGGCGGATCTCGGTCTGAGCGTCAAATGGTCGATGCTGCCGTTTGGACAGACTAACAAATATGCAACCTCGCTGGGCTTTTACGCCTATGGAGAGACATCGTCCAATTTTCCGTTCGCGGCGGATAATTACCATTACTCCGGTGATGAAATGATTCTTCCCCTCGCATCGGATGTCGTTCGTCAGCGTCTGGGTGCTCCCTGGCGTATGCCGACCAGGGCAGAAGTGGAGGAGCTTTTGCAGAATTGTACCTGTGAGATGGTTAACGAAACAACTTACGATAACGCCAACAATCGCGGTCTCAAATGCACTGGAAAAGCAGAGCCGTACCATAGCATTTTCCTGGGGGCAGGCGGGTATTACGAAGGCAATGATAAAAAAGACTCTATGAAGAAGGGTTTCTACTGGACCTCAACCCGTACAGCCAACAGCGACTGGGCCTATTATCTTCAGTTCGGAGAGGGGCTTTCCAAGCCGATTGTCGGCACCAGCTCCCCTTACCTCGGCTACAATGTATTCGCCGTTTGCGACGAGAATAATTAACTGAAATGTCGATTTTTTTCAGGCACAGACTTGTCGTCTCATTTTTATGTCTTATGACGCTGTGCGCCACGGCGTGTAAGGAGAAGGAAGAGCCGGAGGATAAGACCGATCCTGTAAGGCGCGTTTCCCTGACAATCACGGCGGAGCAGGTTGAGACCCGCACCGTAATAGGAGAACCGCAGGCCGGCGGAGTGCCCATCCTTTGGGAGGATTCCGATGAAATATGGGTGCGTTCCGCCAGGCAGGAGCAGGGGACGCCCGGCGACCGTTTCGTCACCTCCGCATCGGGGATTACGGATGGCGGCCGCAAGGCGGTTTTCACGGGTGAGACGATGTCGTCCGGCCCTTATGTCGCCGTCTATCCCCACTGCCTCGTGTCCTCCGAGTCGGACAACGAAAAGGTTGTCCTGAAAGTGCCTGCCAAGCAGAGTTATGTCCGGGGCAGTTTCGCCCGGAACGCCAATCTCACTGCCGCCGTGTGGGAGGAGGGGACTACCGCACGGTTTGAGAGCATTGCGGGCACGCTCCGTCTCAGGCTCAACGGCCACAGTGCCGTCAGCAAGATTGTCCTCGCCGACAAGGATGAGACCTTCCCGCTCTGGGGAGAATGCATCCTGACGGTCGGTGAAGGCGCCATTTCCGCAGAGTGGCGCAACGACGATCCCAAGCGCAATGAGATCACGATGAACGTCTCCGGCGGAGTGCCGCTCGACGACGCCGTTGCGGCCGATTTCTATTTCGCCGTCCCTGCCGGAGCGTTCGCGCAGGGGTATGTCTGCACGATATACAATGCAGCCGGCCTGGTGGCGGCCACAATCACCGAGGACAGGCCTTGCAAGGTCGAAGCGGGCAGTATATTGACAGTCGAGAACGGTGAGCCCTCCTTCGCTAAAGGTTCCGGCACCGAGGACGATCCTTACCAGATCGCCGTCCCGGCCGACCTCGCCCGTCTTGCCGACCTATGCAACGGCAGCCACGCCGACGATTTCGCCGACAAGCACTACAGGCAGACCGCCAACCTCAATATGACAGGTGTTCCTCACGCCTGCATTGGCGCAAGCCAGGGAAAACCGTTTATGGGTTATTACGACGGCGGCGGATTCAAGATATCCAACCTGGCTCCAACGCCGTCTTCCGACGGCGCGGCCGGGATGTTCGGCTACACCTATAATGCCGACATCCGCAATCTCAGGATTGACGGCTACACCAACGGCGGCACCAACGGCGAGCAGGGCGTCATTGCAGGCAATGCGTTTTGCACCGTGTTCGACCATATCGACCTCAACGTCGAGGCCCACTTCGTCCTCTGCGCCTGCGGAGGGATTGCCGGCGTTCTGGAAGGCGGAGCCATCAGGAACTGCACCCTTACCGGTCGCGTCCACGACGAGAAGAACGGCACCTATCAGGGAGTTACGGTCGTCTCTGCAGTTGGCGGCATAGCCGGCGTGGCCCGCAATGCGGTCATCGAGAACTGCACCGTCAGCGGCGACGTAAGCGCCTCCGGAGAGCAGCTCGGCGGCATCGTCGGCCAGATGGTCAGTTCTTCTGTTTCCGGCTGCAAGGTCACGGACGGATCCACGGTCACCGGTGACAATTATTACGTCGGCGGCATCGCCGGCGAAATGCTCACCGGCGGCTCGATCTCCCGCTGCGAGGTACAGGCCCACGTGGTCTGCTGGTATCCCTGTGCCGCCGGCATCGTCGCGTGGATACAGAGCGGCGACATAAGCGACTGCACCGTCGGGTCAAACGCGCTGGTCCGGACCGGCCAGGACAAGGCCGGCGGCATAACCGCCTATATCTATCATAAAAACACGGCCCAGACCGTCAATATCCGGAACTGTGCGGTCTACTGCGATGTCGCGGCGTCATATACCGTCGGCGGTATTGTCGGCGAATGCAACCTCTCCCACGATTCGTCCAAGGTCAATATCTGGAACTGCGCATACATCGGAGGCGAGATAATCGACGCCGGCTATGCCAAGTCCAAGTGGACTATGGTCGGCGGGCTTGTCGCCTGGGTAAGGATTGGCAGTACTAGTGCCACGGTCAATATCGTCAACTGCTTCAGCGACCCCGCCACGATACGCTGCGACTTCCCCCAGTCGGACGAAGTCGATATGGGCGGATTTATAGGCGAGCAGGGCGGCTCCGGCGGCAATATCAGTATTCAGGGATGTTACAACACCCTGGCTCCCGGCCGCGCCATCATCAACGGCAAGAAGGACATTCCTTCGAACTACTACCAGTATGCGGCCTTCGTCGGCAATCCGACCAAGGTCAATCTCGACCACGCCTATTGCCTGCAAGGCCTTCAGGAGATGGGCAAGTCCCAGAGCGGTACCGTCACGGCCAGTGGCGCCCTCACCGTCTCCGAAATGACCGGCGGCACGCTGCTGGGCAAGCTCAATGAGTTCGTTGACAGTTTTTACGGTCCTATGGAGCTTCGCCGCTGGGTTGCGGGAGTCGGCGGCTATCCCATCCTTGAAGGGATGGCCGGCAATCCGTCAGTCAGCAAGAAGAAGCCCCTTCGCGTCAGCCTTATAGGCGACTCCCTGTCGTCGTTCGACGGCTATGCGCCGCACTGCTACCAGGGCGACCGCGCCCCCAACGGCTACCGCTGCCATTATCCAACCGGCGACGGCAACGTGACATCGGCTTCCCAGACCTATTGGTATATGCTGACCTATGACTACCTGTCCAACGCGGAATGGGACACCAACCTTGCCTTCTCCGGCACGGCTGTCACCAGGTGTACGAACACTTCATATTCCGACAAGTACTGGTACGGACAGGATTTCTGCGCCCGCTACATCGAGAACGGCGGACTCGGGTCTCCGGACATCGTAATCATCAACGGCGGCGCCAACGACTGGGCCCACAACTGCTACAATATCCTTGGCAACACCAAGTTGCAGCGATATCCCACCACTGAGCCCCACCGTCCGGACGACGCGTCTATGAATGCCGTTTACGCCGTAGCCGACGCCTGCACGACGCTCGACCAGGCGAAGAATCTCCCCGACGCGACCTTCGTCGAGGCCTACGTGAAACTGGTGAAGATGATCACTCTCCAGTATCCGTATGTCAAGATTGTCGTCCTTATCCACGACACCCTGACTCCGGATGTGGAGGAATCCCTGCTCCATATAGCCGGCCACTACTCCGCCAACTGCCGCGCGGTCGATCTATATGCGGTCAACGGATTCAACGACTTCGGTTGGGATTTCGAGTATCTGTTTATGGGCTATCAGCCGAATATGCCGAAGCACGACCTCGACTGGAGCAAAATCGTCACGACCGGCGACCTCAGGCAGAACTGCAGCGACCACTATTCGGCCGTAGCGATGAAATTCATCGCGGAGAAAATTTATTCCGAGATCGGCTCCTGGCTTGAGGAAGGCGCCTCCTACAATGAGTCCGGGGGCGGCTCCATCGGTAATTTCGACAACATTAACGGGACCTGGTGATGAAAACGAGATACATACTTGCCGCCCTGCTCTGCACTGCCGCGATTTCCTGCGGCAGGGAAGACCGCCCTTCCGGCGATATCGGACTCGTGACTCTCGAAGCCTCCATCGGGACTCCGGGGACGCGAATCCATTTTACCGGAGAGACCGAACTTGCCACCATTGCTTCCTGGGAGGCGGACGACCGCATCTGGGTCCGCAGCGACACGCAGCCCTATTGGGAAAGAGGTGAATGCTTCGCCACCTCCGCTTCCGCCATCACCGGCGAGGGCCACAGTGCCTCCTTTACCGGCCGCACGCGCACTGACGGGCGCCTCGCCGCCGTCTACCCCTTCGGGGTTGTGGAAGACGGCTCCGACAATGACCATATCCTGATGGAGGTGCCGCGGAGCCGCACCCTTGCAGTGGATGACTGCCCCGCCGGGGCAATCTATGCCGCCGCCTTCTGGGCCGACGGAGCCGACAGGTTCTCTATGAACTACCTTGTCGGTGCCGTGAAGTTCTCCCTTAAGGGCAGCGGCGAGAAGGTGAAACGTTTCGAACTCGTCGACGCCGACGCTTCGAAGGCCCTCTGGGGGAGACTGGAGATCGAGCCGGACTATGAGCAGAAGGGTATTGCATCAGTCAATATGACCTGCGAGTCGGAATCACGCAACAGCATCTTCCTGGACGCGGATCTCACCCTCGGCGAGACCGCAGTCAGCTTCTATTTCGTGTTGCCGGAAGGCGCCCTGAAAAGCGGATTCTCCCTCAAGGCCTACGGGGAAGGTGGGGCTGTCGTCGCCAGCGTGAGCTCCGACAAGGACAATTCTGTCGTCCGCGGCCAGGTCGTCCGTATGCCGGAAGCCGCCCTTTGATTCGTGTCTCTCACTCGGGCGAATATCGTTCTGGCTGTGTTGCTGATAACGGCCTGCACTGCGGAGAAGTTCCAGAAAGTGCGCCTGCCGGACCTTGAGGTGCCGGAAGAATGGAAGGAAGCGCAGCAGCTCCCTGTCAGGGGTGCCACCGACGGCGTGCAGCCGATGACCGGGATAGTTTTCTGGACCGACAACGACAAGGTCGCGACCGACTGCATCCAGCTTGAATATTCATATATGCGCTACTGCGACGTCTGCTCGCAGAAGGACGTGTATGACTGGAGCGCGGTGGAGGCCCTGCTGGACGAGGTTGCGGCCCGGAAGCACCAGGCGATACTTCGCTTCTACTACACCTACGTCGGTCAGGAGTGCACCGTTCCGGACTATATCAAGGCTTTGCCGGAATATGAGGAGACGGTGGGCCGGAGCGAAGGCGAGCGGACCTGCTTCCCGGACTGGCGCTGCGAGGAACTGCAGCGTTTTCATCTGGAATTTTACCGTCGTTTCGCAGAGCGATATGACCACGACCCCCGTCTGGCCTTCCTGGAGACCGGTTTCGGGCTCTGGGCCGAATATCACATCTATGACGGGCCGTATATCCCGGGCAGGACTTTCCCTTCGAAGGAATTCCAGGCGGAATGGATCGGGAAAATGGATGAGTGGTTCACCGACCTTCCCTGGTGCATATCCATCGACGCGGCCGACTACGGTCCGTTTGCGGAGGACACGGAACTGCTCAAACACTGCTTCGGCAATTTCGACGACTCGTTTATGTGCAAGGAGCACGACAGGGAGAATGCGGTTAACTGGCGTTTCTTCGGAACTGAGCGCTATATAAGCGCCCCTCTCGGCGGGGAATTCAGCTATTACACCTCCTACGACCAGAAACACTGCCTGGACGAAAAGGGGCTTCACGGACGGCTCTTCGAGGAGCAGGCCGACCGCTTCCACCTGACTTTCATAATCGGCAACGACCAGCCGCGATATCAGAAGATGTCCCGCATCCGCAGCGCCGGCACTGCCACCGGCTATCGCTTCCGCATCCGCCAGTTCCGCATCAAGGAAGGCGTCGGCGCGGCTGTCCTCATCGAAAACGCCGGCGTCGCCCCTATCTACCGCGACGCCTTCCTGGCCGTCGACGGCACCCGCGCGGATTTCAACCTCCGCACCCTCCTGCCCGATCAGCAGATATGGCTTGAAATCCCTCTTCCCTCCGTCTCGGAAACCTCCACCCTCTCCATAGCCTGCGACCATCTGGTCCCCGGCCAGGAGATCGGGTTTACCTCATCCACTTTTTGAAGAACGCCCAGATTTCGCGGCAGGTGTCGAGGTCCTGGAGGGACCAGGAGTGGGCGCCGCCGTCGATCTGGTAGAGGAGTACTTCGCAGGGCGGGCCGCCTTTCCAGGCGGGCTGGCCCTCGGCGAAGCGGTGTAGCGTGACGCGGTCGGAGCGGGGGAAGGCAGGTGCTTCGCAGCTGTAGGACGTGCAGCCATCTGCGGCTACCATCGCAGCGACGGCGGCGGGTACGGCGATATAGCCGCCCCAGCCGTGCTCGCCGGCCGGATCGCC
>JAFZME010000075.1 GCA_017553405.1 Bacteroidales bacterium
CCCGACGAATAGTCCGCCGTGTAGCCCGAAGGCGTCACGATGTAGACGAAGCGGGAATTCTTGTCGATCTTCAGGCGGAAGAATCCGTCTCGGTCCGTCGTCGCGAAATGCACCCCGTCGGTGACCGTCACCCCCTGCAGCATCTGCTCGCCGCAGTGCACATTGCCGGTGATCTTCTTCGCCGCAAGCGTCACGCTCACCAGCGCAATCAAACATATAAGAAGTATCCTTTTCATAAAACGAATGCTTTAGCTTTCAAATATAGCAAATATATTTGTCATACCGAGGCCTTCCGGCCGAGCGTATCTCCTTTTGTCATTTCGAGCGAAGTCGAGAAATCTCGTGGAGCACAAGCATCTAACAATCAAATGATTACGAAAAACCCCTTACCCCGAAACGGGTAAGGGGTTTTATATAACTCGCTATCTCACAGCGAATTGCGCTCCACGGCTAACTGGCGGGATAGCCCCAAATTTCGAGACCGCGGAATTCCACGTAAGTATTGGATGTAGTGGTATTCGTGATATTGTAGGCAAGCCTGTAATATGAGCCAGCCCATGGGGTGCTGTTGGCCTTCTCGAATATGGTTGTCGCAGGAGCATCTTGTGTGCCAACATTGATTGTTGCAGTTAGCGTCGCAATGGGATTGGCTCCGGTTGCGGCGTCCGAGGCGCTGCTATGAACAGTCAAAGTGAAAGAATTCACAGTTGCATTCTTTCTTGAGTGAGAAACCACAATCTTGGTCACTTCGGCAGACAGAGGCGTCTTGGAATAAATTGCACGGTCAACTCCATTCAAACTCTTCCCTCCAATGCGCCATCCAGCGTAATCGCTGGAACCGCTCACACCCGTTACGTTCCAGGTAATGCCTTCAATTTCAACATCACAAACACCAGCATATGTTGTACTCGTACCAAGATTTTTACCTTTCTCCGCCAGGAAGAACGAATACACCTTCACCGGATCGCCGCTGGTGTCGACCTTCTTCGCCTGCGTGAGAGTCAGGGTGTAGGACTGTGTCGTGACAGCCGCGGTAGTCGTGACGGTGACAGTGTAGGACTTGGTGTTCTCGGTGTCGGTATTCGCCGGAACGGTAAGCGTCAGGATCTTGTTGCCTGTGCCGGATGACTCGGAGAGTGTAGCGCCGCCGGTGACGGAGGCGGTCCAAGCGACGTTGCCGAACACATAGACCGGAACTTCCTGAGCATCAGCGGAAATGTCATTACCGTTAGGGAGAGTAGCCTTGAATCGGGGCGATTCGTCGGCCGGTTCGTCGAGACGGTAAAGCATAACAGCCTTCATGCCGGAAGTGCTGGCATAAGCAGAGAACAGGACACTGGTCGGGTTGTGACGGATGGTGCCGTGTCCCGGAGGATCAGGGATATCGGCCTTGATAATGGCGGCGTTCTGTGTCGTAACCTCACCGATGGTCACACTTCCGATCGAGATATCCCAGGATCCTGAGAGATCAAGTTCTGCCTTTGTCCTGAGATAGTTGGCGGCACCGTCAAGGCTGGCGGCATAGAGATAGCCGGGATTATCGGTGCCGGTGGCCTTCATTGCATAGTGGCCGGGGATAACGCCGTCCTCAAGTTTGATGATCTCAACAACGTCGGTCGGGTTGACTATCTCGGTCAGGGTCTTTGTGACGCCAGCCTGGGAGCGGTTGTTGCTATTCTGGCCGGTACTCATAGCATACGCCTGTTCTACATCAGCGGCAGCGATAATCACCTTGTCTCCGACGTGCAGCTGGCCAGCAGAAGTGACCGCCTTGTACACTACGGGAGCCTCAAGGGCGACGCCTGTCATATCCACCGGGAATTTGGCGATCTTGCCGGCAGTGAGGCTGGCGCTCGCCGGCATAGTGACGGTCTTTGTGAACGTTCCTTTGTCGGTCGCGATGACCAGGGTCAACTGCTTGCCGGAGAGATCGACGGGGCGAAGTGCCACCCAGACATCGGCGACAGTGTTCGTCGAAACAGCGATCGTGTGGAACATACTGCTCTCGCTGTCCTCAAAAGTACCATCGTTGAATTTGTAGAACAGACGGCCGGCGAGATAGTAATCATTATTAGTGACATTGACCGCCTGCACAACGGCATCACCGAGGGCAACATTTTTGAACTGAATGTGAAGGTAGGCCGTCAGATGAGAGAAATTCAGGCTGACAGGGTCAGGAAGCTCGGTCATCTCACCTGTGTTGGCATACAGTATCTGGGCCGAGGGGTCAGGAGAAGCCGAAGTCGAGCTCTGGCCGGAAGGAATTTCCACCATAATGGTCCCGTTGGTCTTGTTGCGGGACTTGAAAGCGTCGGCAGGGCTTACGAAAATGAATTGATAAGAGGAAGCTTCGGCGAATTTCCCGGAGAAACTGGCGCTTTTCCCGTCAGCGGAAGGAGTCACCTCCGTATAAGTCGTGGGAATGTCGCCAAAGTTGAAGGTGTAATTGATCTTGTCTCCTGCCTGCCACAGGACGGGATACTTGTTGCCGTCCTTTGTGCCAAAGACAGTCTTTGTCTCGGTGGGGAGAGCGCTGAAGTTGACCGTGCGAAGGGCAGCGGGGACTTCGACCTTAGCTTCCTTGTTGCAGGAAGAGAGGGTAAGGGCCGCGGCGAAGGCGGCGAAAAGCATAATCTTTTTCATCGCGCGTCGCATTTTAGGAAACGGTCCATTCTTCCTCCTCGACATCGCCGATGGTGGCGCCGGGGACGGTGACTGAAACGGTGAGCAGGCTTATCTCCAGATTGCAAGGAGCAACTCTCACCTCGGGTGAAACATAAAGGTTTAATTTTTTCATAAAAACGAGTATTTAGTGATTATTCTCAGTCAGCTGTAAATGTTATTCCGGCGTGATGGCCGAGGCGGTTGGTCCCGCCGTGGTTGGCCCCGTTCATCTCCTTGGTGCGGCCACAAACCATTGTGTCGGAGACCCTGGCCCTGACCTGCAGGTAGGCAAAGCCGGTAATTGCGGGAAGATGGAAGCTCTTCTCAAGGTCATAGGCCTCATTGGCAGTATTTGAAGTATATGACAGGGCATAAGTCCAGGTAACATCCCTCGTGTTGGAACCGTTGGCCCAGGACTCGGACGTAGTCTGGGTGTCTACCTGAGTCCAGGAAGTCCCGTCCGTGGAATATTCCAGGATGAAGAACTTAGGACCGGCGGCGGAAGCGGCCATCCTGTAGGATATCGTGTACGTGCCGGCCGGCTGATCCTTCACAGGGACTTTGAACAGCCAGTAGTCGCCAAGATAAACACCTGTAGAAAGAATACGGTAATAGCCGCCCTCATTGTTGTAGGTCGGAGTGACAGGCGTACTGCTGAATCGTTTCAGGGAGAGCTTGGACATCTTGTCGGTCGCAGCAAGGAAGTTGGATGCAGGATCCAGGCTGTAATCGACGCCGGAGACGTATGATGCCGGATCGACAAACTCCCACTTCACGGGGAACTCAGTCCCCACAGGGCCGCTCTGCGAGAGAGTAAGCACCGACTCGCAGCCTGATTCAGTGTCGTAGAGACGGATCTTGCCGACCCTGTCGTTGGCATCGTTGGCCGCAACGGAGAAAGACAGCGTATAGTACTCGGCCATCGCCCTTGTAGAGACGACGCTTACGCCGGTAATCCAATCGCTGCCCTGGATAACTTCAGCGGCCACATCAACATTGGCCTGGACCTGGATATCCTTGGTCACGGCATCCTGATTGAGTTTGAGGCTGTTGCCTCCGGAGATGGCGATGAACGGAACCAGTTCCTGGCCGGCGGCGCTCTGGATTACGGGTATCTGCTTCACAGTGATGCCGGACTTGACGGTCAGGTAGCCCTTACGCATATTACTCAGGGCACTGGGCTCGCAGGTGACGGAAACATCGACTCCGCTGCTGGATGCGAGGCCTTCAGCCGGAGTCACGGTGAGCCAGTCCACGGTGGAAGTGACGGTGAAATCGTGGTCGGAAGTCACCTTGAGAAGGGCCGGAGCGGCCGGCGTACCCTCGAAGGTGAGCATCCCGTCGGAGAGACCTGAGATCTCCATTTTAGACTGTACGAGAACCTCGGTGCCGGCCGCGACGATTGAAATCTGCGGCATCACATCCAGGTCGTCGCCGGAACGGTTGGAAAGCCTGATGGTGTAGCCGCCCGGGGCGCTGTAGATTGAGCCGTCGGCTCCTTCGCGCCCTGCGGCGACCATCCTCACGGCTGCCGCTTCGGTGTTGTTCCTTACCTTGAACACGGAAGAAATCTGAGTGTTGACGGATCCTCCGGTCGTCATCGGTATGTTGTAGGAAATCTCTTCGCCCTCGATTTCGACAGTAGAAAGGGAGCCGAGGGGCAGCCACTCGTCACCGTCGAGATACATTAGCGTCCAGTAGCGGAGACCCTTGGCCGAAGGACGGGTGGAGAACTCTATCTTCGCAATTGTACCGGCGGAAATAGGAGCCGCGGAACGGAACTCCCAGTAGTCTCCAGGCCACGCACCGGTGACATAAGGCTCACCTGTGGAGCCTACAGCAAGCTCCGGGGCGCCATACGCAGCATTCTCCGGAGGACGCACATAGGAGATCGTACCTGATCCTGTCGTGGCCTGCATAACGCCTTCTGCGACAAAGGTGCCGACAGAGCCGGTCTCGCTCACGTTGCCCACCGTCCACTCGACGGGGAATCCCTCTAGCGTGACGGCCTCGCCGTACTGGGTGAGGGGCACGATGTCGTCGTGGTCGACATCCCCGATGGAGTAGAAGATATGGATATTCGCGCCACGGATTGCGCCGTCATTGGCGGCGGAGACAAAGCGAAGGGTGTCGACGTACTGGTCGAGAGGATGATCTCCGGTGTTGTCGGTGAGCCAGTCGAGCGACTCGGTTGCGAAATCCTCCATCGGTTCGACCGAATAGGTCCACGGCACGTTGGAAAGGATGGCGAGGTTCGACTTGCCGCCGCCCATCGAGACGTCGAACTTCGCGGCCGACATCGTGAGGAAGTCCTCGCTGCTTGCCTGATGGACGGTGATCATACCCTCCAGAGGCTCCCAGCCCTTGCCTTTATCGACAAGGATGTTGAAGTAGGCGTCGCGGGTCTCGGTCTGCTTGAGGTTGCGTGTGTTCTTAAAAATAAACCGGCCTTCCTTCTGCCCGTGATCGGGGAAAGGATGGATCCAGTCGTATTCCTCACCGGTCGCAGGGACGATCTTCCACTGAAGATTGGAAAGTACGGTGAACTGCGAGGCTTTGAGGACATTGTCGTTCTTGTTGGCGGCGAGGGAATATGCATAGGACTCTATGTCGAGCTGATACTGCCCGCCGTCAAGGGTGAAGGCTGTGGCATCGCCGACCGTAATCGTCAGCGAAGGTGCGCCTACTATCTCAAAGTCTTTCTCGCGCTGGCAAGCCATTGCAGCGAGAAGGACCGCCGTCAGTATGATGATTGTTCTTTTCATATCTTGGATGGATTACTCTGCGCTGTAGGGATTTCTGTGGGAGCCTGTCCTCTTGAGATAACTCCAGTCAAGGGCAGTGTGCATATTGTTGGCGCCTCCCATCCTTTCGAGTGCAGACGTTACGTGTGCACCGTTGGAAGAGACAGTGTAGTTGGGATAGGCGAGACGGGTCGGCAGTTCGAAATCGTTGGTCGCGGTGCCGTCGCCGATCGTGAGTATCGGATATTCAGTCCTGCGCCACTCATTGAACTGCTCCCATCCGCTGTAGATGAGGGCAACCCATTTCTGCGAGAGAATGAGCTCTTCGGCACTGCCATAAAGTCCGGTGCCGGCGGCAGCCACGTCATAAGAGCCAAGATTGGAGGCGAGGAAAGTAGCGATGTCGGATTCGAGGATCGGGATCTTCGTGGAAGAGCAGTCGTTGTAAGCCATCCACCTGCGGATATCGGCCCCGACGGCTTCCTCGTAGAGCTCTTTCGCGGTCTTGCCTCCAACCGTAAGTTTGCCCTTGCAGACACCTTCGGCCTCGATAAAGAGCACCTCGGCATAATCCATAATAGTCGCTCCGAACGAGTCGTTCATAAAGGTCTTGGTGTTGGGCCTTGCGGATTTTCCGCCGTCGATTTCATCGTTGCGGGAAGGATTGACTCCGGACTCGCTTCCAAACCATTTGCCCTTCTGCCTTTCAGCAATGATCGGCAGACGGGGATCCGTATATGTGTCGTTGCCGGAGCCGTCCAGGATGGCCATCATCTTGATGAGCTGAGAGGTAATCCTGTGGTTCTGGAAAGAACTGGCATCCTCCTGGGAATAAGTAAAATACTGACGATAAGGATCGACACTCTGGAAAGGAACGATGGCGCTCTCCTCGTTGGAGGCGAACACCGGATACTTGTCGGGATTGTCAACCATTTCCTGTATCTTGGTCCAGTAGGTCTCGTCGAGGCCGGTCAGGCGGAGGAGGAACCTCATCCTGAGGGAATTGGCGAGCTTGGCCCACTTGGCCGGAGCCCCGGAATACATAGCGTCAAGTGATGAGTACGATGACGTGGGCTTCTTGGAAAGGAGCACACAGGCGGAGTCGAGATCCGCGATGCAGTCCAGCAGCACCTCTTCCTGTGTTTCGAACGCAGGAGCCCTGTTTTCCATATATTTATATGCTTCCTTGTAGGGGATGTCGCCGAACAGGGAAGACAGTGTCCCGAGGTTGTAAGCCTTGAATATTAGGCCGAAGGCTGCGAAAAGCTGCTCATCCTTCTTTACGCCGAGTTTGGCCATATAGTCGGAATCGTTGCCGTGGCGGGCGTAGCAGTCCCAGATGGACTGGAAGTTGGCGTCGTAGAGTTGATAGAGGTATATCTGGGTGGTACGTCCGCCTGTGAATGCGGTCGTCTGGGCCAGTTCGTGGGAGAAGAAATAGGCGTGGTACTGAATGTCGCGGCCGAGAAGGTAAAGGTTCGGCTCGAACATATTGTGGGCCATTATATCACCATAGCCAATCTTGTTGGGATTGGTGTTGATTTCCTCGAAATTCTTGGTGCAGGAGAGCGCTCCGAGCACTGTCATTGCCGTAGCTGCGGCTAATCTGATGATTGTCTTCATAGCGCTAGAATCTGACTTTGAGGTTGACGCCATAAGAGCGGTTCATAGGATAGGAACCAGCTTCTATACCGCGGAGGATCGTGGCGCCGTTGACGCCGGTGACTTCCGGATCATAGAAGGGATAGTTGGAGACGCAGAAGAGATTGGTCGCATAGAACGCTACCGTAATCCCCTGGATAACCTTTGTCTTCTGGAGAAGAGTCTTCGGGAAATCGTACTGGAGACGGATTTCCTTGAGCTTGAGGAAGGAGTTGTCGTAGGTGTATTCCTCGAAGTTGTAGCGGTTGCCCTGATACTCGTTCCAATAGGAGACCACATTTGTGGTGATGGTCTTGTTGGGAGTGTAGACCGTGTGGCCTTCGCCGTCTACAGAGACATTGACGCCGTCGGCCACAAGGCCGTCAGGACGTCCTTCAAGGGTGTTCTTGAGTTTGCCCTGGTAGCCGAGGATGGCGGCGGTGGTCGAATAGGTCATACCTCCGACTTGGGCGCTGAAGGTCGCCGTAAAGGTGAGGTCCTTCCAGCGGACCGACGTCGAGAAGCCGCCGAGCCACTTCGGATTGACGTTGCCCAGATACTGCAGGTCGTCGGAGAATGAAGGCAGGCCGGTAGACGCATTGATGATGGTCTTGCCGGAGCAGTCGACCTGATTGCCGTTCTCATCTATATAATACGCGCCTTCCGGTGCCTTTGCGAGACCTTTGCCCCAGAGTTCGCCGGTCTGCTTGCCTATGTAGTCATAGACGAAGAGACGGCTGCCGATTGTGGTGCCATAGGTCTGCTGGTGGGGAGCTTCAGGATCCCAGCCGTCGTACATCCTCATAAGTTTGGAGACGCTGCGGGATGCGTTGATGCTGATGTCCCACTTCCAGTCCTTTGTTTTGATGGGGACAAAATAGGCGGAGAGCTCAATACCGCGGCTGCGGATAAGGCCGATGTTGGAAGTGTAGTACTTCGCACCGGTGATGTAGTCGGTCGGGACGTCGTAGATCTGGTTGGTCACGTCGGACTGGTAAAGCGCGACGTCGAAACCGATGCGGTTCTTGAGGAACTTGGCCTCGAGACCGACCTCCCAAGTCATAACCTCTTCAGGACCAAGGTCATACTTGGGGTAAGTCGCGCCGACGCGGTAGCCGCCGGCCCAGTCGGTCGCGGTAAGCGGGTAATCAAGGGCATAAGGATTGGTGTCCTTGCCGACTTTTGCCCAGGATGCCCTGACCTTGAGGAAGGTAAACCACGGAATATGCTCCTGGAACTTGAATGCCTTGTCGAGCACGAAAGAAGTGCTGACCGACGGATACCAGTACGACCAGTGCGCCTTCGCAAGGGTCGAGGACCAGTCGTTGCGGATCGTAAAGTCGAGATAGGCCCAGTCGTCCCAGCCGAGGGACACGAGTCCGTAGATGGAATTGACCACCTTGCGCGAACGATAGGCGGAATACTCCGGAATCGTACCGGCCGGATAGTTGTTCGCAGTGTAGACACCCTCGACGTCGAGCTTGTCGATGGTGTATTTCCAGCTGCGGCGGTTGTAGATCATATTGTTGCCGCCGATGCCGGCAGTGAGGGTCAGGCGGTCCTGAAGCCAACTGTCCGTGTAGCGGAGCATAAAGTCCGTATTGCACTCGAGGACGAAGTTGCTCTGCTCGCGATACCAGCCCTGAGGATAATTATAGGTGTAGTACGGCTTCCTCTGGGTACGGAACTCGTTGCCGATGTCGACACCAGAGCGGAGGTCAAGGGTAATCTTGTTCTTCCAGATGTTGATATTGAGGCCGATATTGCCGAAGACACGGTCCTTGTCCTGGCTGTTGAGGTACTCATAGAGGACGCGATAGGGGTTGTAGTAGTTTTCCTGGCCGATGAGCCAGCCACTGTCCTTGAAAGTGTCCTTGTTCCAGCGGCCGTCGAAATATTCCCGCGCGTACTCCGACATACTCACATTGGTCCTGTTCCAGACCAGCTGGTAGGGAATGGAGTTGTTGGAGTAGCCGGATGACGGCATATTGTCGGAATCGGTACGGTAGTAATTGACCTTGGCGAAAAGCTTCACGTACTTGCCGATCTGGCTGTTGACGGAGAGCGATATCGACTGTCGGGTGTAACCGGTGTTGGGAAGAATCCACTTGTTGCGGGTGTCCTTGATGGAAAGACGGGCTGAAGTGCCCTTGCCGTTGCTTCCTTCTATGGAAATGGAGTTCTCGAATGTCGTACCTGTACGGAAAATGCCGGAATACCAGTCGTCGTGGTAGCGCCACGGGGTCCTGACAGCCTCCCCGGTCTCCCAGTTCATACCATCCACCTGATAGCGCATCTTGGTGCCGTCGCCGAAGGGCTCGCCGAAAGAGTAGCGGCTGTAGTGGCGGGTCATACCTTCAGGGTTGATGGCCGCCTGCCAGATGTTGTACTCTTCGAGGCCGAGGTCGGAACCCGGACCGTATTCCTTCTGGAAATCGGGAAAATATCCAGGGCAGTCTGCCGTAAAGGAAGAATTGATAGTGACTCCGATGCCCCTTTCGGTGCGCCCGCTCTTGGTCGTGATGATGATGGCGCCGTTACCTGCACGGGATCCGTAAAGGGCCGTCGCGGCCGCGCCCTTAAGGACAGTGATGGATTCGATGTCCTCGGGATTGAGGTCGGAGGCGCCGTCACCGTAGTCGATGGGGTTGTCCTGGTTGGTGTAGCCGGTGCCGCTGGCGTTGGCGATCCTGCCGGAAGTCATCGGAATGCCGTCGATGACGAACAGGGCGGACGAGCCTCCTTCGAGGGAGGTCTCGCCGCGGACCACCACGCTGGTGGATCCGATAGGGCCGTTGCCCTTGTTGAACTGGACGCCGGAGACCTTGCCTTCAAGACCGCCTAGCCAGTTGCTGTTGCGTGACATATTGAGGGTCTCGCCGGACACGTCGGTCGCCGCATAGCCGAGGGAGCGCTTCTCCCTCTTGAGGCCGAGGGCCGTGACTATGGACTCGCCGAGCAGTTCGCTGTCCGGAGAGAGCACCATTTCGACGGCGGCGGAAGGGCCTACCTTCACCTGGCCGTCGGTGTAGCCCATAAACTGGGCCACAAGGACATCCCCCTCAGACGCGTTGATGGTGAACTTTCCATCGACGTCGGTCATCGCAAAGACGTCCTTGCCCTGAACTACGACGGTCGCTCCGACAAGAGGTGTCGGCTTGGCCGTGTCGTAGACGGTCCCGCTGACGGTTTTTTGCGCAAAAGCGCTGAAACTCGTGCAGAGCACAAGCACCAGTGCCGCGACAAAAGCCGGAACGGACCTGACAATCAATCGATTCATAATGGTTAATTAATAGTTGTTATTGGGTTATTTTGCATATCCGGAGGTGTAATTGGCGACGGTGAACGCCTTCGGGCGGGTCATCGTCTCGGTGTAGACGTTGCCGAAGCGGTCGGTCACCTTTATCTCCACTGTAGTGCTCGGAGAGGAGGCCTTGAAGCGGAAAAGATGGCTGGTCGCGGCGGTCTGGAAGGAGAAGGTGTTGTTGCCGTCGGCGGAATAGCGCGGGGCCACATAAGCAAGGATATGGAGGGGATCATATCCGAATATATGGCTCTGGCTGAGGACCGCATCACCGGTGGACTTTTTCTCCTTGACCTCAATCTGCCAGGAAGGATCCCAGTTCCAGATGTTGAGAAGAATATAATTGTCCGAACTGCCGGGATAGGCATTGGCGTAGGTCGGGAAAGCCGAAGACAGATAGGAGAAATCGACATTGTTGAGGTCGTATGACCGGAACTGGAACTTGATGTCTTCCTTTGTCCCCTTGTACTGCCATTTTCTTTGAGTCCCATTGATGTCCCATATGCCGTAGCCACCGGGGGTGCCGTCGGTCGAGATGTGGATCTTGTTGGCTCCGTTGTAGACCGTGGACCACCACCAGGTCGCACAGACAGCGCCGCTGTTGTGCTCGAAGTGGGATGTCTTGTCGTTGTTGAACACTTTATGCGTGTGGCCCGTAAGGATATCGACGGACGGATAGCCTGTGAATGTGCTGAGGAAACTGCTGGCGCCGGAGAGGCTGTTGCCGAAAGCGGTCGCGGAGGATTCGTAGTAGACCGGTGCGTGCATACAGACGATAATCGGAGTGGTCTTGGGCACATAGGAAAGATCCTTGCGCAGCCAGGCCATCTGATCGGCGTTGACTTTTTTCGTGTAAGCATCCCTCGGTGCGGAACTTCCCGCCTCAGCCTGGGTCGGATACTGGATGTCGTCGAGGACGACGTAGTGGATCTTGCCGAGGTTGAAGGAATAGTAGGTCGGGCAGACATCACGCACATATTTGACCTCGGAAAGGATATCGCCGTACTGGTTGAGGTCGTGGTCGTGGTTGCCGATGGTGTGGAAGACACGGAGGTCGCTGAGTTTGGCGTTCATGTCGGCCAGATATTCGGTGAAGCAGTAGCTGGTCGAAGTCCAGTAGGCGTCCCAGGTCATGTCGCCGAGAGCGACGGCGTAGATCTTCTTGCC
>JAFZME010000007.1 GCA_017553405.1 Bacteroidales bacterium
CGGGAGCAGCTCCTGTGGCGGCACTGGTGGCGGTTGAGGCACTGGCGGGAGCGGCATCGGCGGCGGGGGCTCCGACGGTCTTCTCCACCAGGAAGTGGGCGGTGCCCTTGGCGGCGACCTGGGGGAGGTGGGTGATGGCGAAGACCTGCATCGAGGCGCCGAGGGTGCAGATCATCTCGCCCATACGGTCGGCGGCGCTGCCGGAGACGCCGGAGTCGATCTCGTCGAAGACGATCGACGGCAGGCTCTCGTAGCGCGCCATCATCGCCTTGAGGCTCAGCATAATGCGTGACATCTCGCCGCCCGAGGCGCATTTGCGCAGATCTTCCGGCTCCTTCCCCGTGGAGGAGAAGAGGAAGGTGATGCGGTCTTTGCCTGAGGGGCCGGCCGGGGCTTCGTCCACCGAGACCTTGAAGACGGCCTTCTCCAGAAGGAGGAAGCCGAGGGACTCGGCCACGGCGGCGCTGAAGTGCGGGGCGGCCGCAGAGCGGAGCTCACTGAGCTTTAAAGCCGCGGCAGAGTACTCCGCCTCCTTCGAGGCTATCTCCTTCTGCAGCAGGGCGATGCGCTCTTCTATGGCGCCCGTGTCGTACAGTGCCTCGGCGAGGGCGTCCCTCTCGCGGATGAGCGAGGCGACGTCGTTGCAGGAGTAGCGTTTCAACAAATCGTACAGCAGTGAAAGGCGCGCTTCTACGGCTGCGAGGCGCTCCGGCGAGGCGTTGACGCCCTCGGAGAGCGAGGCCGCTTCTTCGAAGATGTCCTCGATCTCCAGCCTGGCGGAATTGAGCCTCTCGGCCAGAGGCCCGGCGTCAGTGACGAGGCCGGAGATCCGCGACAGCAGCCGGGACGCCTCCTTGAGCGCCGCGGCAGGGGAGAGCCCCTCCTCGGGAGAGGCCATAGCCTCCACGCCGCCGAAGGCCTCTTTCAGCTGCTCCACGTTGGACAGCTTGCGAAGCTCTTCCTCGAGCTCCTCCAGCTCGCCGTCGCGGAGGCAAGCGCTCTCGAGCCGCTCATAGCGGGCCTCGTTGTAGTCCTTCTCGCCGGACAGCCTGCGCAGCGTCTCAGAAGCTTCTTCCAAAGCCCCGCGCAGCCCGCAAAGCTCCTTCCATAGCCCTCCGACGGCCTTCCGGCTGCTGACCGCCCCTGCAAACAGGTCCAGGGCTTCCATCTGGAAGTCCCTGTCGGACAGCAGCAGGTTGCGGTGCTGGGAGTGGATATCGATAAGGCGAGGCGCCAATGCGGCGAGAGTCGGCAACGCCACGGGCTCGTCGCAGAGGAAACTGCGGGAGCGCCCGCTGCGCGAGAACGTGCGCCGGATAGTGATGATGCCGCCGTTCCAGTCGAGGTCTTCAGCCTCGATGGCGGCCCGCACCGCTTCATCGTCGCGAACGTCGAACTCCGCTTCCAGGACGCAATTGTCGCCCCGGGGCCCGATGAGGGAGGCGTCAGCCTTCCCGCCGAGCAGCAGACCGAGAGCTCCGACAAGAATTGACTTGCCTGCTCCCGTCTGTCCGGTAATAATGACAAGACCCCCGGGAAATGAAATATCCAGGGAGTCTATCAGAATGTAGTTCGATACGTGAAGGGCGCGGAGCACAGCGTCTTACTTATCCTCAGTGTTGACCATTTTGTACTCGAGCTCTCCGGCTTCGAATTCGGAGATGGCCACGAGGTCGGGCTTCGGAAGACGTTCGTAGTATTTGGAGATTTCGATCTGCTCCTTGTTTTCAAACACTTCGTCCATAGTGTCGCGCTCACCGCGGAAATCCTCGAGCTTCTTGGTGAGCTCTTTCTTCTCGGCGAGGGCTATCTGGTTGGCCCTTTTGTAGAGGATGACGCAGGTCTCGTAGATGTTGCCGGTGGGGGCGGCGAGGTCCTTGACGTCCCTTGTGATGGTGTTTGTGGGTACTTTCTTATTTTCCATTTTCTTACGTATTATCAAAAGTATTACTCCGCTTTTTCGCCGGCAGTTTCATTTTTTTTCGAATCGGCTCTTTTCTGCTTAGCCTTCTGCCTTTCCTTCTCGCGGGCTTCCTTGTTCTTTTCGCTTTCTATCTTGCGGTAGGTCCTTTCAAATTCACGGTTTTTCGCCTCGAGCTCCGCATCGGTGCCGGAATAGCGGCCCAGCGCCTTCAGCGCTCTCTTATACATAATGTCGAGCTCCTTGCGGTAGGCCGACTCCGGAATCTCTCCGATGAAATTGAAATAGTCGTCCACGAATGTCATATAGCGCTCCTTCTGCTTTGAACGGACGCTGAGGTTGGCATAGCGGTAGGACGACATCGCTATATAATAAAGGATATCTTCACGGTAGATGTTCTCGGCCTTGTCCTTGAGGACGTTGCGGAAAGCGACACGGGAAGCCTTGTAGTCTTCCATCTTATAATAAAGGCGCGCCGCTTCGTAGGCTTTGCGGTCCAGACGGCCGTTGAGCTCGGCAAGCATCTCCTCGCATTCGGCCTTCCTGGTGTTGTGCGTGCCGTAGTCGTTCATATACTGCTCGATGGCGCCGATGGCCGAATATGTCCTCGACTGGTCAAGCTCATAGCGGAGCGTGCTTCTGTAGAGGCAGTCTATGCGGAGGAAGCGGGACTCCTCGGTGAACGGGCTCAGGGGGAAGTTCTCGATATGGTGCGTGAAGTTGGTCTCGGCCGTGTAGTAGTCCTTGAAACGGTAGTTGCTCAGGGCCCAGTAGTACTGGACCGTGTCGTCACGTTCGGTGCCGCTCGACATCACGGAAAGCGACTCGAAGAGCTGGGCTGCCTTGTTGTATTTCTTCGCGTCGAAATACTTGAAGGCGGCCTTGTACTTCGCATCGGAGTCTCCGCTGTGCAGCAACGCCTCGAACTCGCCTTTGCAGGAGGTGAGGACGATGAGGGCCAGGGCCGTGATTATGGTGCTTATCCTTTTCATATTCAATTGTTTTCCAGGAGGAACCTTTCGGCGTCCCTTGCGGCGCGGCATCCTGACGCGGCCGCGGTGACCGCCTGCCTGTAAAGGGGATCCTGGACATCTCCGGCGGCGAAGACTCCCTTGACGGAAGTCTCCTGCGTCTTGCCGGAGGTGATGATGTAGCCCACCTCGTCGGTCTCCACCCAGGGGGCGAAGAGCTCCGAGTTGGGGTGATGGCCTATCGCGAGGAAGAATCCGTCGACAGCGATGTCGAAGACCTCGCCGTCGGAGCGGACAAGCCTCGCGCCTGTCACGCCGGCGGAGTCGCCGAGCACTTCCTGCGTCTGGCACTTCCAGAGTATCTCGATGTTCTCCGTCGCGAACACCTTCGCCTGCATCGCCTTGCTGGCGCGAAAGACGTCGCGCCGCACGATCATATAGACCTTGCGGCAGAGCCCTGCGAGATAGAGCGCCTCCTCACAGGCGGTGTCGCCTCCGCCCACCACGGCGACGTTGCGCCCGCGGTAGAAGAATCCGTCGCACGTCGCGCAGGCGGACACTCCGAGGCCCTTGAACTTCTCCTCCGAGGGGAGTCCGAGGTACTTTGCCGTGGCCCCCGTTGCGATGATGAGTGTCTCGGCCTCGAGCGTCTCTTTGCCGTCTATCGTGACCTTGAACGGCCTCGACGACAGATCGACGGCAGTCGCGGCGCCCCGGCATATCGACGCGCCGAAGCTTGCGGCCTGCTTACGCATCCCGTCCATCAGGGAATTGGCGTCGACGCCGCCCGGGAAGCCCGGGAAATTCTCCACGATGGTCGTCGTGGTTAACTGGCCGCCGGGCTCCATCCCTTCATAAAGAACGGGAGAGAGCCCTGCGCGTGAGGCATAGATCGCCGCAGTGTAGCCCGCAGGACCGCCTCCGAGTATGAGGCACTTGATGCTGCCCATTACTGCTGGGCAGCCTGCTGCTCGGCGGCGAGCTCCTGCTGGAGCTGCTCGAGGGTGCGGTCGGCGGGAATGTTCATCTCCTTGCGGGCGTCGGCGGTGATGTCGGTCGTCGCTGCCTCGTCGAAGTAGAGAGCTGAAGTGGAATCCAGGACAATCGTGAGACCTTTAGCCTTCGCTATCTTGTTGATGGCTTCCTGAGCCTTGTCATAGATAGGGGAGAAGAGCTTGGCCTGCTGCTGCTGGAGCTCCTGGGAAATCTGCTGCTGGAACTCCTGGAGACGCTGCTCGATGTCGCGGAGCTCTTTCTCCTTGGCTTCCCTCACAGCGGGAGTCCAGGAGTCTTTCTTCTGGTTGTACTGGGTCCCCTTGGTCTGGTACTCTTCATACATACTCTGGAATTCCTCCTCGGCTTCCTTCTGGGCCGCCTTGATTGTTGCCCTTGCGGCATCGGCCTCGGGAGCAAGCTGGACGATCTCTGTGAAGTTGACGTGGGCGATCTTCGACTGGGCGAAAGCACCTGCGGAGAGGAGAGCCATTGCGGCAAACATCAGAATTCTTTTCATAACAGTAAACTTTAGATTTTTCATTTTTAGAATTGCTGGCCGATGACGAAGTGGAACTGGCTTCCGCCGTTGGTCTTGTCATCGAAACCATAACCCCAGTCAATGCCGAGCAGACCGATCATCGGGAGGAACACCCTCACGCCGACGCCTGCGGAGCGCTTAATCTGGAACGGGTTGAAATCACGAATATCATACCAGCAGTTGCCGCCTTCGAGGAAGGCGAGGACTAAAATTGTCGACTGCGGCTGCAGGATGACAGGATAGCGCAGCTCGATCGTGAACTTGTCGTACACGTTGCCCTGACGGGAATAGCCCTGCTGGCTGTACGGGGTTGCGACCGTCGGGGTGAGCGAATAGTTTTCATAGCCACGGAGGGCGATGACTTCGGAACCGTAGGTGTTGTAGCCGGACATACCGTCGCCGCCGACTTCGAAATACTCGAAGGGGGAGTAGCCCCAGTTGCGGTTGTAATAGCCCAGGTAGCCGAACTGGGCCTTGGCCATAAGGACGAGGTTGTCGACGAGCTTGACATACACGGCGCCGCTGAATTTCCATTTATGGTATTCTACCCAGCGGTAGCGCTGCTGGGAAGTCCAGGTGCTGTAGTCGATGTCTCTCCAGCTGTTGACGGGAATCCTGTTGCCGTCGATGTCGTAGGTGTGCTTGCGGAACAGCGAATAGGGCGGAGTAAGCTGCAGGGATATCGAGAATTCGGAACCCTGACGGGGATAGATCTGCTGGTCCGTGGAGTTGCGGGAGAGGGAGATGGTGTAGCTGACGTTGTTGGACGTGCCGTTGTCGAACATAAAGTAGGAGTAGCTGGAGGTCCAGTTGGTCAGCCTGTAGGTCTGCCAGCTCAGGGAGTTGTAGAGGACGAAGTAGTTGTCTGGCCACTTGAGCCTCTTGCCGAGTCCCATATTGAAACCGAACACCTCATAGACCTTGTCGTTGGACAGGAGGCCGATCGAGAGGAGGGAGTTGGTCATACGGGTGTAGTAGCCGGACAGCGAAAAAGATGTCGGCTTCTTGCCGAAGAGCCAGGGTTCCAGGAATGACGCGCTGACGGCGGTGTAGTAGCGTCCGTTGGTCTGGAAACGGAACGAGAGGTTCTGCGCATCGCCGAGCGGAACGGGCTTCCAGGCGGTCTTGTCAAAGAAACGCCTTGTGGAGAAGTTGTTGAAGCTGACACCGGCGGTCGCCACGAATGTGTTGCCGCCCCATCCGCCGGAGAGCTCCAGCTGGGAGGAAGGCTTTTCAGTCACGTTGTAGACTATGTCGACGGTGTTGTTGAGCTGGTTGGGGATGATGCTGTAGCCCTTGGTGCCGTCCATAATTGCCTCCGGGTCGAACTGGCCGAGGGAGGCGATTTCACGGATGGACCTCTCGAAGTCGGTCTGGGAGAAGAGGTAGCCCGGCCTTGTCATCACCTGGCGGCGGACAACCCTTTCATTGGTGAGGTCGTTGCCGTTGATGATGATGTTGTTGATGATGGCGGGCTTGCCCTCGGACACGCGGAGCTCGACGTCGACGGAGTCGTTCTGGATGTTGAGCTCGACGGGGGTGACGTTGAAGAAGAGGTAGCCGTTGTCGCGGTAGAGCTTGGAGACGTCGTATTCGGTCTGCTTGCCGCCGCCGAAGAGGCGCTTGTTCATAGTGACCACGTCGTAGACGTCGCCCGGCTCGATCTGGAGGATCTCGTTGAGAGTCTCGGTCGCATAGACGGAGTTGCCGGTCCAGGTGACATTGCGGAAGTAGTATTTTTCTCCCTTGTCGAATTCGAGGTCGATGCCGAGCCTGTTGGGCTTGATGTAGTAGATGGAGTCGCGGATAAGGCGGGCGTCGCGGTAGCCGGCTTCATTGAACACTTCGACCGCCGACTTCTTGTCGGTCACATACTCCTTCTCGTTGAACTTCTTGGAGGAGAAGAGGTTGTAGATCTTGTCGCCGGCCTTGGTCTTCTTCATACTCCTGGCGAGTTTGAAGGCCTTGATCTCGTCGCGGCCGATGAAGTTGATGGTCTTGATCCTGACCTTGTCGCCTTTCTTGACGTCGAAATTGACTCTTATGGCGCTGCGGATGACGCTGTCCTTCTGGACCTGGACGTCGACGTCGCAGAGAAGGAAGCCCTTTTCCTTGTAGTAGCGCTTGATGATGTCGACGGAGGTCGTCTTGACGTATTCGGAGAATTCACGGCCGGGGCGGAGGTTGAGCCGCTCCTGGATGTCTTTTTTCTCGCTCGGCTTCACTCCGGTGTAGGTCCAGCGGGAGACGCGGGGCCTTTCGACGATGGCTATCTTGAGCCAGGCGGTGTCCTTCGTCGCGCTGAGGGAGTCGAGGCTGACGGCCACGTCTTCGAAATAGCGCTGCTGCCAGAGCCTGTTGACGATGCCGGAAATCTCTTCACCGGGGATATTGACGGACATACCGGCGCGGAGACCGGTCTGCTGGATGATCTGCTGGTCGGAGAAATAGCTGTTGCCGTCGACCTTCATCCCGCCGATGACGTACTTTTTGGGGTGGGTATAATCGATCTCGATGCCTCCCTGGGCCGAGGCCGCAAGAGGGGCAAGGAGCAAAAGGCTTGTCAGTATGCTTTTGAATAATTTCATCCTTTCCTTTGGAAAAATCCTACAAAGATAATAATTATTCTACTAATCCATACCGTCTGTGCCTGTGGGCGAATTCGCGGACGGCCTCGCGGAACTCCGGCTTACGGAAATCGGGCCACAGGACGGGGGTGAAATAAAACTCGGTGTAGGCGCACTGCCAGAGGAGGAAGTTGCTGATGCGCTGCTCTCCGGAGGTGCGGATCAGGAGATCCGGCTCCGGGATGCCGTCGGTCACCAGATACTTGGCGAAATCTGCGGCGGAGGCGCTCTCCGGCTCCTTCTCCGAAGCGGCGAAGCGCTTTGCGGCCTGGAGGATGTCCCAGCGGCCGCTGTAGCTGAGGAATATGTTGAGCTGGAGGCCCTTGCAGGAGGAGGTGACGTCTTCGAGGGTGGCTATCGCGCTGCGGAGCAGGGGAGGGACCTTCCCGAGGTCGCCGAGGACGCGGAAACGGACGTCGTGGGACAGGAGGTTTTCGGTCTCTTCGGCGATGGATTTCATCATCAGCTTCATCAGGGTCCCGACTTCGTCGGCGGGACGGCCCCAGTTCTCCTCCGAAAAGGCGAACAGGGACAGCTGGTCGATCTTGTCTTCCACTGCCGCTTCGATGCAGGCACGGACGCTTTCGGCACCCTCGCGGTGGCCGTCCACCCTTTCAAGACCTCTCTCCCTGGCCCATCGGCCGTTGCCGTCCATTATAATGGCTACGTGCATTAAATTGAAGTTTTACTTTGACTCTGAATTTCTTACGTCTCCTCCCCAGTAGAGCTTGCTCGTCAGTGCCCTGACGAAGCTCTCTTTCCCGAGCCGGACCCGTCTTAGCGAAAATTGTGCCAGCGACACCGTGAATTCGCCGCCGGAAGGAACAGTCGCGCTGCGGTTGTCGGCGGACAGCATAATCTCGCCGTCGCGGGAGATCGTGGAGATGCTCACCACGGCGCTGTCGGGCACGATGAGAGGCCTCACGTTCATATTGTGAGGGGCTATAGGGGCGATGATGAGAACCTTGGCCTCGGGGGCGCAGATGGGGCCGCCGACGGAGAGGGAATAGGCCGTGGAGCCCGAGCTGGTGGCGATGAGGAGGCCGTCGGCCCAGTAGGTCGGGAGGGCCGTGCCGTCCACCTTGACCTTGATGCCGAGCATCGCGGCGCCTCTGCGGTGGAGGGCGACCTCGTTGAGGACGCAGGGATACATATCGGCGGGGACATCCTTGCCGCGAAGGTGGAGGAGCTCCCTCTCTTCGACGGTCCAGTCGCCCGATGAAAGGGCGGCGAGGACGTCTTCAGGGGAGTTCTCCGAGAGGAATCCGAGGCGGCCGAGGTTGACGCCCATCACGGGGATGCCGCTGTCTCCGACTCTTTTCGCGGCGGAGAGGAAGGTCCCGTCGCCGCCGACGGAAAGGAGCATATCGGTGCCAGAGAGCAGGTCTTCGGCGACGGATATGCGGTAGATGTCGTGTCCTGCGGCCTTCAGGGCGCCCTCGAAGGAGACATAGCGCTCCTGTCCGGCCAGCATCGAGTCTTTTATGTATATAGCAAGTTTCATATAGAATACTTCTAAAGAGTGCCAAATTTAACACTTTATTTCTTAAGTTTGCATTTTGAAACAAAAATTACAGCGAAAATGACACGTCTTAGCGTCAATATCAATAAAATCGCGACCATCCGCAACGCCCGCGGCGGCAATGTCCCCGACGTCCGCAAGGCCGCCCTCGACATCGAGTCCTTCGGCGCGGAAGGCATCACCGTCCACCCGAGGCCCGACGAGCGCCACATCCGCTATTCCGACGTCCGTGAGATCCGTCCCCTCATCAAGACAGAGTTCAACATTGAAGGCAACCCGATTGCCTCCTTCTGCGACCTCGTCCTCGAGGTTGTCCCGGATCAGGTCACCCTGGTTCCCGATGCTCCGGACGCCCTCACTTCCAACGCCGGATGGGACACTGTCCGCAACCGCGCCTTCCTCACCGAGATGTGCGCCGGATTCAAGGCGAAGGGCATCAGGACGTCGATTTTCATCGATCCCGATCCGGCCATGGCAGAAGGCGCGGCCCTTTGCGGGGCCGACCGAGTGGAGCTCTACACCGCAGGCTATGCCGAGCAATATCCGTCCCCGGACGCCATAAAGCCATATGTCGAAGCGGCACTCGAAGCAAAGCGCTGCGGCCTCGGCCTAAACGCCGGCCACGACCTGTCGCTCGACAACCTCAATTTCTTTATCAGGACCATCCCGTGGACCGACGAAGTCTCGATAGGCCACGCCCTGATTTCGGACGCCCTCTATATGGGCCTTGAGAAGACAATAGCCGCCTATCTCTATGAAATCCGGAAAAAATGATTAAATTTGCAATTCGGCGCATTGTGTGCGCGTAAAAAGAATTAATACAAAAAGTTAAGATAAATGAAACAGACACCTCTTATTCTCAGCATCATCGCGCTTGTCGCAAGTGTTGTTTTCGGGATTCTTTCCCTCACCTCCAACGGCACCCACAAGAAAGTTTCCCCCGTCGTCTCCGGTGATTCCGCCGCAGTTGCCGGCAGCATCGTGTTCTTCAACATCGACGAGGTTATGGATGGCTACGATATGGCCAACGACCTCCGTTCCGTCGTTGAAAACAAGATCCAGGGCATCCAGAACGAGATCGACCGCAGGGGCAACAAGCTCCAGAAAGACATCAACACTTTCCAGGACAAGATCAACAAGGGTCTCCTCCTTCCTTCAGTCGCCGAGTCCCAGCAGAAAAAACTTCAGCAGCAACAGGCCGACTACCAGAATTTCGTCATCAAGAAGCAGAACGAAATGGCTGAGGAGCAGCAGGTTATGATGAACCAGATCCTCGACGCCATCAAGACCTACGTCGACGAATACAACATCGACAGGCAGTACTCGATGATCCTTGCCACCCAGGGAGCCGTCCTTCCCGCCCCCGTGGTTGTCGGCGACGACATCCTCGACATCACTTCCGACATCCTTGCCGGCCTCAACGACGAGTACGTCAAGTCGAAGTCCAACGGCGAAGTCGCCGAGGAAGCCCCCGCGGAAGAATAACCGGCAGCCGTGAGGATCGCGATACTGTCGAGTTTTTACCCCTTGAGGGGTGGTATTGCCCAGTTCAGCGCAGCTATGCTCGAGGAGCTGGGCAAGTCCCATTCCGTCAAGGCGTTCACCTATTCCCGGCAGTATCCCTCCCTTCTTTTCCCGGGCAGGACTCAGTATGTCGGCCCGGACGACGAGGCGGTCAAGGTGGACAGCGACCCCGTGGTCGACACCCTCAATCCGTTCTCCTATAAGTCCGCCGCCCGCAAGATAGCCGCCTGGAAGCCGGACGTGCTCATCCTCCGTTATTGGATGTCCTGGTTCGCTCCGGCCCTCGGCTGGATAGCCCGTCACGTCAAGGGAGTAAAGATCATCGCCCTCATCGACAACGCCCTCCCTCACGAAAGGCACTTTTTCGACGAGCCTCTCGCCAGGTGGTTCTTCAAGGCGTGCGACGCTTTCGTGACGTTGTCCCCGAGTGTCACGGACGACCTTCTGCGGCTCCGTCCCAACGCTCCGTATATCGAGATCGAGCACCCGCTCTACACCCATTTCGGAGAAAAGGTCCCCAGGGAGGAGGCGGAAGACAGGCTCGGCCTGCCCCACGGCAGCCGCAACCTTCTCTTCTTCGGGCTTATCCGTGAGTACAAAGGTCTCGACACCCTTCTCGAGGCATTCCGCGGCCTCGATCAGCGCTACCGCCTCATCATCGCCGGCGAGCCCTACGGCAGTTTCGAGAAATATGAGAAGATCATCGAAAGCCTTCCCGGCAAAGACCGCATAAGCCTTTTCACCGACTACATCAAGGACTCCGACGTCAAATATTTCTTCTCTGCCGCCGACCTCACCGTCCTCCCCTACAAAAGCGCCACCCAAAGCGGCATAGCCGCCATTTCCTATCAGTTCGACGTCCCTCTTGTCACGACTCTCACGGGCAGCATCGGCAGTGCCGTCCAGGAGGCGGGCACGGGGATTGCAGTTCCCCCTGAAGAACCTCAGTCAGTGAGAGAGGCAGTCGTGCGTTATTTTGAAGAGGAAGGGCTCGCATCAAGGTTCAAGGCCGGTATCGAGGCCGAGAAAGACCGCCTGTCGTGGAGCCGTTTCTGCAACGCCCTCGCCGATTTCGCTGCAAGTATTTGAAACTATGGAAAAAAGATTCATAACCTCAATGGCCGCGATGCTGCTCCTATTCTCCGGAGTCGCATCCGCTCAGGAATATGTCCCGACTCCGGTGACGGTGTCCACGGAGAAGGTCCGTATGAACGGCAATCTCTACTATTCCCACGTCGTTCTTGAGCGTCAGACGCTTTATTCCATCGCGAAGGCCTATGGAGTCACCATCACTGAGATAGTCGGTGCCAACAACGGCATCAGCTCCGACGGTTCCGGCCTGCAGAAAAACTCCATCATCCTTATTCCCGTCAGGGATCAGGGAGCGCCGGCCGTTGTCGAGCAGGCCCCGGCAGGGGAGCCGGAAGGTCAGCTTCCAGAATATGTCGAACACGTCGTCAAATGGTATGAAGACCTTGACGACATTGCGGCTCTCTACGGCGTGAGCGTCAAGGAGATTATGGAATACAACGGGATGAACTCCAGGAAGGTTGAAAAGCGTCAGGTCCTGAAGATACCTATGAAGGGAGGAGTCAAACAGGAGGATGCTCCTGTCACTGAGCAGGTTGCGGACGTTCCTTCGCCTCAGGATCCCGAGCCCGTCGGAGAGGTCGCGGTCGAGGCTGCCCCTCAGGACAGCACCTCCGCCGGCAATGTCCTCCCCGCCGACTACACCGGCAAATCGACCGTTACATTCTCGCTTATGCTTCCTTTCAACGCCGCTTCGCGTTCGAAAGGTATGAATATGGATTTCTACGCCGGCGCCCTGATGGCCGTCAAGGACCTTGAAGCCTCCGGCATCTCCACCGTGATGAACGTTTTCGACATCGCGGGCGACGTTTTCCCCGAGCCCTACCAGCTCAAAGGGCAGGATTTCATCCTCGGCCCCGTCAAGAACGAGGATCTTGAGAAGGTTATATCCCTGACAGGCGGCGAGGTGACGGTGATTTCGCCCCTCGAGCCCAAGGCGGATTCGCTCCTCGACCTCCATCCCAATTTCATCCAGGCACGGACTCCCCAGATGGACCAGTATGCCGACATCGCAGCCTGGATAGCCTCGGAGCTTTCTTCTACGGACAAGGTGATCCTTCTCACCGAGAAGGCCCCCCGTCACAACATTGCCGGCGAGCTGGCCGCCGCGCTCGATGAAGCCGGCGTCGCCTACACCAAAGTGGCCCATTCGATGATCGAGGGCCGCAGCGTTCCCGCCACGGTGACTCAGTATATTACGAAGTCCTCGATGAGCAGGATCATCATCGCTTCCGAAAGGGAAGCCTTCGTCGCCGACGTCATCAGGACTCTCGGCATACTCACCGGCAAGGGTTATCCCGTCACGGCGTATGCGCTTTCCAAGGTCCGTTCCTTCGACACGGTGGACCTTGAGTCCCTCCATAAGGCCGACACCCACGTCTCTTCGTCTTCCTACATCGACTATTCATCGAAGGATGTCTCGAAGTTCGTCAAGGCCTTCCGGGCGCTCTACAAGGGTGAGCCCAGCCGTTTCGCCTTCCAGGGCTACGACTCCGCTATGTATTTCATCTCTATGGTCGCCCGTTATGGCGACAGGTGGAAGGAGTATCTCCCTACGGCAGAAAAGGTAAAACTGCTCCAGTCGGATTTCCTCCTGGAGCAGTGTGAAAACGGTTCGCTCGTCAACTCGGCAGTGCGCCGCAGCATCTATAAGAGCGACCTGACGACAGTCGCGGCCGAATAGGCTATCTCGTCAGGGTATTGTCCTTTGAAGTGAAAATTGCGGTGGGGTACGGGTCTTCGCTCGTGCCCTCGACCAGCCATTTCCAGGAGAGCTTGACCGGCATCGCGTCCTTGTCTTCCGGAAGGTCGTCCGCGATGGGGAAGCAGCAGTAGACATAGCCGTAGACCATCTCGTCCATACTCACTTCGCCGCCGGGATATTCGCCGTTGGCGTTGTGGCGGATGCGGTAGTAGAGGGTGTCGTCCGGGAAAGGACCTTCTTCCCTGACAAGGTTGACGACGTGCTTGGCTCCGTCCGTCTGCTTGAAATAGAAGAGTCCCTGGAGGTTGAGGTAGCCGGCGGATATCCAGCCGGTGCCCACGTTGAACGGGTCGTCGCCGAGCTCCTCCTCGGGGATGGCTCCATTGTCCACAGGGGCCTTCACGAGAGGCGCCAGGTAGCTGGTGAGACGGATGTTGTATTCGGTGTCGGAAAGTTTCTTGAGGACATCGCAGATAATCAGGAACCTCGTCTGCTCTTCGGGGAATTCCTCGCAGTCGCGGGAGGTGATGTGGTAGGTGAGGCCGCGGTCGGTGATGAAGACGCCGTCGACGAGGTCGCCGAAGGTAATCACGTTGTACATCAGCACGGAGTCCTCTTTGCAGGAGGTGGCGAGAATGGATATTGCGGCAATGGCCGCTGCAAGAAGTCGTTTCATATCTATAAAAATCTTCGCAAAACTAAATCTTATTTCGTATATTTACAAATCAAACAAAACGGAATAATTATGTCACTCCTTGTAAAATGCATTTTCGAGCTTGTCGGGACGATGGTGATGATCCTTCTCGGCGACGGCGTCTGCGCCGCGACTTCGCTCTCCAAATCCAAGAGCCAGGGCGCAGGATGGGTTGTCATTACCCTCGCGTGGGGCTTCGCCGTTATGGTCGGCGTCCTCATCGCCGGCCCATATTCGGGCGCTCACCTCAACCCGGCGGTCACCCTCGGCCTTGCCATCGCAGGCAGTTTCCCCTGGGCTGAGGTCGGTCCATATATGGCTGCCCAGATGGTCGGCGGCTTCCTCGGCGGCCTGCTCGTCTATGTGTTCTGGAGAGACCATTTCAAGGCCACGGAAGGCGACGTGCTCGGCATTTTCTGCACTATGCCCGCCATAGATCATAAGCCCCAGAACTTCCTCTGCGAGCTCATCGCGACCTGGGTGCTCGTCTTCGTCATCCTCTGTATCGGCGGCTCCGGCAACAGCTTTATGATCGGCGGCGCTGCCGCCCAGACCGGCGCAATCGGCGCCTTCCCCGTGACGGCGCTCATTATGGCCATCGGTATGTCCCTTGGCGGCGCGACCGGCTACGCCCTCAACCCCGCCCGCGACCTTTCGCCCCGCCTTGTCCACCAGATAATTTTCAAGCGTGACAGCGGCTGGGCCTACAGCTGGGTTCCCGTCGCCGGCCCCCTCGCCGGCGCCGCCCTTGCGGCCGCCTGCTTCATCCTGATATAGGATGTTCGCCAAAATCGTTCAGACAGTAAACGACATCGTCTGGAGTCCGGTTCTTGTCGGGCTCCTGATATTTGCAGGCATATATTTCTCCGTCCGGACGCGTTTCGTGCAGGTTCGCCGGTTCGGACTGATGGTCCGTTCCCTGTTCTCACGCAGGAGCAAGGAGGACAAGAAGAAGGGTATGTCCTCGTTCGAGGCATTCTGCGTCGCCCTTTCCGGCAGGGTGGGGACCGGCAACATCGTCGGAGTCGCGACCGCGATAGCCCTCGGCGGCCCGGGCGCAGTCTTCTGGATGTGGATAATAGCGTTTTTCGGCGCTTCGACCGCGTTCGTCGAGTCCACCCTCGCCCAGATATATAAATTTCCCCACAAGACCGGCTTCCGCGGCGGTCCGGCCAGTTATATAGAGAAAGGCCTCGGCCAGCGTTGGATGGGTATCCTTTTCGCCATCCTCACGATAGTGGGCTACGGGCTCTTCCTCACCACCGTCCAGGCCAACGGCGTGAGTTCCGCGATGGCCAACTCCTACAGCGTGAGTCCCTGGATCTCGGGAGTCGCGCTCGCCGTCGTTCTCGGCGTGGTCATCATCGGGGGAGTGAGGAGCATCGCCCGCGTGGCGTCGCTCGTGACGCCGTTTATGGCGCTGGGCTATATCGTTATCGCCATTGTCGTCATTGCCCTTCATATAGACAAGGTCCCCGCCGTATTCAGTGCTATCGTGACCGGTGCGTTCGGCATCAAGCCGGTGGCGGGAGGCATACTCGGCTCCACGATTATGATGGGTGTGAAAAGGGGAATATTCTCAAATGAGGCCGGCCAGGGCGGCGGAGCTATGGTTTCCGCTTCCGCCGAGGTGCCCCACCCGGTGAAGCAGGGCCTCGCCCAGTCCTTCTCGGTCTATGTGGACACCCTCCTCGTCTGCACGGCCACTGCTCTTATGATTCTTTGCTCCGGGACCTACAACATCTTCGACGCCAAGACCGGCGAGATGCTCGTCGGAAGCGCTCCGGAGCTTGCCGACAACTACGTCAACTACACCCAGGCCGCCGTGGACTCCGTCCTCACCGGCTTCGGCGGGCAGTTTGTCAGCATAGCGCTGATATTCTTCGTATTCACGACGATAATGGCCTACTACTTCTACGCCGAGTCCAGCCTGATGTACATTTTCCGCGGCAAAAGCCGCTGGGAGACGGTCCTTGTGTGGGCGTTCCGCTTCGCCATCCTCGGAGCGACCGTTTTCGGCGCCGTCCGTGAGACCAACGTCATCTGGCAGCTCGGCGACATCGGCGTCGGCCTCCTCGCCTGGGTCAACGTAGTCGCCCTTCTCCTCCTCTGCAAAAAAGCGACGACGGCCCTCAAAGATTATGAGAGCCGCCTCCGCTCCGGCGACAAGAACCCCGCCTACCGCCCTGAGAACGATAATCTCGAGGCCTGGAAATAATTACCTTAAGGCGTTTTTGTGCACCGACCTGCCCTGCCGACGCCCATTCTTTTGTCATTCCGAGCGAAGCGAGAGAATCTCCTGGTTACAGCAGGTAGGTGCCGGAAACCGAGGCGCCACCGTCCGTTGTGATCATATTGGAGGAAAGCGTGATTGCAGCTCCATCCAATGTGCCCTTTACACCACAGTCGGTGATGGTGTTGGTCTTATTGTCAGTGATGCTGACCAACACGGCTGCGGCTGTTTTATCAGTTGCAGTACCTGTTGTCAGAGTCGCCCCGTCAACCTTGCACCCGGTAATGGTTGAACCGGTTGTTTGTTCGCTTATGGTGTAAACCAGGCCACCGATATTCTTCGCTTTTGCAATCTTGCCTTTGAAGGTGCAGTTGGTCATAGAGCTGTCGAAAAGTCGTCCGACAATTCCGCCTACTCCATTGACAGATGCATTCATTCCGGACATATTGGCGGAAGATGTGTTGTTTTCGAGTGTGCACAAGTTGGCATATCCTATCACACCGCCACCTGTCCCTCTGTAAACATACACATTCTGAGTACCTACCGTACAGTCGTGAATGGAGGCAGGGCTGGTGTCCTTGCCGCTTACCAAACCTATGATACCTCCTGCAAAAGCAGAGTTCTTATTACCTGCCTTATTGCTGTAGTTGGATGAAGTAACCTTACCGGTATTATTGCAATTCCCAATCTCTAATCCGGTTAAAGTTCCAAGTCCGGATGCAGCATTGTTGGTATATGTCATATTCGCAAGCAGTCCGACGATGCCACCGGTATACGCAGGACGGTTGTTCGCAATTTCGCCTGACAGGTCGCATTTGATTTCCGCAGTGTTTTTGCAATTGGTGATTTTTGTATCGTTGCCTTTACTATAGCCGAGAATACCACCTTCGGTGTTACGGGCATATACAATAGCAGAATTTGCCTGGGAAACGGTAACGGTGCCGCTGTTAAGGGTTGCATTGGCGGTTGTGCCCGAAATGGTGATGGTAGCTTCAGCGCAGCCGACGATACCGCCTAGGTCAACATAAGCGGAAATGGCGGCGCCTGGATTCTGGCAGAGAATCGCTCCGCTGTTAGTGCAGTCAGTCACTGAACAGGCGGCAGCAGTGTGTCCGATTGTTCCGCCAATATAAATAGGACCATATGAACCGGCTGTATTGTTATTGCACCAGACTTTCCCGCTGTTGCTGCAACCGGAGACAGTGGTGTTGGCAGTTGTTACATTGCCCATAATACCACCGATGGCGTTTCTTGCCGTAGCTGCAGCAGAAGCATTGTCGTTGTCGAGTTTAATCTCTGCGTCATTTGTGCAACCTAAAATGTCCATCTGCTTGTCTCCACCTCCCAGGATGCCGCCCATATCGAGAGTGGTTCTATAATCGGTGCCGAGAATATTGCTGGTCACAGCGGCGTGGTTGGTACAATCAACAATATCGCCGGATGTATTCGGAAGCCCCATAATACCGCCGATATACATATATCTGTTGGTTTGACCAACCTCTGCTTCTGCATTCGACCTAGTTATAGCGCCGCCGGAGTTATTGGAACAATTGCTGACATTGATACCGTCGCCTACAATACCTCCAAGATCAACAGTGGTTGCATTGGAAACGGAAGCAATGGCTCCGTTATTCGTGCAGTTATTGACCGGCGCAGCAGAACGGGCAGCGATACCTCCGATACGGCAAGGAGAAGTGTCTCCTCTGGCTCCGTTGTTTGATACGCTCAGGGACATATAGTTGTGACAGCCTTTTATCTCAGAATTAGTGGCTGAGGCGATCCATCCGACAATACCGCCGACTGCGTCAACGAAAGTACCGCGTACATCTATGGCTTTCGAGGCCCCGTTGATACCGGCGGTACAATCTGAAATGACAGCATTTTCGGCACGACCCAAAATACCTCCGACATAAATATATTTTCCTGCCGCTATGATGCCACCATAAGTTGTTGCATCGGAAATGGTGATATTGCCTGTAAATGTGCAATTGCTTATGGTGACTTTTTCGTTCTGATAACCTGCAATGCCTCCAATGTATATGTCATTTGAAATGGTTTGTCCGGTTTGAGAACAGGAAATATTACCGGACATGGAACATCCGTCAATATTTCCCTTGTTATATCCCACCAGACCACCATAATAATGGCTGGCTGTGGCCACGTCCTGAATGTTGTTGATAATGACTGAAGCGTTGCTGATGCAGTTTTTAACGGTCCCTTTGTGAAAACCGACAAGGATTCCGTGGTTTGCATCTGCGGCGGGGGAATTGACAGTGAATGAGCAACTATTGTCCAACGTAACGTTCTCAATAAATGTTGCGCTACGGGTATATTTGAACAACGGAACGTTGGCCGTATAATTGGAGATGGTTTTGCTATTTCCATTGAAGACTCCAAGGAAATAGTTGTCTGCAGTAGTACCAAAATCACCTTTCTTGGTCCCGATACCGCCGGTGGTGTTGAAATCCGCATTGGCTGTTCCTTCGCTGAAATCGATGTCGGCCACCAACGTGGCGACAAGGTCCTCTTTATCAGCATATACCCCATTATTATAATTCTGAGCAAAGGCTACCAGTTCGGCGGCATTATGAATCTCGATGCCGAGTTCGGTGGCGGTGGGGACGAAGGCGAATTCGGGCATGTTGTAGAGCTTGCCGGCCACGGCGGTCCAGGATGCGGTCTTGCTCTTGGTCATAATGTGGCCGTTCTTGTCCTGGACGATGATGTCGAAGCCGTTGGAATAGGTCCCGGCGGGGACGACGATGTAAAATACGGCGGCCGTCGAGGTGGAAGTCTCCTGACTCTTGACCACCTTGACCACTTTGTCAGCAGTAGCATCAGATGCGCCCGTGAGGGTTGCGTGTTCGTAGTCAATCGTGAAAGAACCGCTGACCTGCTCGTTGTTACGCCCCTTGAAGCGGACGGAGACGAGGTTGTCTTCGTCTGAGCCCGGAGCGCTTGCACGGAGGACGGAAATCTTTACTATTGCGCAAAGGTGGCTGAGTTCGAGGTCGCTGCCGTCGGCGCTGTAGCCGGCCATAGGGTTCATCCCGTCCGCGAAACTCCCGGCTTTGTATGTTTGGATGGCAGGGAGCGTTACGTGGGTTGCATCAGCGTAGATGCTCGCCGGGTACACAATATTGTAAGGTGTGTTAAGGATCCCGTTGAAGGTGAACTGCGCGCTTTGCGCATTTTCGGCCAGGTCGGCCAGTTCATCGGAAGCAGTCCCGTTGACTGCAATCTGATCGCCGTTGGACCAGTACACCTTGCGGGAACCTGATTCGGAATCTCCCAGATAGGTCTTGCTTTCAATACCAACCGTAAGAACAGTCTTTACCGGGCTGATTTCTTCAGAAGGATTATCGATCTCCTGCAGTTCCTTGTTGCAGCCTGCGAGCAATGCCATTGCCGCAAGGGCGAAGATATAGCGTTTTTTCATATTACCATTCCTCCTCTTCTTCAACTATAACAGGGATTGTGTATGAATCCAGGATCCCGTCAAGAGGCGAGATCTCCAGAGGTGTAGAGCAGGGGGGCTCATACACTTCTTTGATTGTTGTTTTGATCAGTTCCATCATATAGTGCATAGTTTTATTCTCAAAAGAATCTACCAGGAAACCGTCCTGGAATAGGTGTTCCCGAAACGGTCGGTAACGCTGACGGTACCGGTGCCGGAGGCCGGAGCGTCGACACTGAACATTGTCAGGGGCAAGCCGGGGGAGTGCGTTTTGTAGCCGGCTGAGGTGAGTAAAGAAGAATAATTTGCGTTATAGAAGTCGATGATTTCCTTATTTGCGATATCGAAGCCGGTCCTGTCCGCTTCCTTGACATCAACGTCTTCGATATGTTCCATTATTACAGGAGAGCCTCCGCTCATTGTCAGTGTCGGTCTTTGCCACAGGCTGTCCCAGAGGAAAACGTTGACATAAAGCTTGCCGTCGCTATATGCATCCGGCGGGAATACGTGCATCTGATAGCTCTCGTCCAGGTCGGCGCCTGTGTCCTTCATTTTGGCCACCGCCGGGCTGGTGTCGGTATATACCCAGTCACAATAGGAATAAGCCGGCTGTCCGTGAGAGCCGTGGAAGCTGCTCATCAGGTACTTGGTGGGATGGAAGCGCCAGGATGCTACGTCGCCGTTCACAACTTCGACTATCGTAAATCCCCTCGGGGTACCGTTGGATAGATACTCGTTGGTCCACAGCTCTCCTGTCGAGCGTGCGAGGGTGTGGACCTGGATGTTCTTGTTGCGGTGAGAGGAAGGATAGATATAGTTGAACGTAGTATGGGAGTGCCCGCCCCAGGCGTGGACTTCGTCGTAAGAATCAAACAAGGTCCCGTAGCCGTAGGCATAGCCCTCGCTTGAGTTGTGCCCGCCGTGCTTTGAAGTGTTTGTGCGTTCACTGCCGTTGTCGCACTTGAACAGGGGAGAATGAGCGAAGACCATAACGGTTGTGGATGTCGGAATGAAAGTCATATCGGCTTGCAGCCAGGTCCAAATCTCATCGGTGAGACCGTGGTCGTAAGCGCCGATTTTCCCGTTCCCGCCGTCTTTCATTATCACGTTGTCCAGCACTACGAAGTGGATGCCTCCGATGTTGAAGGAATAGTTTCTGGGACCGAACAACTCCTCGAATCGCCACGCTCCTTCGTCGTCGGAGGTCTTTGACATATCATAGTCGTGGTTCCCCATAATATTATAGGTGGGATACCCGAGCGTCCCGAGAGCCGTGGCGTAGGTGCCCATCAGGTCCATATCTTCGTGGACAAGATCTCCAAGACAGATGCCATAGACCTGACGGTCTGTAATTGGTGCCGCAGTTTCTTGTAGATCACGATAAAGCGCTTCGCAGCAACGGGTGGAACGGTAGGCGATATTATCCAGGCCCAGGGATGTGGCACGTGGCTGCGGGTCGGCAGTAATGAACAGCGTGTAGGTGTTTGGATTGGCAACCGGAGTCAGTACGAAGTCTCCGCAATTGTAAATCCCGTCCGACGGGGTTATGCCGGAGAGCAGCTTGTAGAAACGCGGTTTGCCGCCTTCTACTGCTGGTAAATAGCCGGACGGTGTGCTGATCTGGATGAACTTGACATTCGGGATATCGCTTGTCATATAGAATGACCCGTCGAACATCGTCCTGACGCACTGCAGGCCGTCAGAGACTACGACGCCTTCAATGCCGTTGCCGGAGTTGTCCACAACGCGGCCCTTGACGTTGAAGCCGTCCGGTTCGAGTACTTCCTCCACAATATCTTCGATCTCAAAGCTCGTGGCGAGAGCCGAAGGGACGAAGGTGAATGCGGTCATCTTTTTCATACCCCCGGCCGTGAGGGTTACGGATTCATCCTTGACCTTTGTCATCGTGCGGTGCAGGTTGTCTACCAGCTCTACGTAGAATCCGCCGGAATAGGTCCCCGCGGGGACTACCAGGAATATATCCAAAGGAGCGCTCTCGGAAAGAGGCTGCGACAGGGACATCGTCAGTGTCTTGTCTGCCGTGGCAGAAGAGCTCGGCGTGAGGGTATGTGCTTGATAATCAATGGTAAAGTCGCCACAAACCTGTTCGCCGTTGTTGCCGCGGAATCTTACCGCTGCGAGGGAACTCTGGGAAACCGCAGCATCCTTTGATATAATAAGGTGTATAATCGATCCGAGATGGGCCAGGCTGATATCGGCCCCTGCAGTTGCGGCATATCCGCAAAGGGGAGCCACGTTGTTCGCAAAGGTGCCGGCCGCATATTCCTGCGTGGCAGGCAATGTGATTGTGCCGGAGTTTTTGTAGAACGATGCAGGATACAGAAGATTGAATGGAGGATTGATGACACCCTGGAAGGTGAAGCTGGCGGATACCGCATCTTCATCCAACCCGGACAGTGCCTCCGAAGCCACCCCGTTGAGGCTGACCTGGTCGCCGTTGGACCAATAGACCTTCCTCTTCCCGTCGACGGGCTCACCAAGGGACGTCTTGCTTTCAGGCAATCCGATGGTAAGGATTGTCTGCCTTTCTTCAAGCTCCTTTTCCCTGTTGCAGCCCACAATCATCGCCACTACGCAGGCAGCCATAAGGAGCTCTATGGAGGCCAAATCTCTGTATCTCTGCAAATTACGCATATTCTCTATGCTTGAAAAGATACAGAGAGAATGTATTTGATTCTCTCTGTATCATTAAATTATCCTCCACTACGGGTCGACTACGTTGCCGCCGCCGTCGGTGAAGTTGTCGTCGGAACAGATGCTAATCGTGCCAGTGTGATGGCAATTTTTGATCGTAGTTCCGGCGACTGAGGATGCGGCAATTTCGCCGATGACGGTTGGCGCCTTGGTCGCGGTGATGTCCTTGCAATAGTTATAGCAGCCGTCAACTGTGCTCCCGGCATCCAGTTTGGCAACGATTCCTCCCGAGGCATAACCCTGTGTGGCGGCAATCTTGGCGCCTTTGAATTTACAGCCTGTAATGTTCGAGTTTACAGCCCAGCCTACAATTCCGCCTGTAATGTGGTTATACATATTGTAATTAGCTTGCACATCAGAAGACGAAATATCAGCGTACTTTGCATATCCGGCCACTCCGCCGCAGGTGCCGCGACGCGCCCCGACATCACTGCTGTAAGTCCAGTTGCATAACGAGATGGGGATGCGGTCTTCGGCAGTTCCCTGCACAAAGCCTACAATTCCGCCTTCGGCAAAAATCTTGTCCGCATCATTATCGGTATTGTTGCCGGCATTGAGAAAAACGCTGCCTGTATTTGTGCATTCACTGATAGAGGATTTGCCGGCAAGAGAGCCAGCGATACCGCCGACGTGCAACGTTTTGTCCGTAGCTGAGTAATTTGACGTGTGGATGAAGCCGGAGTTGGTGCAATTGGATATATCGACATCATTGGTTGTGTAAGCCAGGATGCCTCCAACGTGATTGTCCGTATGTAACGCCCCGGTTTTAAGGTTCATATATACTTCACCGGTGGTGCCGCTTCCGTGTTCATTTACACAGCCGGCGATATCTCCGTCACCAGCCATAACAGCGACTACACCACCAACATAAACTTTGCTGGCGACATAGGCGTCAGAAGCCCAGTTGAACAAGACATAGCCGGAATTCTTTGCGTTCTTTACAGACGCCGTCGAGTATCCTACAATGCCGCCGATTTCATATCCGGTAAACTGTTTTTCGAAGTTGCAGTTGAAATAAACCTGTCCGGTATTGGTTATGTTCTTCGATGCGCCGCCGTCGATGTCTGCGAGGTTGTAAGCGATAACTCCTCCCATACGGGCTTCGCAGAGAGGTTTATGATTAGTGTCATCGTAGTTGGTCTCCATCGCTGAAATCTGGATATTAGCGGTGTTGTGGACATCGGTTACAGTTGCGCCGGAGGCGTTTTCACCGATGACACCGGCGATGCTGACAACACGACCGCCTTTTTTAGTGGCACCGGTAACACCTGTCGTCATATGATTGACCTCGGCAGTATTGGTACAAGACGAAATGGTTCCGGCATTATAGCCCGCAATACCTCCAAGGTCCTGAATTTTAGGGTTCGAGCGATGTTGAACCTTTGCGTTGTTGGTGCAGTTGCTGACAGTGCCATTGGCGTTGTTCTTGCCTACAATACCACCGGTGTCCATATAGCGGCTGCCATCTGTGGTCTTTTTAAAGATAGTGTTGAAGATCGTAGCGGCGTTAGTGCAATTTGAAACCGTGCCTTTATTGAGCTCTCCTACTATACCGCCACAGGCGGAAAAATAAGCTACAGTGGTTTTGTTAACGATATGGCCTATTGAAGTAGCTCCACTATGGGCAGATTGAACAGTCTCATGATCTGCCGTGGCGCTTGATGAGGAGATTGTTGCTCCGCCATCAAGATAACCAACCAGACCGCCGATGATCAGGAAGGGATTCCTTTTGAGAAGCGTACTTTCGGTCGATTCATTTTCAATGCCGATCTGCGCCTCGTTGCTGATGGCACCTTTGAAATAAGAACCGGTTATGCTGCCGGTGTTGGAGAAACCGAGCAGACCGCCGATAATGAGTTTGCGGAGGTTGGGATCATCGTCCGGAGCTGTTGCCGTGAAACCGGGAGGCGTGGAAATGAGGCCGGAATACTCGCAACCGGTCAAATCTCCGCAGTTGGAATACCCTACAAGTCCGCCAAGAGTTGTCATATATTTGACATCGGCCACTGCGGCAAGCGAGATGTCGGCGGCGCATTTGACGTTGTCAAGCAGGCCTTCGTGGTCGCCAACTACGCTGCCGAACATAGCTTCTCCTGTGTTAGGGTGAGTAAATGTGAATGAGCAGGTGTTGTCGAGGGTGAGGTCCTTGACGGTGCCGTTGTCCCCGATGGCGACAAAGAGGGGGACGGTGGCCTGGAGACCGCTGATGGTGAAACCGTTACCATCGAAGAGACCGTTGAAGTAGTAGTCTTCGGTGCCGTTGACGCCTGTCTTGAGGCCGATACCGCCGGTTTCGTTGAAGGCGGCGGAGGTGGTGGCGTCGAATTCAATGTTATTGATAACCTTGGCGACGACCGAAGTCCAGGTCTTATTATTATAGTTTGTAGCAAAGTCAATCAAGTTCTGCGCGGAGGTGATTATGACGTCAATCTGGGTGCCGGTGGGGACGAACTCGATGACGGGCATGGACTTGATTTCACCTGCGGCAAGGGTCTTGGCACCGGTCGTAGGAATTTCCATGAAATGGCCCTGGACGTCGGTAATCCTGACTTTAAAGTTATAGGTGCCGGCGGGGACGGGGATGAAGACTTCGGTCGCCTGGTCGGAAAGGTTGAGATTCTTTACGAGCGAGACCATCGAGGCGGTGGGATCCGCAGGGGTGAGGGCGCCGGTCTCGAAATCAATCGAGAAGTCACCGCTAAGTTGTCCGTCTTCGGAGCTGACGTCGATACGCTTGATTATATCGGTGTCGGGGTTCTCTCCGCTGTAGCGCTTGATGGAAAGCTTGAGTGCAGCGGTGAGAGGGGTCACCGTGATATTATTGTCGTCGCCGTAGCCGGAGAGGGGCATGATGCCGCTGGCCGAGTAGGTGGCGGGAAGGGTGACGGTAGCGTCATTTTTCCATATAGTCTCGGGGTAGACGGCTTTGTAGGGGGCAACGATAACCTTGTCGGTGAATGAGAAGGAAGCGCTGCGGGAGTTGGCCTCGAGACCGGCGAGAGCGTCGGAAACTTCGCCGTTGACGGCGATTTTGTCGCCGTTGGCCCAGTAGACGGGGCGCTTGCCTTCGGAGAGTTCGCCCATCGTGGTCCTGGTCATCTCCGTGGTGAGCGTGATGACGGTCTTGCCTGCGGGGGCGACGGGCTCTTCCGGGACGAGTTGCTCACGGGTACAGCTGACGGCAGCTATTGCTGCGGCGATGCTGAAAAGGGCAAGAAACTTTTTCATCCTACCATTCCTCCTCTGTTTCGTTAAACTCAGGAATGGTGGCTGAAGCCAGGAAGCAGCGCTCCATATCGATGGGGCGGATTCTGAGGGCTGGCGTCACGTAGGTCTGACGCGTTTCTCTTGAATGTTTTTCCATTATTATTGATTACCAGTTGATTCTCTCTGAATATTCCTTGCCGAACATATCTTTCACGCGGACTGTGCCGCCGGTGCAGCCGGGGGAGGGGGTGACGGAGAACAAATAGGAGTTCTTGGACGGCTGGCAGTATTTGCGGGTGGTCTTGTCCTCGAGGGCGGAGAAGAGGTCGTAGTAGTCCGGGTCGATGCCGGGGGTGAATTCCATCTCCTTCCAGTTCACTCCGTCCTCGCTCCATTCGGGCTGGCTCCAGCCTTCGGACCAGTTCCAGATGTTGGCCTTTACCAGCTCGCCGTCGGTCCTTGCGGGAGGATAGACTTTCAGCTGGTAGTCCTGGCCGTGGCCGACGGCCTTGTAGTACCAGGAGACTTCCTCGCCCTTGACATTCATCACCATATAGCCCTGGGGCTCGCCGAGGGCGGCTATCGGCTTGTTGAAGCGGAGGGCGCCGGTCGCCCTGGTAACGCTGATGCACTGGATGTTGGGCGCGCCGTGCTTCGTGTCCTTGCCGAAATGGTTGGCGTAGTTGTAGTAGAAGTTGACGTGGCTGTGGCCGTTCCAGGCATAGACCTCCTTGTAGGAGGAAAACAGCGCCAGGTACTCGGCGTAGTTGACGCTGTAGAAGTTGTGGGAGCCGTGAGGGGAGGTGTTGGGTGTCTTGAACGGGTTGTTGTGATTGCAGGTCATAATGATCTTGTCCTTCGGAACGAAGGCAAGGTCGGCTTTTATCCAGGCGAACGTCTCGTCGTCAAAGCCGTAGTGGTACTTGTCATTGGCGGACTTGCGGTCGTAGAGGATGTCGTTCATTACCATATAGTGGATATCCCCGAGATCGAAGGAATAGCGCGTGGGACCCACGTAGGTCTCATAATAGACGTCGCCCTGGGCTGTCTCGAACAGTGTCATCTGGTCGTAGTCGTGGTTGCCTATGACGTTGAAGGTGGGGCACTGGATCTTGGCCGCCACATCCATATAGTCGTCCCAGGCGTACATCTCGTTGTAGACGAGGTCGCCGAGGTTGATTGAATAGACCTCGCCGGGGCAGGAAGCGCGGAACGCCTCAGCATCCGGAGCCACGGTGTCGTCCCATCTCTCCATAGAGTTGTCCCACCCATAGGGCCTGACCTGGGGGTCGGCGATCATCATCACCGTGTAGTCCTTGACGGGCTCTCTGGTCTCGAGGGTGAAGTCGGCTGTCGCAGCGGCAGCGCCGTAGGGGATCCTGCGGAAGAACTGCGGGACTCCGTTTCTGGTCGGGATAACGACGTTGGATGGGAGGCTGAGGTAGACGAACCTGACCTTCGTGAGGTCGCTCTTCAGGGCGTAGGATCCGTCGGAGGCGGTCTTGACGCACTGGAGGCCGTCGGTCACGACTATGCCCTCGAGGGGCTTGCCGTCCGGCGTGGAGACCTTGCCGCTGAGCGTAGTGCCGTCGGGCAGGGGATTGGCGGCAGCGGCGTATTCATCCGGAGCCTGGCCGCCGGTCTTGACGCCGATGGCGCTGCCGACGATCTCGCCCTTGCGGCCGGGACACGTGACCTTGCCGTCGGAAGAGCAGTCGTAGACGAAGGCGCGCAGGCCGGGAAGGGCCTCTGCGTAGCCGACGATGCCGGCCGCGTGGATGGCGTTACGGTTGGAAGCGTCGTATTTATTGCCCCCTGCGCTGCAGGAAATGTTGCCGTGGTTGACGCAATTCCTTACATAGGCTCCTGCAGTCTGGCTCTTGGGGCAGTAGATGCTGCCGACGATGCCGCCGGCGGCGCTGCGGGCGCGCTGGCTGACGCCGTCGAAGCGGATGTCGCCGTAGTTGAAGCAGCCGCGGATGTGGACGGGACGGCCTATGTTGCCGGCTATACCGCCGACCTGCGAGGGCTGCTCGCCGAGAGCCGTGACCTTGCCGAAGTTGTAGCAGTCGGCGATCACGAGAGACTCGTGGGGCATACCGACGATGCCGCCGACGTTGGAACCGCAGTCGCCCTTGCCGACAATCTCGCCGTAGTTGTAGCAGCGGATTATAGTGGACTTGGTCTGGCCAGCGATGCCGGCGGCCCTGCCGATGTTCTTGGTGCCGCCGTCTTCAGCGGCGAGAACCTCGACGGTGACGGCGCCGCGGTTGGTGTTATACTTTTGCGTCGTGCGCACTGCGTTGCCCGTGATGCCGCCGACGAAGACCGACATAAGGTTCGACACGGCGTGGACGTAGCCTTCGTTGACGCAGCGGGCGGCGACGCTGCAGGCGGTCGCCTTGCCGGCTCCCTGCCCGATGATGCCGCCTACGCTGAGGGTGACCTCCTCCTTGGGGGCGCCCTGGACATCGGACGAGATTTCGCCGTAGTTGGAGCATCTCACCACCGCATAGCGGTTGAATCCGACTATGCCTCCGACGCCTATTGCGGAGAGGGCGTAGCCGCACTTGTGGGTGACTCGGCCCTTGTTGACGCAGTCGCGTACGATGCCGAAGTTCTTGTCGGCGATGAAGCCGCAGTAGAACTCTTCGCCCTTGCTCACGGCGTTGAGGGAGCAGGAAGCGTCAATCACTATGGACGCCACCTCGCCGTCCTTCGCGATAGTGTTGAACAAGCCCTTCGTGGCCTTCCAGCCCTTCAGGGAGTGGCCCTGGCCGTCGAACTTGCCGGAGAAGGAGACGACCTGCGGCATTTTCTTGGCCTTCGAAAGGTCGATGTCGGCCGTGAGGACGACCACTGAGTCGGCATTGCTCCAGGGGAGAAGGCTGGCGCCGGAGTTGCAGGCGTCGATGAATTCCTGCAGGTCCTTGGCCGAGCCGATGCCTTGAGCCCACGCGTACGCGCACGCGAGAATGAGGCCTAAGGTAAGGATTGTCTTTTTCATTACCAGGTAATTTTAGCGCTGTATGTTTGACCGAAGCGGTCTTTCACAGATACCGTGCCTGTGCCGTGGGTCATATCGGTGAAGCCACGGAAGATGGACATACAGTTATTCAAATCCACATCTGAATACCAGGACGCCTTCGAGTGGTAGAAATCAGTAATGTATCTATCAGAATAGGAATATCTGAAATTATTTTTGTTGACTCTGTACATAGTGTTCATAACGCCGCCGGCTTCGAGTTTTGGCGTTCCCCATTTTTCGTCCCACATAAAAATGTTGGCGTAGACGTATTGGTCTTCATAAACACCTGGGGCGAAAAGCTGCATCTGATAGGAGTCGTCAAGGTTCGGGGTGCCGCTGCTCTTCATCACCGCGCGCTTGGTGGCGTTGCCGTTGACTGTGGCGTCGACATAGTCCCAGTCGCGGCAGGAGTAATTAGGTGCGGTAGCCTGGTGCGTACCTCTCTGATAGTAGATGGGTTTGAACTTCCAGCTGATGTCGCCGTTGTTGTACTTGAAGACTACATATCCCCTCGGAGTGCCGTTGGTGCTGATGAATTCGTTGGTCCAGAGGGCGCCGGTCACACGGGTAAGGGTATGCGTCTCAATCGGGTATTGTTTGTCCGTGTTTTTGACGGGGGCATAGTTGAAGGTGTTGTGGGAGTGCCCCGCCCAGGCGTAGGCAATAGGGAAACGCTTCAGCAGGCCGCGCAGTTGCTCGATATAGTGGCCGCCGCGTTCGGTCCCGTCTGCCGCGACCATCATCGGGGAATGGGCGCAGACCATAATGGGCGTGTCCGACGAGACTGTGGCAAGGTCGTTCTGGATAAACTGCCAGACGACGTCGGAGAAACCTGTAAGGCATTCTTCATCGGCGTATTTGCCGCTGCCTGGGCCCTGGGAGATCATATTGTCCAGCATCAGGAAATGCATATTACCCAGATTGAAAGAGTAATTGACCGGGCCCAGTTTATCTGCGAATTTCTTCCAGGATTCGTCATCGGAAAGCTCGTAATCGGATGAGCTGTGACCCTGGTCGTGGTTGCCGATGATGTTGTAGTTGGATATGCCCGTGCGAGCAAAACCTGTCTTGTGCTTGTCGATGAGCGTCAAGTCCTGATGGACAATGTCGCCAAGGCCGATGCCGTAGACGGGCTGGTCGGTGATGGTCGCCTTGAGTTCTTGCATATCGTCGTACATATCCTCGCAGCAGTCGAGTGCCTTGTAGGCGAGTTTGTCAGTGGAGCCGGAATTCTTGCGGGGCTGCGGGTCGGCATAGATGAAGATAGTGAATTTCTCAGGGTTGTCTATTTTGTTGAGAGAAAAATCGGCGACGTACTTGCCGTCGGATCCTTTCGTGCAGCTCTTTGTCTTCTTCCAGAAGATGGCCTGGCCCTGTTCGACGGGAGCGGACCAGCCCGACGGGGTGGACACGAAGACGAACATCGATTTCTCCAGGTCGGCCGGGAGGGCGTATTTGCCGTCCGCGCCGGTCTTGACGCAGGAAATGCCGTCGGAGACGACTACCCCCTCCAGGGGAGTGTCGCCTCCTTTGACTGTGCCGACCACGGTGACGGGCTTGTCCTGGCCGCCACCGCCGCCATTTCCTTTTTCATCCTTCTTGCACGCGAGCAGCGCCGCGGCGCAAAGAAGCAGTATAAATACCTTTTTCATACTAGATTCCATTCCAAAGTGAGATGCCGCTGACAGTGCACTCACAGTCTGCGATGTTGCCGACGGCGAAATTGCTTACGGAATTCTGGGTGATTTCAAGTCCTGAAATCGCACCGCCGAACTTGCAGTCTTTGATTACGGTGTTGTCCTGGGCAAGTCCTGTGACTCCGCCGAGATAGGTTACCAGAGTACCCTGCGTGGTACGGCTGCCGCTTAAATGACCATACCAGGAGGAATTCTTTATCTCCACCTTGTCGCCTTCCGCCGCGCTTTCCATAATGTGGGCGACTATACCGCCGGCGTCGGCCGATGTGCTGCTGCCATATTGGACAACGTCCATATCGGATTTGGCAGTGCAGTCATCAACCGTACCGTTGCCCAGCGCGCCGGCGATGCCGCCCTTGTAGGCGGCCTGGTTGTCGCTCTTGTCGGTCTTCAGGTGTTTGGAATTGCCTTCCCAGCTGCAGTTGCTGAAAGATGCCCCATAGGCATAGCCGGCGATGCCGCCGATAAAGCCGCGGATGGCGCACAGGTTGCCTTTCGTGACGCAATTGCTCACGGTCACTTTCTTGGCCTGCGGATTGGGCTTGTAGTTGAAAGCACCGATAATGCCGCCGGTAGCGGTGGCAGAGTAGTAGTTGCCGTAGGTGTTGCCGACGAAATTGTTGGAGTAGAAGTTATTCGTCAGGTCGATGCGGTTTTCGCAGTTGGTGAAGGACATATCGGCACCATAGCAATGGCCGGCGATGCCACCCATTATCATCATATAGCCGTTTGAACGGCCGTTGTTGGCTGTTGAACCGGCCGCATTGTCCATTTTGCCCTTGTTGATGCATCTGGTGAAAGAGGCCGCACCGTTGACGAGTCCGGCGACGCCGCCGACGCAGTTGCGTCTTACGTGGACGGCGTTGGACGCGAAGAGGTTGGATAAGGCGCCTTCGTTGGTGATGTCCTCGAAAGTGAGTTCTCCGGCGAGAGCGTCCGGTTCGCAAGCTCCGAGGAATCCTCCGGTGCAGATGTATTCGCCTTCGAGCTGTTCGGTGAAATCAAGGTTGAAGTTGGTCAGTGTGGTGTAGCCCTTGGCGCTGAGTGAAACTCCTTCGCCGATGAGACCGATGAATCCTCCGGCGAAGATGCGCACTCCGGTGTCGGAGAGGTATTTCTTGATGTTGATGGTCCCGGAGGTGGCGGATTTGTCGGTGGTGTAATCAAAGGACAGGCTTCCTGAGGGAGCATAGGCGACGATGCCGCCGATGTTGGCGAATTTGCCCGCGCCCTTGAGTTCGATTGTCCCGGTGAAAGCATTGCCCGACAAGGACGCGCCTTCCGGTATCAACGGGGTGATGCCGCCTGCATTGACCTTGTTGTGGCCGGAATTCAGGTTTATGGTCCCGTTCATCTCGGAATTGATGATTGAGCCGAGATTGTGGCCGACGAGACCTCCGATATGTGCGTTGAGGCCTTCTGCTGCAGTCGTCTGTGAGGAAATCGTTATGGAGCCGTTCATCTTGCAGGCCCTGACCACCGTGTAGGCATCAGCTTCGCCCAGAATACCGCCGATGTAGGTATCCTCGAATGATTTGCCCAGAAACACAATGCTGCCGGCGAAGGTGCAGTGGTCGAAGGTGCTGCCGGAGGCAGCGACAGCGATGCCGCCGAATTTTTCATTGGTGTTGTTGAGCAGAGCGCAGTGCTTGTCAAGGGAGATATTCTTTACGGTCGCTCCTTCGCAGGCATTGAAAAGGGGAGTATTGCTCTCCAGATTGACGATTGAGTGGCTCCCGCCGTCGAATACGCCGGCAAAGGGATGTTCTGCGGAGCCGATACCGGCCCAGTCGTCGACACCGTTCATATCGATGTCCTGGAGGACCTTGACTTCTCCTTCGGTCTCCCAGCTCTCAGTTGACTCTCCTGCGGCCACCTTGGCTGCAAAGGCCTTGAGGCCGGCGGCGGTCATAAGTCCGCCTGCGGGGAGGAAGTCCTGGACCATAGGAGGGAGATTGATGGAAGATGAAGCGGCATTGTTGAGGACGATGGAGACGGGAATCTCGCGGAGCATCTCGCAGTCGCTGAGGTTTTCCTCGAATGCGATGGAAATGGTGACGGTGCCGTCGTCGTTGCCGGACATTTCTGTCGTTGCGTAGGCGGGGGCATTAATTGTCTTTATCACGTAAGGCGGCGCGATGAAACTGATCTCCGCAGGCTCATCGTTAGGGAAGAAGATGTTGCCTTCACCGTCGTACTGGAGGTCATCACCGAACTGATACAGTGCGATTTCGTCTTCATCGCCGCTGTCCTGGTCTTTCAGGGTGATAATCCCGTAGCGGGAATCGCCGTCGTTGTTTGCTGCCCAGATTTTCAGTGTCTTGGTCGTCGTGGACTCGTCAGCATCGGTGTTGATCTCCTCGACGTTTATCCACTCGTTGTATTCAAGATTCCACTGGGCGTCTTTGAGGGTGGTGACGTCCACTTCGTAGTCAAGCTCTCCCTTCGGGGAAAGGAGGAAGGGATGGCTGATTATGAAAGCCGAGCCGCTCTGGCTGACTCTCAAGGTCGAGCCGCGATATTCGCCGGCGACGAAGGTGAGTGTCGCGTCCTCACGGGCGTCGAAGCCTTCATTCGCATCGATCTCGATGAAGAAGGAACCCGGGCCGATGTGGGTGTCGGGGATGATGCGGCACCAGTCCTTGTCGCTTTCGATGTTCCAGTGGATGTTCTCGTTGTTGAGATCGACGGTAATCTCCTTCTGGACAGCACCGTGGGGGAACGCGAGGTTCGTGACGGCGGTGCCGGCGTCGGAGTAGCTGACGGAGATGGGAACTCTCTGTCTTGATTCCAGATCCTTCCTGTCGGCGTCGGTCTCTTTCTTACACCCGGAGGCGAGCAGCGTCAGGGTTGCAAGGATAATATATGTCAGATATCTTTTCATAGCTTGCTTTTTTATTGTCTGCCTTTAAGACGGGTTTCGGCGCTCTCCGCAGTGGCCGCCCACCAGACATCCGTCTGGATGTTGTTGGTGCCGCCGAGCCATCTTGCCAGAACTTCCGGGAAGGTTGTCGGGTTGCGGTAGAGTTCGTCGGAAGGATAACGCATACGCGTGGGAAGGATGTGGTCGTTGCCGGCGGCGGGACCGTCGGTACGGAGGAGAGGATAGCCGGTGCGGCGGTAGTCGCACCAGGACTCGATGCTGATGAAGAAGTTGGAGAGCCACTTCTCGGTCAGGATGGCCTCAATGGCGTTCTCGGAGTTGAATGTGTTGCCGCTGTATTTCTGAACGGTGGCGCAGTGGGAAACATATTCCGTGACTTCCGGCGAATCAGCCGTCACATAGGGGTTCCACTCGAGAATGCTCGCGGTGATGCCCTGCTTGAAGAGCGGCTGATAGGCGGCAAATGCGGAAATGGAATTTACCCAGCCCCTGGCGCCGGCTTCGGCGTAGATGAACAGGAGCTCCGAGTACTGCATCAGCGGATAGTAATCTGCGTTCTGGAGATCGTAGATCTTGCCGGTGAGAGCGCTGGGCTCGGGATCGCCGTTTGCGTTCTTGCCCCTGACCATCCTGCCAATCTTGGAGTTGCCGGCCGAGGATTTGTGGAGGGCGCTGTCGAGGAACTTGGCGCGGACGTCGGTCTCGAGGTGGGCCGGCATACCGTTGACCTTCCTCCACCAGCAGTCGTAGCGGGGATCCTCGATGTGGCCGCCCTTCTCGGACGATTTCCACTCGTAGTAGGTGAGGTTCAGCTCGTCGTCGTGAAGCTCGGTTGTGTCGAGCATCCAGCGGCAGAGCTGGTCGCATACGGCGACGGTGTTCCAGGTGCCGCTTGTCGTGGTGTAGAACGGGGTGTGCTCTATCTCGTTCTGGTCGCTGAAGGGAATCAGCGGACGGTCGTTGATGTTGCGCATCTGCGGATAGTCGCCGTCGCCGCTCTGGAAGTTGGCGAAGAGCTCGCCGAGCTTGGCCTTTATGTTGACGGACTCCCATTTCTCGTCGCCGAGGTCGAAGGAGCCGCCGTCTTCTTCGATGACCTTCATACCGATCCTCATCAGGACTCTGGCATAGAGCGAGTTGCCGAAACGGCGCCACTTGTTGAAATCGCCGCCGAAAGTCTTGTCGCAGGCGGGAGAGAAGTTGAGGCGGATGGAGGTGCCGGTGGCATTGGACGCTTCCAGTTCGCCGAGAAGTTCGTTGGCGTCTTCCAGCATTATGATAACCTTGCGGTAGATGTCCTTCTGGGTGTCGTAGTTCATCGTGTATTTGCCCGCTGCGTCGCCGACGGCCAATCCGCAGGCTTCGGAGAAGGGGACGTCGCCGTAGGTGTCGGTGATCTGTGTGATGAGGAAGGACTGTATGATGAGGGCCACGGCCTGCATAGGACCGTCCTTCTCCTTCACCGCCTTGTCGTACATAGCGACGGCATTGCCGAGCTGGAGGTAGAGGGCGGACCAGATGTCGTCGGTCGAGCCTTCAGGGATATTGTAGTTGTCTATGACCCTCGAAGATTGCTCGGCGTTGGTCGAGACCGCATACTGCATCAGCAGGACCGTCGTAGAGCGGAACACGCTGATGAGGTTGTACTGTGTCTTGAACATTATGGGGTGGACATACGCCTCGGAAGGGGAGTCATAGAGAGCATAGGGATTGTTGCTCATCTCGTCGAACTTCTTGCAGGAGAGAGTTGCGAGCAGCAGTACTGAAATGGCGATTATAAACTTTTTCATTGTCATTCCTCCTATGTTAGAAAGTGATATTCAGTGATGCGCCGAACTGGGCGGTCGTCGGCATCTGCAGGATTTCGAAGCCGGGGATGACGGAGCTGCCTCGCATTGTGAGGGCCTCGGGGTCCCACCCGGGGAATTTGGACCAGCAGTAGAGGTTGTTGCCGTAGAAGGCCAGGGAGAGATTGCTGATGACCTTGGTCTTGGCCAGGAGCTTCTTCGGGAACGCATATTCGACACGCACTTCACGAAGCTTGAGGAACTGCGTGCTAACGAAGTTGGCTTCGGCGTTGGTGTTGTCGTACTTGTTGTGGTAATAGGTCGCGATCTGGTCCTTGGGGATGGCGGTCGTGTTGATCACGTAGTTGCCGTCTGCAGTCTTGCGGACACCGACCGGGACGAGGCTGCCGTCGCGGCCTTCGAGGGTGGCGACGCCTTTACCGCGGTAGTTGAGCACCCAGTTGGTGTAGGAATAGACGTGGCCGCCGACCTGGCCGTCGAAGCCGATGTAGACGGAAAGCCCTTTCCACTTGAAGGTCGTGTTGAAGCCGCCCTTGCACTTTGGAGCGGCATCGCCGAGGTACTGGAGGTCGGTCGAGGTCTGGGGCCTGTTCTGGTCGTCCAGGACCAGCATACCGGAGACGTCGACCATATTGCCCTGCGCGTCGATGGCGGTGGCTCCCTGAGGGGCCCTGACGTAGCCCTTGCCGTACATTGCCGTGAGGCTGCCGCCTTCATAGGCCGTCATATAGGCGTGGGTGGAGTACCAGGCCACGATCCAGGAGTCGATGCCGTCGCCAAGGGAGACAACCGTGTTGCGGTTGAGGGTGAAGTTGGCGCCGACTTTCCACTGGATGTCGCGTGTCTTGATGAGCGTGCCGGTGATGGAGGTCTCGAAACCGCGGTTGCGGATGGAACCTGCGTTGATGTAGATGCTGCTCACACCGTTGGCGTAGGAAATCGGCATCTGGGAGATGAGGTCCTTGGTGACGGAGTCGTAGTAGGCGATGTCGAAATCGAGCCTGTTCTTGAACATCCTGAGTTCAAGGCCGACCTCCCAGGAGCTGACGGTCTCCGGACGGAGTTTCGTGTTGGTTTTGGCCGAAGGGATGGCAACGGTGCCGGGGAATCCGGTGGACTGAAGGTAGTTGGCTATTCTGTAGGGAGCCGTGTCGTTGCCGACGCGTGCCCAGGAAGCCCTGATCTTGAGGAGGTTGAGGAGACCGTTGGTGCGTCCGAACTCGAAGAGGTCGTTGAGCACCACGCTGCCGGAGACCGAAGGATAGAAGAACGAACGGTTGCCCTTCGGGAGGGTGCTGGACCAGTCGTTGCGGCCCGTGGCCTCGAGGAATATGGCATTCTTCCACGACAGGGAGACCATACCGTAGAGCGAGTTGGTCTGGCGGCGGTAGCTGTTGTTGCCGGTCAGGGGCTCGTAGGCGGTGTTGGGCAGTTTATAGACTCCGGGGTTGTACAGCGCACTGGCAGTCTGCGAGTGGTTGCTGTAGCTGCGGAAGATGATGCTGCCGCCGAAGTTGGCGGTGAGTTCGATGTCGTGGGCGAACAGTTTGTTGTACTTGAGGAGGAAGTCGCCGGAGAACTGCTTCGAGTCGATGTCCTGCTCGCGGTACCAGCCGTTGGGCTTGGCCTGGGTGGAGGTCGCCTGCCTCTGGGTACGGAAGTCGCTCGTGATGTCGAGACCGCCGCGGACAGTGAGGTCGAGGCCCTTGTAGATGTCGGCCTTCATCGTGATGTTGCCGTAGACACGGTCGCGCTTCTGGTCGTTGATACACTGGTTGGCCACGAAGTAGGCGTTGTTCTTGCCGCCGGACAGGGATGCATCCTGCTTGACGGCAGCCTCGTCCTTCCAGTAGTTGGAGACCCAGTCCATATCGATGTTGGGAGCGTAGCACCAGGCGCTATACATAATGGAGGTGGAGCCGTAGCCTGAAGAGGTCGGGATGTTGTCCTGGCGGGTGTGCTTGTAGTTGACTGAGCTGTCGAGCTTGAGCCAGGGGGCGAGGCGGTTGGATGTGCGCACAGACAGATAGTGAGTCTGGCTCGGCGAATTGGGCACTATGCCTCTGACCGTGCTGTTGGTGTAGGTGAGGCGGACGCTGTGCTCCTTGTTGATCTTGGCGGAGAGCATCACCGAGTTGGTGAAGTTGAGGCCGGTCTGGAAGAAATCCTTGAACCAGTCGCCGTAGCTGATGAACGGGGTGGCGTCGCGGGTGAAGCCCGTAATCTCGTCGTAGTGGCCGCCTATGCCTTTGGCTTCGTTGAAGTACTGGTAGTAGGGCGTGCCGTCCATCCTCGGACCCCAGGACTCCATCGTTGCGGTCGTGGTCTTGGAGGGGTCGGGGTTGAGGCCGATGACGTCGTCGCCTTCGCCGCTCACGAGGTAGTAGTAGTAGTCCTGCGTGGCGTTGCCCTGGCCGAACTCATACTGAAGGTCGGGGGAGGAAAGGAGGACGTCGGCGGCGAAGCTCGACTTGAAGTTGACGTTGAACACCGCGTCCTGGCCTTCGGCCGACTTGGTCGTGATGATGATCGCACCGTTGGCGGCCTGGGAACCGTAGAGGGCGGTCGCGGCGGCGCCTTTCAGGACAGTGACGCTCTCGATGTTCTCCGGGTCGATGTCGCCGACGCCGTTGCCGTAGTCGATGGCGAAGGTGTTGCCCTCGCCGCCTGCGTCGGAGGTCGTGGCGGTGTTGTACATCGGGACGCCGTCGATGACGAAGAGGGCGGTGTTGTTCTCAAGGGTTGCGGAGGATTCGCCTCGGACGGTCACACGCATAGAGCCGTTGGGGCCGCCTGAACGGTCGATGTTGAGACCTGCGACCTGGCCGGCCATTCCGTTGATCCAGTTGCCGGTGGTCCCGGCGTTGGCGAATTTCTCGCTCTCGACTTTCTGGACGGAATAGCCGAGGGCTTTTTCATCCCTCTTGATGCCGAGGGCGGTCACGACGGCTGTCGAAAGGACTTCAGAGTCGTCCTTCATTACAACGCGCGAAAGCGAGGGAGCCCCCGCTTTCACCGTGACTGTCTCATAGCCGAGGAAGGAGAAGGAAATTTCCTCTCCCGGGGTGGCCGCGAGGGTCCAGGCGCCGTTCTCGTCGGAGATGGTGCCGTTGTCTTTTGTGAAGACTGCAACTCCCGGGATGGTCTCTCCGTTGAGGTCTACGATGACGCCACTGTAGGTGGCTTTCGCGGCCGGCGGAGTGTCCTGTGCCGAAAGCGCGGGCGCTGTCCCGAGCAGTATGGCCAGGGACAGGCAGATTAGCTTAAGGATGCGGTACATTATTGTTTTGATGTGTGTACTGTGGTTGTAAAAGGCAAATATATAAAAAATCTTTTTATATATAATACTTGATGAGACCTTCGACGGGAGCCTTCAGGAAGCACTTGACCTTGATGTCGTATTCTTCCAGCAACGGGGTGAGGATTTCCTGACAGGCCCGGCCGAAGCCTCCGACTATGCCTACGGGGTAGTTTGCAGTGTCGTATTTGAGCAGGGCGCGCTCGATGAATGCCCGGAAGTTGCTCTCTATGAGAGACTTGACATAAGCATTGTCTTTGCGCTCGAGAAGGAAGGGGGCTATGCTGCCCAGATAGCCGGAAGGGGAGGGGCTGCGGTAGACGCCCTCGACGATGGCCTGGTAGGAGGCGTCGTGTTTTTCGGCGAACTCGCCGGCGACGGGCTCCGGGACAAGGCCTTTGATAAAATCGGCGAGGAAAAGCTTGCCGAGACAGGCTCCGCCGCCTTCGTCGCCTATGACATAGCCGCCGGAATAGACTTTCCGGGTGAGGGTGATGCCGTCGTAGAAACAGGTGTTGGAGCCGGTGCCGAGGATGGCGACGATGCCGCTTCCGTGGCCGCAGACGGCCCTTGCCGCGCCCATAAGGTCGTCCTGGATGTCGATCTCGGATTCGGGGGCTGCTTCGCGGATCGCGGCTTCGAGCTCACGGCGGATTTCATCCGTCACGACGCCGGCGGTGTAGAGGTAGACGCCTTTGGCGTGCGGGAGATTTTCGGCCTTCAGCCCTTCCAGGAGGGTGCTTCGGACGTCTTCGAGGCGCATTGCGGAGACGTTCATTCCGCTGCGGATGGTCTGCCTCAGCTGCCGTCCGTCCGGGGCGAGGACGCGCCAGTCGCTCTTGGTGGCCCCGCTGTCGATTATTACTTGCTCTGACATATCAGCAAAAATACTTATTTTTGTGGAAATGATTGTCAATATGAAGAGGTTCTTTTTCTCGATTTTCTGTTTTCTGGCAGTGATTTCCGCCTATGGCGCTTCAAAATCCTATCGTCTCGATTCCCCTTCGGGGATTATTTCCGTCGATGTGACGGTGGGGGATCACCTTCTCTGGAGCGTTTCCCGCGAAGGAGTCGCGATTCTTGAGCCTTCTATGCTTTCGATAGAGCTCGATGACGAGACTGTTTTCGGGCCCGGTGGGAAGGTCCGGAAGGTGGTCAGGCGCTCGGTCGACGTGACTGTGGATTCACCGGTCTATAAGAAATCTTCGGTGCGCGACCGCTACAATGAAATGACGCTGATTTTCAGGGACTACAGCTTTGTCGTGCGCGCCTACGACGAGGGCGCGGCGTACCGGTTCGTGGCGGACAGGAAGGCTCCGTTCAAGGTAGCCTACGAGGAAGTGGCGTTCCGTTTCCCGTCGGACTGCTCCGGCTGGATTCCTTACGCAAGGAAAAGGGACGACAGCTTCGAGTGCCAGTTCTGGACCTCCTTCGAGAGGGAATATTCTTTCAACAAGCTCTCCGAGTGGCCTTACCGCCGCATCGCCTTCCTTCCGCTGACCTTCGAGGCCGCGGACGGGATGAAGGTTTGCATCACCGAGAGCAACCTCGTGGATTATCCCGGACTGTATTTCAAGAACGACGACCAGGACAACGAACTTGAGGCGGTATTCGCCCCTTATCCGAAGGAGATCGTGCAGGGCGGCCATAATAAGCTGCAGGGGCTAGTGGAGTCGCGGGAGGAGTTCATCGCGGAAGCTTCCGCAAAGGAGAAATTTCCCTGGAGGATAGTCATCGTTTCCAAGGAGGATAAGGACTTGCTCTCCAGCGATATGGCGTGGCTTCTCGGCGCACCTTCGGACCCGTCGATTGACTTCAGCTGGGTCCGCCCCGGCAAGGTCGCGTGGGACTGGTGGAATGCGTGGAATCTCTACGGAGTCGATTTCCGCGCCGGCATCAACAACGAGACTTATAAATATTATATAGACTTCGCCGCCGACAACGGGATAGAGTATGTGATCCTCGACGAAGGCTGGGCGGTCAAGGGCAAGGCGGATCTCTTCCAGGTGGTCGACGAGATCGACCTGCCGGCTCTGGTGAAATATGCCTCGCAGAAGGGCGTGGGGCTGATTCTCTGGGCCGGCTACTGGGCCTTCGAGAAGGATATGGAGCGTGCGTGCCGCGAGTATTCGGCTATGGGCATCAAGGGCTTCAAGGTCGATTTTATGGACCGCGACGACCAGCCGATGGTCCGTTTCTACGAAAGGACCGCCCGGATGGCCGCCAAATATCACCTTATAATCGACTTCCACGGCGCCTTCAAGCCCGCAGGCCTGCAGCGCACCTGGCCCAACGTGGTCAATTTCGAGGGAGTCTACGGCCTGGAGAACGTCAAGAGCACTAAGCCTCACGACATCGATCTCGTGACCTATGACGTGACGATTCCCTTCGTGCGGCTGGTCGCGGGCCCTGCCGACTACACCCAGGGCGCGATGCGCAACGCCGTCAAAGATAATTTCCGTTTCGTCAGGCACGAGCCTATGAGCCAGGGGACGCGCTGCCGCCAGCTCGCCGAGTACGTCGTCTTCGACGCGCCTCTCACGATGCTCTGCGACTCGCCTTCCAACTACATCCGCGAGCCTGAGTGCCTCAAATACATCTCCGCCGTCCCGACGGTCTGGGACGAAGTGCGCCCCCTCGCCGGCAAGGTAGGGGAGTACGTCGCGGTGGCCAGGCGTAAGGGCGACGTCTGGTACGTCGGCGCCCTCACCGGCTGGGACGCCCGCGAGCTCGAGCTCGACCTGTCGTTCCTCCCGGCCGGCAGCTCGCTCGAGATCTTCCGCGAC
>JAFZME010000076.1 GCA_017553405.1 Bacteroidales bacterium
GACGCCTGCCGCGGCTGCGCTTTGTATAAATTTGAAAAATAAGATCCTATGGCTCTTCTTGCAATAGTGGGACGCCCGAATGTCGGCAAGTCCACCCTTTTCAACCGCCTCGTCGGTATGCGCCAGGCGATAGTCGACGAGACCGCCGGCGTCACCCGCGACCGCCATTACGGCAAATGCGAGTGGTGCGGCCACGAATTCTCCGTGGTCGACACCGGCGGCTACACCTACGGCTCCGAGGATGTCTTCGAGCAGGCCATCCGCCGTCAGGTCGAGATCGCCATCGACGAGGCCGACGCCGTCCTCTTTATGGTTGAGGCGGGGACCGGCATCACCGACTATGACGCCGAGATCGCCGATGTCCTCCGCAGGACGAAAAAGCCCGTCATCCTCTGCGTCAACAAGGTCGACAGCGGCGACAAGATGTTCGACGTGCCCCAGTTCTACGCCCTCGGCCTTGGAGAGCTCTACAGCATTTCCTCGGCCAACGGCTCCGGCACCGGCGACCTCCTCGACGCCATCGTCAGGATCCTGCCCGAGGACAAGCCGGATGAGGAAGAAGCGTCCGGCATTCCCCGTATCGCGATAGTGGGCCGTCCCAACGTGGGCAAGTCGTCCCTCACCAACGCCCTCCTCGGGGAGGACCGCAACATCGTCACCCCCGTGGCCGGCACGACAAGGGATTCCATATCCTCCCATTACAACCGCTTCGGCCACGAATTCATCCTCGTGGACACGGCCGGCATCCGCCGCAAGGCCAGGGTAAAGGAGGACCTCGAATTCTATTCCGTGATGCGCTCCATCCGCGCGATCGAGCACTCCGACGTCTGCATCCTGATGATCGACGCCAACCTCGGTATGGAGGCCCAGGATATGAACATATTCAACCTCATCGACCGCAACAGCAAGGGCTGCGTCATCGTGGTCAACAAATGGGACCTCTTCGAGAAGGACAGCAACACGATGAAGAAGTACACCGAGAGCCTTCGCTCCCGCATCGCCCCCAACGACGACGTCCCCATCATCTTCACCTCCGTGACCTCCAAGCTCAGGATAATGGACGTGCTCGACGCCGCGGCGAGAGTCGCTGAAAATATGTCCAGGCGCATCCCGACCGCCCAGCTCAACGAAGTGATGCTCCCGGAGATAGAGAATTATCCCCCTCCCGCCTGGAAGGGCAAGTACATCAAGATCAAGTACGTCACCCAGCTCCCGACGAGGACTCCGTCCTTCGCGTTTTTCTGCAACCTTCCCCAGTGGGTAAAGGAGCCCTACAAGCGTTTCCTCGAGAATAAGATCCGCCAGCATTTCGATTTCTCCGGTTGTCCCGTAAGGATCTACGCCAGAAGCAAATAGCGATGCCTGAAGTTCCCTTCATAAGTCTCTCCGAGCTTCTCTCGACCTTCAAGGAAGTCGTCGAGGACGCTTTTCCGGGGACTTACTGGGTAAAGGGAGAGATCACGCTGTGGACCCCGAGGGCCAACGGCCACTGCTACCTCGACCTTTCCGAGAGCCGTGCCGGGCAGGTAGTCGCCCAGACGAGGGCCATCATCTGGAGCCGCAACTACCGTGACATCAAGGACCGCTTCGAGACCGCGACGGGTATGCCGCTCAAGGCGGGCATCACTGTCCTGGTGAAGGCCAGGGTGAGTTTTTCCCCGACCTATGGAGTGTCGCTCTTCATCGATGACATCGATCCTTCGTTCACCCTTGGCGAAAAGGCCCTTGCCCGCAAGAAAGCCATCGAAAAGCTCACGCGGCTCGGCTATATGGATATGCAGAAAGAACTCTGCATCCCAGACATCCCGAGGCGCCTTGCCGTCATATCCTCCGCGACGGCCGCCGGCCTGCAGGATTTTATCAACCACATCGAGAAGAATCCCCGCGGCTACGCCTTCGACATCAGCCTTTTCGAGGCTTCAGTTCAGGGCGATGCCGCCGCCGGTTCGGTGATCGCCGCCCTCAAGGAGATTCAGGAGGAAGAGTTCGACGCCGTCCTCATCCTCAGGGGAGGCGGTTCGGAAAACGACCTTTCCTGCTTCGACGACTACGACCTCGCGGTAGCGATAGCCGAATGTCCGCTGCCGGTGGTCACGGCCATAGGCCACGACAAGGACTACCACATCGCCGATATGGTGGCCTGCACCTATGTCAAGACGCCGACGGCCCTCGCCGACCTTTTCATCGACAAGTTTTGCGAAGCTGAGGAAGAGGCGGAAGGTCTTTATGAAAAGGTGTGTTCCGCCGTCAGGGAGAGGATCCTTTCCGAAAACTTGCGTGTGGATATGAAGGTCAGGGCTGTCGTTACATCCCTTATGGGGCTTCACAGGAGGTATGAAAAAAATGTCGACTCGGCCGCTTCCAGGATACGCAATGTGGCGACAGTGAAGATAGGCGCCCTCCAGAATGTCGTATCGCTCCTCGAGACGCGTATAAACTCGGCAGACCCGAGGACTCTTCTTTCCAGGGGCTACGTCCTCGTGACCGGCTCCGACAACAAACTCCTCAAAGGTGTCGGCAGGGTGCGCCCCGGCGACCGCATCGGCGTCCGTTTCTCCGACGGCTCCGTCATCGCCCACGTTTCCGACGTCATCCGCGAGGGCATTGAAAATGAAAAAGTTAACACCGCATAATTATGAAACCCGAATTTGACTATGCAGCGGCAATCGCCGAACTCGAACAGATAGCCTCGAAGGTCGAGGACCCCGAGACCAGGCTCGACGACATCGACGCCCTCGTCTCCCGTTCCAAGGAGCTCCTCAAGGGCTGCCGGGACTACCTCAAAGGCGTAAAGGACAAGATTGACGCTCTCGAGAAGGAGGACAGGTGATGAAAAAGACAAGGATGCTCTACGAGACTGATCCCTACCTGATGCCCTTCAAGGGGGCCATCGACGCCAGGCACGCCCGCATACTCGAAGCGGAGAAGCGCTTTGCCGGCGGAGGTATTCTCAAGGACGGGATCAACAATCACATCTTCTACGGCCTCCACAAGACTTCGTCAGGCGACTGGGTGTTCCGCGAGTGGGCCCCCAATGCGACAAAGCTCTATCTCATAGGCGAATTCAACAACTGGAAGCGCACGGCCGCTTACTCCCTGAAGCCTATAGGCAGCGGCAACTGGGAGATTGTCCTTCCCGAGATGTTTCTCCATCACGGCGAGCTCTACAAGCTCTTCATCGAATGGCCGGGCGGAGGAGGGGAGAGGCTTCCCGCCTACACCACCCGTGCCGTCCAGGATCCCCAGACCAAGGTTTTCTGCGCCCAGGTCTGGGACCCCGCGGAAAAATACGTATGGAAGCACCGCAATCCCGGGAAGCGCCCCCACCCGTTCATCTATGAGTGCCACATAGGTATGAGTTCGGAGCAGGAGAAGGTGGCCTCATTCGAGGATTTCCGCCGCGACGTGCTGCCCAAGGTCAAGAAACTCGGCTACGACACCCTCCAGATAATGGCCCTCCAGGAGCACCCGTACTATGGTTCCTTCGGCTATCAGGTTTCCAATTTCTTCGCGCTTTCCTCCCGCTTCGGCACTCCGGAGGAGTTCAAGCGGCTGGTCGACGAGGCCCACGGGGCCGGCATAGCCGTTGTTATGGACATTGTCCATTCCCATTCTGTCGACAACGAAGCCGAAGGTCTCTCCCGTTTCGACGGGCGCGACGACCTCTACTTCTACCAGGGCCCCCAGGGGCATCATCCTGCCTGGGGTTCCCGCTGCTTCGACTACGGCAAGGACGAGACGAAATATTTCCTCCTTTCCAACGTCAAATACTGGATGGAAGAGTACCACGTGGACGGTTTCCGCTTCGACGGAGTGACCTCGATGCTCTACTGGGACCACGGCCTCGGCACGGCCTTCAGCGGCTACGACGCCTATTTCAACCAGGGTGTCGATGAAAACGCAGTCACCTATCTCGCCCTCGCCAACATCCTCATCCGCCAGATGAATCCGGACGCCTTCTCCATTGCGGAGGACGTCTCCGGTATGGCAGGCCTCGCCGCCCCGCTCGAAAAGGGCGGCATCGGTTTCGATTTCCGTATGGCTATGGGCATCGCCGACTACTGGATCAAGATCATCAAGGAGCGCTCCGACGAGCAGTGGGGAGTGGGCGACATCTGGTGGCAGCTGACCAACAAGAGGGCCGACGAGAAGACCATCTCCTACGCTGAGTGCCACGACCAGGCCCTCGTCGGCGACAAGACCATCATTTTCAGGCTGATAGACAAGGAGATGTACTTCTCTATGGACCTGGGCTCCTCCAACCCCATAGTCGACAGGGGCATCGCCCTCCACAAGATGATCCGCCTCGTCACGGCTGCGACCGCCGGCGACGGCTACCTCAACTTTATGGGCAACGAATTCGGCCACCCGGAGTGGATAGATTTCCCCCGCGAAGGCAACGGCTGGTCCTTCAAGCACGCACGCCGTCTCTGGTCCATCGAAGAGGACAAGAATCTCCGCTATCGTTTCCTCCGCAATTTCGACGAAGCGATGGTCCGCCTGCTGCGCAAGGAGCGCACTCTTTCCTCACCCCCTGAACTTTTAGTTCAGGACGAGGAGAAAAAAGTTTTGATTTTCAAGCGCGGAAAGTGTATCTTTGCGCTGAATTTCTCCCCGGAGGGCTCATTTGCCGACTACGGATTCGGCGCCCCCGCCGGAGAGTGGGTGGAAGTGTTAGACTCCGACCAGCCGGAGTTCAACGGATTTTCCCGCCTTAAAAGCGGTGAGAGCCACTTCACAGTGGATAAAAAGTCCCCCAACGGCACCGGCGTCCATCCGGCCACCCTTTATCTGTACCTTCCTTCGCGAAGCGTCCAGGTGTTGAAACTAAAAATGTAAGAAAATGGCATTTCTGAAATTCAACAAATCCGAACTCGTCAATCTTGAGTATTCGCTCAAAAGGGAGATCATCCTTGCCAACAAGACGGGCGCATTCTGCAACACCTCCATCGTGACTTGCAACACGAGGCGCTACCACGGCCTCCTTGCAGTTCCGATCGAAGGCTTCGGCGGTTTCCGCTACGTGCTCCTGTCCTCCCTCGACGAGACGCTCACCCTGATGGGCAAGAGCTTCAACCTCGGCATCCACTGCTACGGCGACATCTACGAGCCCCGCGGCCACAAGTACATAGTCGATTTTGATGCGGACCCCGTCCCCGCCATCACCTATAAGATCGGCGGCATCGTCCTCCGCAAGAGCCTCGTCCTCACCCCGGACCACAACCAGATCCTCATCAACTACGAGCTTCTGCAGGCCCCGGGCAAGGTCAGGCTCACGCTGAAGCCGTTCCTCGCTTTCCGCAAAGTCCACGACCTCACGGCGGAGAACCCCGCCATCCACACCGGCTTCTACGCCATCCCCAACGGCGTCACGTTCAACCTCTATCCCGGTTTCCCGGACCTCCACCTCCAGACAAGCGCTTCGTCGGTGTGGAATTCGGCTCCGGCCTGGTACAAGGGCGTGACCTATTCCGACGAGATGCGCCGCGGCTTCGACTGCCGCGAGGACCTTTTCGTCCCCGGATCCTTCGACGTGGAGATCGCTCCCGGCGGAAGCGTGGTCTTCTCTGCGAGCGCGGATGAAGTCCAGGTCCCTCAGGGCCTCAAGAGGCGCTATGCCTCCGCCGTCAACAAGATAGGCCCCATCACTTCCTTCCACGACCAGCTTATCCGCAACGCCGACAGCCTCATCCGTTCCTGCGGCGGCCGCAAGCAGATTGTGGCGGGCTACTCCTGGCTCTACACCGGCCTTCTGCGCGAGACTCTCATCGCTCTCGCCGGCCTGACTCTGTACGCCAAGGATTCCCCGGCGGAGTTTGAAGAAATTCTCGACAACCTCATCGCCGACGAGCAGGAAAGGCTCTATCACAGGACCACCCAGGTCGAGGCTCCGCTCTATATGGCCGTCACCCTTCAGCAATACAACGCCTACACCGGCAAGGAGCGCCACACCTGGCAGAAATACGGCAAAGTCCTCAAGGACATCATCGAGAGCTACGCTCCCGGTGTCCGCAAGGAGGTCACGATGCAGCCCAACGGCCTTCTCTGGGCCCAGATGGACGGCGTCGCCCTCTCGTGGATGAACTGCTACATCGACGGCCGCGCCGTGACCGAAAGGGCCGGCTACCAGGTCGAGACCAACGCTATGTGGTACAACGCCGTCGCCTTCGCCCTCGACCAGGAGGCGAAGTACGGCCCCAAGGACAGCGAGTTCATCCGCCGCTGGGCCCCCGTCAAGGAGAACATCCTCCGCAACTTCCAGCCCACTTTCTGGAACCCTTCGCTCCACTTCCTCGCCGACTATGTAGACAACTACGGCCAGCATATGGAGCTCCGCCCCAACCAGCTGTGGGCCATCTCGATGGACTTCTGCCCCGTCGACGACGAGGTCGTCAGCTCCGTGATGAGGCTCGTCGCCAATGAGCTCGAGACCTCGCGCGGCATCCGTTCCCTCTCCCCGAGGGACGTCAACTACAAGGGCGTCTACGAAGGCTCCCAGATAGAGAGGGACCTGGCCTACCACAACGGCTGCGCCTTCCCCTATCTTCTCGCACAGTACTGCTACGTCAATTTCAGGATGATGGGCTCCGCCTTCATCAAGAAGGCCGAGTGGCTGACCGAAGGCTTCTACGAGGACCTCTCGAAGCACGGCGTCGGCGCCTTCTCCGAGCTCTACGACGGCGATCCGCCTCACGAGCCCCACGGCGCCATCTCCTCGGCCCTTGCCACGGCAGCGCTGCTCAATGTCGATTTTCTCATCAAAAAGTATAGGGAGGAATAATTATGAGGGTTTTAATGTTCGGTTGGGAGTTTCCGCCCCACATCGCCGGAGGTCTCGGCACCGCCTGCTACGGTATCGTCAAGGGCCTTGCCCACAACGGCGTGGAGACCATCTTCGTTATGCCTTCCGCTTCCGGAGATGAAGACCAGAGCGTCGCTAAGATCCTTAACGCCAGCGACGTCGCAGTCGACACCGTCTCCGAGACGGTCGACGACTTCCTCGACAAGGTCCGTTTCGTCCACATCGGGTCCAATATGATCCCTTACGCCGATCCGGAGGAGTTCAGCCACATCGTCGAGGACGAGCGCAAGCGCCAGGTCAAGGACTTCCGCATCAGCTACGGCCAGAAGTACAAGTTCTCCGGCAAGTACGGCGCCAACCTTATGGAAGAGGTGGCCCGCTACGCAATGGTCGGCGGGACCATCGCTCTCCAGCATAAGGATGAGTTCGACGTCATCCACGCCCACGACTGGCTGACCTACTTCGCCGGCATCGCCGCCAAGGAGCTGACCGGCAAGCCCCTCGTGGTCCACGTCCACGCGACCTCCTTCGACCGCGGCAGCGCCGACAACATCGACACCCGCGTCTTCGACATCGAGAAGCGCGGTATGGCCGCCGCCGACAAGGTCGTCGCCGTGAGCGACCTCACCCGCAATATCTGCATCAACAAATACGGCGTCCCTCCCGAGAAGGTCGTCACCGTCCACAACGCCGTCGATTTCTCCGGCAGGGAGAATATCGAGGTCAGCAGGGGAGTGAAGGAGAAGGTCGTCACCTTCCTCGGCCGCATCACCTTCCAGAAGGGCCCCGAATATTTCATCGCAGCGGCCGCCAAGGTGCTCAAGAGGACCAAGAACGTCCGTTTCGTGATGGCCGGCAGCGGCGATATGATGAACCGTGCGATCCGCCAGGTCGCCCGTCTCGGCATTTCCGACCGCTTCCATTTCACCGGCTTCCTCCGCGGAGCCGATGTCCAGAAGATGTTCGCCCTGTCGGACGTCTACATTATGCCTTCCGTCTCGGAGCCTTTCGGCATTTCCCCGCTGGAGGCGATGAGGACCGGCGTTCCTTCCATCATCTCGCACCAGAGCGGCGCCGCCGAGGTGCTCAAGTACGCCTTCAAGGTTGATTTCTGGGACGTCGATGCAATGGCCAACGACATCTACGCCCTTCTCAACTACCCGGCCCTCGCTTCGTTCGCGGCGAAGGAGGGATTCGACGAGGTCAACGACCTCAAGTGGAACGGCGCCACCGCGAAACTCAAGAAAGTCTATGAATCAGTAATCAGATAATGCTATGAAAAAGAGTATCTGCCTGTATTTCCAGGTCCACCAGCCGACCCGCCTCCGTCAGTACCGCTTCTTCGACATAGGAAAGGACTCCCACTACTATGACGATTTCGCCAACAGGAGCATCCTTCGCCGCATAGCCACCAAGTGCTATCTTCCGATGAACCAGCTCCTTCTGGATGCCATTAGGAAGCAGGGCGGCAAGTTCAAAGTGGCGTTCTCGATTTCCGGAAGCGCGATGGAGCAGTTCGAGCGCTATGCACCTGATGTGGTGGACAGCTTCCGTGCCCTGGCCGCGAGCGGCTGCGTGGAGTTCCTCTCCGAGACCTACTACCATTCCCTCGCCTCCCTGAATTCCCCTTCGGAGTTCGAGCACCAGGTCCTCAAGCACAAGGCCGCAGTGGAGAAGCTCTTCGGCGTCACGCCCAAGACCTTCCGCAACACCGAGCTCATCTACTCCAACGATATAGGAAAAGCCGTCTCCAAACTCGGATTCAAGACGATGCTGACCGAAGGCGCGAAGCACATCCTCGGATGGCGCAGCCCCAATTTCATCTACAACGGCGAGACCGCCCGTTCGATGAAGCTCCTCCTCCGCAACGCTCCTCTTTCCGACGACATAGCCTTCCGCTTCTCCAACCGCGAGTGGGCCGACTGGCCTTTGACGACGGACAAGTATCTCTCCTGGCTCAAGGAAGCCGACGGCGAGATCATCAACCTGTTTATGGACTATGAGACCTTCGGCGAGCACCAGAGTGCCGACAGCGGCATATTCGACTTTATGGGCTATCTCCCCGAGGCCGTCATCTCCGACGGGACCTTCGAATTCGTGACTCCTTCCGAGGCCGCTTCCAAGCACAAGAGCGTTTCCTCGCTCGACGTGCCCGATGCGATTTCCTGGGCCGATGAGGAGAGGGATCTTTCCGCCTGGCTCGGCAACGAGCTCCAGCAGGAGGCCTGCCAGAAGGTCTACGCGATGACCGAGAAGCTCTCCATCGTCAACGACGAGGAGCTCTGGGCCGACTTCGGCCACCTCCAGGAGAGCGACCACTTCTACTATATGTGTACGAAGTTCTTCTCCGACGGCGAAGTCCACAAGTATTTCAACCCCTACGACACCCCTTACGAAGCATTCATCAACTTTATGAACGTTCTGTCCGACTTCCAGATCCGCCTCGACGAAAAGAGGGCGGCCCTCGATGTCAGGGAGCAAGTTGTGAAAGAGCAGAAGGCCGTAAAAAAGAAGTAAATGACAGACAATATTGAAAAGCCGGACTACCTGTTTGAAGTAAGCTGGGAAGTATGCAACAAGGTAGGCGGCATCTACACCGTTATCGCGACCAAGTCGCTTCACCTTAAGTCCGAACTCGGACGTCACCACATACTCATAGGACCGGATGTCTGGATGCACTCGGCGTCCAATCCCGATTTCCTCGAGGACCCTCTCCTGTACCGTTCCTGGAAGATGGAAGCGGCGAAGGAGGGGCTTCGCGTAAGGATCGGCCGCTGGAACGTCCCGGGCAAGCCCACCGCCATCCTGGTGGACTTCAAGCAGTTCCTTACTTCCCAGAATGAGATTCTCACCCGTTTCTGGAAGCTCTACGGAGTGGATTCCATCAGCGGCAACTGGGACTACAAGGAAGCCGCCCTGTTCGGCTACGCCGCCGGCAAGGTCATCGAAAGTTTCCACAAGCATAATCTGGACACAAGCGACAAGGCGGTCGCCCAGTTCCACGAATGGCAGACCGGCGCCGGCCTTCTCTATATCAAGGCCTCAGGCGTCCCTGTCGCAACCGTGTTCACCACCCACGCGACCGTGGTCGGCCGCTGCCTCGCCGGCAACAACCTGCCCCTCTACGGCGGTATGGAATCCTACGACGGCGACGAGATGGCCGGCCGTTTCGGCGTGGTGGCCCGCCACTCCCTCGAGAAGAAGTCGGCCCAGAACGCCGACGTCTTCACGACTGTGAGCGATATCACCGCGAAGGAGTGCGAGCGTTTCCTCGGCCGTAAGGTCGACATCGTGACGCCGAATGGCTTCGAAAACAGCTTCACCCCGTCCTCCGACGAGGATTACGAGGCGAAGCACTCGCTTTCCCGCAAGCGCCTTGTGGAAGTTGCCTCCGCGATGTGTGCCGGCGAAGTCGCTTCGGATTCCATATTCATCGGCATCGGCGGGCGATATGAGTACCGCAACAAAGGCATCGACGTCTTCCTCGACGCCCTGGCCCGTCTTCGCGACAGCGGCTATTCGGGCCGCAGCATCCACGCCTTCATAATGATCCCTTCGGGCCACAACGGCCCCGACCGCGAACTGGCGGCCCGCCTTTCCGGCGCTGGCGATCCTTCCTACAGGACCCAGGTCTCGCATTATCTTCAGAATCCCGACTATGACGCCGTGACCGGCAGGATGAGGGACCTCGGCCTCGACAACCGTCCCGGCTCGCTGATTCACGTCTATTTCATCCCGTCCTACCTCAACGGCGACGACGGCATATTCAACCTTAAGTATTACGATATCCTCTGCGGTCTCGACCTGGCTCTGTTCCCGTCCTACTATGAGCCGTGGGGCTACACCCCTCTGGAGGCCCTTGCGTTCAGGATTCCTACGCTCACGACGACTCTCGCCGGTTTCGGCCTCTGGGTTCGCGACCGCTACAAGGGCGCTCATCCCGGCATCACCGTCCTCGAGAGAAACGAAGACAACTATGCCGATGTCGTGACAGGTGTGGCGGAGCGCATCAAGGAGATCGCAGCCCTGGATTCCGACAAGAGGAAGGTCTACAGGGCCAATGCCCTCGACGTGGCATCCATCGCCCTGTGGGACAATCAGATAGTCTATTATGTGAGAGCATATTCACTCGCTCTGTCGAGGATTTCTCTCCTTCTTAAATCATACACGAAAGAAAACAACGCAACTATGCAATATACCAAACCCGACGTCAACACGGCTTCCTGGAAGTCCGTCATCGTGACGAGGCATCTTCCCCCTAAGCTTTCCCGACTGGAAAAACTTTCCCGCAACCTCTGGTGGTGCTGGAACGAAAGTGCAAAAGACCTTTTCAGATACATAGATCCCAAGGTGTGGCACGCCTCGTGCCACAACCCTCTCGTCGTGCTCGACACGGTGAGCCTCAAGCGTTTCCACGCCCTTTCCGAAGATGAGGTCTTTATGGCCAAGATGAAGGCAGTGCTCGACGAGTTCGACGAGTATATGGCCGCGAAGTCGCAGAGGACCGACCCTTCGGTCGCCTATTTCTGTATGGAATACGGCCTTGACACGTCGCTCAAGATCTATTCCGGCGGTCTCGGCATCCTTGCCGGCGACTACCTCAAGGAGACTTCGGATATGAACGTCAACCTTGTGGCCGTCGGTTTCCTCTACCGCTATGGCTATTTCACCCAGGTCCTTTCCGGACAGGGCTACCAGGTGGCCAAATACGACGCGCAGGACTTCACCAAGATTCCTGCGACTCCCGTCATCGGTGCCGACGGCTCCTGGCTCACCGTCGCCGTTCCGTTCCCCGGCCGTAACATCACCGCCCGTATATGGAAAGTCGAAGTGGGCCGTACGGACCTCTTCCTTCTCGACACCGACTACGAGGCCAACAGCCCCGAGGACCGCGAGGTGACCTATCACCTCTACGGCGGCAACTGGGAGAACCGTTTGAAGCAGGAGCTCCTCCTCGGTATAGGCGGCATCAGGACACTCCGTGCCCTCGGCCTCAATCCGACCGTCTATCACTGCAATGAGGGCCACGCCGCGTTCATCGGCATCGAGCGCCTCCGCGAGTACATCGAGCACGACAACCTCGACTTCCCCGAAGCCCTCGAGGTTGTGCGCGCTTCTTCGCTGTTCACTACGCACACTCCGGTCCCTGCCGGCCACGACGCTTTCGACGAAGGCCTCCTCCGTAAGTATATCGGCCACCTTCCCCAGCGCCTCAAGATCGACTGGGAGACGCTTATGTCCCTCGGCAAGGACAACCCGCAGGACATCGGCGAGAAATTCTCGATGTCCAACCTCGCGGCCAACATCTCGCAGAATGTCAACGGCGTGTCGATGCTCCACGGCAAGGTGAGCCGCGACATCTTCGCCCATATGTATCCCGGCTACCTGCCCGAGGAACTCTATGTGAGCTATGTCACCAACGGTGTCCATTATCCGACCTGGGCGGCTCCCGAGTGGAAGCCCGTCCACGAGAGGGTTTTCGGTCCCGAGTTCAAGACGCATCACTACGACAAGAGGTGCTTCGAAGGCATCTACAACGTCTCCGACGAAGAAGTCTGGTCCGTCAAGAAGCAGCTGAAAAAGAAGCTCATAGGCTTCATCAAGGAGCGCCTGCAGGACACTTCAGCCTCCAACCACTATTCTCCTTCGGAGATAGTCAAGATACTCGACAACCTTCGTGACGACGTGCTCACCATCGGCTTCGCCCGCCGGTTCGCGACCTACAAGAGGGCCACGCTCCTCTTCTCCGACCTCGACAGGCTCGACGCCATAGTCAACGATCCCGTGCGTCCGGTGCAGTTCTTCTTCGCCGGCAAGGCCCACCCGGCCGACAAGGCGGGCCAGGACCTCATCAAGCAGATTGTCGACATCTCCAAGCAGGAGCGCTTCATCGGCAAGATTGTCTTCATCCCCGGCTACGACATCACCCTCGCCAAGAGGATGGTCCAGGGCGTCGACGTGTGGATGAACAACCCGACACGTCCGCAGGAAGCCTCCGGCACCTCCGGAGAGAAGGCGGCTATGAACGGCACGATGCACTTCTCCGTCCTCGACGGCTGGTGGGTGGAAGGCTACAAGGAGGGCGCCGGATGGGCTCTTCCCGAGGAGCAGGTCTACGACGACAACTCCTACCAGAACGAGCTCGACTCGGCGACCATCTACGCCATCCTCGAGAACGACATCGTCCCGGCATATTACAATGTCGACCGCAATTCCGGCCGTTCCGCCGAATGGATCGGCTTCATCAAGAACACCATCGCCCAGGTCGCCTGCGAATTCACGACTAACAGGATGCTTACCGACTATATGAACCAGTACTACATCCCGCAGGCTCAGCGCGCTGTCTCCGTCGTCGCCGACGACTACGCCCTTGCCCGCAGGATCGCTTCCTGGAAGAAACGCCTGCGCCGCGAGTGGGAGAATGTCAACGTGATTTCCGAGACTCAGCCGGCGACCTCGTACGATCTTTCCGAAGGCAATGAGTTCAAGTCGGAGGTCGTCCTCAACATCGGCGACCTGAAGCCCGAAGACATCGGCGTCGAGACCATTTTCGCCAGCACGGACCGTCACGGCAACCTCCACATAGCCGATGTCCGCGAGTACACTCCGGTCGAGTTCGCCGACGGCATCTGCAAGTATCAGATGTCCATCCTTCCTGAGCGCACGGGTGCCTACCAGGTGGCCACGAGGGCGTTCGCCAAGAATCCTCTCCTTCCCCACAGGCAGGATTTCGAACTTGTCAGATGGCTGTAGTCACCACAGGATTCTTCGACGGTGTCCACCTGGGCCACCGGAAAGTAATCGAGACTCTGGTCTCCTCTGCCCGCGAAAGGGGAGAGGAGGCCGTTCTCGTAACGTTCCGGCCTCACCCGCGGACGGTCTTCCAGCAGGACGCCCGCGGTCTCCGGCTGCTGACCTCCTTCGACGAGAAGGAGGCGCTGCTGCGCTCGATGGGCGTCGACAGAGTCGAAGTGGTGCATTTCACTCGTGAATTCGGCGCCCTCACCGCCGGGGAGTACCTCGGCGACTACGTGAAGGGCCGCTACGGAGCCAGCGCTATCGTTGTCGGCTACGACAACCGCTTCGGCTCCGACGGCGTCTCCGGCACCGCCCTGTTCTCCCTCGCCGACAGCCTCGGCCTCAAGGTCATTATGGTTCCGTGCATCTCCTGCGACGGGGAGGCGTATATATCATCTACGAAGATTCGCGCCGCCATCTCCGAGGGCCGTATGGAAGAGGCCACCGAGATGCTCGGGCGCAGGTATTCCCTCCACGGCGTGGTCGTCGAGGGCAACCGCCTCGGCCGCACCATCGGCTTCCCGACGGCCAATATGCAGCTCTACGAGCCCCTCAAGCTCATCCCCGAGAGGGGAGTCTATGAGGTTGAGGTCGAGACGCTGGGCCGCAGCTTCATCGGTATGACCAACATCGGCGTCCGCCCCACTGTCGCCCGCGGCGATGCCCTCACAATCGAGACCAACATCTTCTCCTTCGACGAAGAAATCTACGGCCGCGACATCACCGTCCGCTTCGTCCGCAAGGTCCGCGACGAGCTCCGCTTCCCCTCCCTGGACGCCCTCGCCGCCCAGCTCTCCTCCGACCGCTCCGCGATCCTCTCCGCCCGCCTCTAAGCGCGCAAGGTCTAATTTCAGCGCCGGGACCTCGCCCGCCAGAAGCGCTTAGGACCTCGAAAACCGCGCAAGGTCCCCCCATATCTAAAGGATCTTCAGCGCGATGTGGGCGCAGGCTTCGGCGTCGGCGAGGGCGTGGTGGTGGTTTTCAAGATTGTAGCCGCAGGCTGCGGCGACCGTCTGGAGCTGGTGGTTGGGCAGCGTGTCGCTGAAGTGCTTCCTGGAGGCGGCCAGGGTGTCGTAGAACTCGTAATCCGGGTAATCCATACGGTACACTTTGAAGACCTCTTTCAGGCATCCTTCATCGAAAGCACTGTTATGGGCAACCAACGGCAAGCCTTCAATCTTTGGAGCAATCTTTTCCCAGACATAAGGAAATACCGGAGCATCTTCTGTGTCTTCCTCACAAAGTCCGTGGACCTGCCTGCAGAACCACTGGTAGTATTCCGGCTCCGGATGAATCAGGCTGTAGAACGAGTCCACAATCTTCCCATTCCGGACGATTACCACACCAATGCTACACACGCTGCATCGGCACTCGTTGGCCGTCTCGAAGTCTATCGCTGCAAAGTCTTTCATAGACCGTAGTTCTTGGCCATGGCTGCCACATCATCAATCACCTCGAGGCGGAAAGCCTCCGGAGCCAGCACTTGCACCGCGGGGCCACGACTCAGAAGTTCCTGCTTAAAGTCGAAGGTGGGAGCCA
>JAFZME010000077.1 GCA_017553405.1 Bacteroidales bacterium
GCATTCCGCGGCCAGGAGACCTGCGACAAGCGCTACGGCGCCGGCAAGTATGAATACGCCAACGGCGACAACACCTCGACCATCATCCGCACCCGCAAGGGCAAGACCATCCTCGTGGAGCACGCAGTCGCGACTCCGCGCCCCTATAGCCGTATGTACCAGCTCACAGGCACGAAGGGCTTCGCAAACAAATATCCCAACCAGGGCCTCGCCCTGGATCCCGGCGACCTCACGGGCATAGATTCCGAGAATCTCGACGCCGAGAAATATATGCCGGATGCGCAGAGGGACTCCCTTATGACGATCTACCGTCACCCCATCACCGCCGAGGACGGTCTGGTGGAGAAGGCCCTGAAGGTCGGCGGCCACGGCGGTATGGATTTCATTATGGACTACAGGCTCATCTATTGCCTTCACAACGGCCTCCCGCTCGACCAGGACGTCTATGACGCCGCCGAATGGAGCTCGCTCGTGGAGCTCACCGAGGTCTCGATCAACCACGGCAGTATGCCGGTCGTTATGCCCGACTTCACCCGCGGCGAATGGGACAAGACCGACGGTCTCTCGTTCAAGATGCTGTAGCCTTGTCATACCGAGGCCTTTAGGTCGAACGTATCTCCTTTGTCATACCGAGCGAATGCGAGCGTATCTCCCTGTCATTTCGAGCGAAGTCGAGAAATCTAATTTTTTATATTAAAATATGTTGAAAATCAAGGAATTTTGTAAAAAAATCACCACTGCGAAGTGGTTCGAGATTTTAATAACGGTGGTCATTCTCCTCAACGCCTTCCTCATCGGCGTTGAGACCTACACCAACAACGAGACCATCAAGCTGATCCAGAAGATCAACCTCGGGATTTTTACAATAGAAATTCTTCTCCGCTTCATTGCGGCCGACAGCGTAAAGGAGTTCTTCAAGGGCGGATGGAACATATTCGACCTGACTCTCGTGCTTATAGGCTATATCCCCGAGACGCTGTTCCCGAACGCCAGCGCGATGATGGCGCTGCGAGTGCTTCGTGTTTTCAGGGTACTTCGCCTTCTGCGTGCCGCGAAGGGCATCAAGGTTATGGTCAACGCTCTCATCAAGTCTTTCAGCGCGCTGTTTTACAATCTCGTTTTCTTCCTGATATTCATATATCTGTTCGCTATTATCGGCAATGCGCTCTTCAAGCTTCCCGATCCCGCCACTCTCAGCGGCGAGGATCTCGAGCACTACGAGCAGCTGATGGCGACGGCTCCCAATTCGCCGTCCAATTCGCCGGACCCGTACGGGACGCTGGATGAATCGATGTTCACATTGTTCCGCGCCCTGACCGGCGAGGACTGGACCGACCTGCGCTACAACCTGGAGACAGCCGCCGAACTCGGTGTCGTCAAGGTCCACAAGTCGGTCGTCACGGCATTCCACATCTTGTGGTTCGTACTCTCGGCGTTCCTGCTCCTCAACCTGGTGGTCGGTGCCATAGTCAACAACTACCAGTCCGCGATGCAGGAGGAGGACAAGAAAGAAGAAAATGAAAAAAAATAACTAAAATCCTTTGATATGAAGAACAAGTTACTTTTTGCTCTGGCAGTGGTTTCTGCCGCATTGGTTGCCTGTGGTAAGCAGGATGATGAGGGATCAGGCTACCGGATAGAAGACGATCCGCTCTACAAAAAATACTATCTTAACGAGAATGGCAGCGCCAACTGCTATATCGTCACGAAGCCCGGCCAATATTTATTGAAGCCGGTAAAGGGCAACACCGATGAGTCTGTCGGAGACGTCAGGGGTGCAAAAATCCTTTGGAAATCATTCGGGACAGACGAAGTCCCTGGAGATGATGACATCATCGGCTATTGCTACGTGGATGCGACAACCGATATCTATTATGTGGCTTTCTCCGTACTTGCTCCCATAAAAAACGGCAACGCAGTGATCGCTGCACTGGACAATACAAATAAAATCCTGTGGTCGTGGCACATCTGGGTGTGCGCAGACTACGACCCTGAAGCGACGGCGCAGGTTTATTACGGCAACGCCGGCACGGTGATGGACCGCAACCTCGGTGCGACCTCCGCGACTCCGGGGGACGTCGGCGCACTCGGCCTTTTGTACCAGTGGGGAAGGAAGGATCCTTTCCTGGGAGGCAACGGCATAAAGTCTTCCACCCGTGCGGCCTCCACGGGCGAATGGCCCGAGCCGGTAGCAAGCGGATCAGGGAAAAACGAGCAATATGCCCGTGAACACCCGATGGTTTTCATAACCAACGGTTCCGGCTCCTGGAATTACGGCAACCATCTCACAAGCCAGCTTTGGAGTAATTACAAGTCTGTTGAAGATCCCTGCCCTCCCGGCTGGAGAGTTCCTGACGGCCACACTGACGGCCTTTGGCAAAGGGCGATAAATTCTCTCAGTGAAGCTGCTGAAATAGAGGGTGACGAGGTGAATCGCGGAGTCAATTTCTCCGGCGTTTTCGGAAGTTCTGAAACTATCTGGTATCCTGCTGCCGGTTACATCAATAATGTCAACGGAGTCATCAACGATGTGGGTAACAGCGCTTACTTATGGTCTGTGTCAAACTCCAATTATATGTCGTATTTCTTTGGGTTTGATATAACCTACGACTCATTTACTATGCCGGCGGATGATGCCGCTTATCGTTCCTACGGCCAGAGCGTCCGTTGTGTAAAGGAATAATATTTATTAGTATGGCAAAATATGCTTTAGTAACGGGTGGAAGCCGCGGGATTGGACGCGCGGTCGCCGTGAGGCTCGCCTCGGAAGGTTTCAATGTCCTTATCAATTATGTGTCGAACGATGCCGCGGCGGCGGAGGCCCTCGAGGCCGTTCGCGCTGCCGGCGGCGACGGGGAGCTGATGAAATTCAACGTCGGCGATCCCGATGCTGCCGCTCAGGCGATCGGCGCCTGGCAGGCCGCCCACCCTGACGAATACATCAGCGTCCTCGTCAACAACGCCGGCATCAGAAGCGACTCGCTCCTTCTCTGGATGGAGCCCGACGTCTGGCACAAAGTGCTCAGCACCAACCTCGACAGCTTCTACAACGTCACCAAGCCCTGCCTGCAGCCGATGGCGCTCCACCGCTTCGGCCGCATCATCAATATGGCGTCTCTTTCAGGTCTCAAGGGACTCCCGGGCCAGACTAACTACTCGGCGGCCAAGGGCGGCCTCATCGCCGCGACCAAGGCGCTCGCGCAGGAGATCGCTCCCCGCGGCGTGACGGTCAACGCCGTCGCCCCCGGCTTCATCCGCACGGATATGGTCGAAGGGCTCGACGAAGCCGAGCTCAAGAAGACCATCCCCGCGAAGCGTTTCGGCACTCCGGAGGAGGTCGCCGCCGTCGTCGCCTTCCTCGCAAGCGAGGGAGCTTCCTATGTCACTGGAGAAGTCATTTCGGTCAATGGAGGATTGTACTCGTGAAAAAGTCGATAATCATTGCGCTCGCGCTTATCTGCGCCGTCGCGTCCGCCCAGGACAAAAAGTCCGACTGGGCTCAGTTCTACAGGTATTCGGCGGCCAACGCCACCATTGAGAAGCGGCCCAAGGCCGTACTGATGGGCGATTCCATCACCGACAACTGGCTCAAGCAGAGGCCGGAGTTCTTCCGCACCTACAACCTTGCCGGCCGCGGCATCAGCGGGCAGACCTCATCCGAGATGCTGGTCCGCTTCCGCAGGGACGTGCTCGACCTCAAGCCGAAGTACGTGTTCATCCTCGCCGGCACCAACGACTGCGCCGAAAATAACGGCAAGATAGCCCCGGAGAACACCCTCGGCAACATTGCCTCGATGTGCGAGCTCGCCAAGCGGCACCACATCAAGCCGGTGGTCTGCTCCGTCCTCCCGGTCGGCAGCTTCCGCTGGCGCCCCGAGGTCCGCGACGCGACCGATCGCGTCATCTATCTCAACTCCCTGCTTCGCGATTACGCCAAGAAAAACCGCATCCCTTATCTTGACTATTTCGTCCTGATGGCCGACGAGAACGGCGCTCTCCCCGAGCACCTCTCTCCCGACAGCGTCCACCCCAACGCCGACGGCTACGTCATTATGGAAGACGCCGTCAAAGCCTTCCTGAAGCTGAAGTAGCGTCCGGCGTCATTTTCAGGCCGAAATTGACGCCCAAACGCCATTTTGAACTGCGCCCCTTTTGTTGGACATAAAAAGAGGGAAATGAAAAAGAATGAAAATTACCCCAAGTATGTCCACGCTATGCACTTATTGGATGAAGGGAAAACGGTCAATTACGTAGTTACACACCTAAAGACCAGCAGGA
>JAFZME010000078.1 GCA_017553405.1 Bacteroidales bacterium
AGAGCTTCTGGCCGAGCTTGACGGCCCCGGCGGGGCAGTATTCCACGCAGCGGCCGCAGGCGACGCAGTTGGAAGGCTCCACCTTGGCGACATAGGCGCTGCGGGACATATTGGGTGTATTGAAAAGCTGCGACGTCCTTAAGGCGTTGCAGATCTTTACGTTGCAGTTGCAGATGGCGAATATCTTGCCCTCGCCGTCGATGTTGGTCACCTGGTGGACGAAGCCGTGATCCTCGGCCTTCTTGAGGATGGCCATCGCTTCGTCGTAGGTGATGTAGTGGCCGCGGCCGGTCTCTGCGAGATAGTCCGCCATATCGCCCACTCCGATACACCAGTCGCGGTAGTCGTCGGCGCATCCCTCGTCGAGCTTCTTCCGCCCGTAGCGGCAGGAGCAGATGCCCACTCCGAGATGCCCTTCGTAGCGCTTGAGCCAGTAGGAGATGTGCTCTATGTCGACCGACTGGTTCTCCATCGAGATGGCTTTCTCGACGGGAATCACGTGCATACCTATGCCGGAGCCGCCGAGCGGGACCATCGGAGTGATCTTCTCCAGCGGAAGGAAGGTCATCCTTTCGAAGAACATCGCGAGCTCGGGATACTTGTCCATCAGCTCCGTGTTCATATTGGTGTACTCCGCGCTGCCGGGGACGAACATAGGGACCCAGTAGATACGGTCCTTCCTTTCGAAGCCCGCGCCCGGAACGGGGCCGTCCTTGGTGTACTTGTCGCCATAGTCGTACTCCAGCATCCCGTAGTAGGCGAGCTTGTCTAGCAGGGCGTCGAAGGAATCGTCGTCGGGAGTGTAGTGCTTTTTGGCGTTCATCTCGTGGAGCTTCGCATACGTGTGGTGCTCCCTCACGCGGAAGAAGTTGCCGGGCAGCATATCCAGAAGCAGGTCCAGGGACGCTTCGCGTGTCACGGAATCCATCTCGTCCTCGAAGATGCAGGCGAGGCCCCAGTACTCGGGGGCGTCGGTCGTCATCTTGATCTTACCGGGGACGCGGTCAGTGACGTGACGGACGAATTTGAGGAGTTTCGGATTGGGGTTCTTGTCGCCCTTATGCCTGGGGACGTACTTTTTAGAGATCTCGGGCATAGCGTTATTGGTTTTTCCAGTTTTTAACCTCTTCTTCTATCCAGCGGGCGAATTCTTCCACCCCTTCGCCGGTCTTGGCACAAATGGGGATGACCTGTGCCTTGGGGTTGCGCATATGGACATACTCCTTGCACTTTTCCATATCGAAATCGAAATAGGGGAGTACGTCGATCTTGTTGACGACCACAAGGTCGCAGACGGAGAACATAAGCGGATATTTAAGCGGCTTGTCGTGCCCCTCCGGCACGGAGAGGATCATTGCATTGCGCACCGCCCCGGTGTCGAACTCGGCGGGGCACACGAGGTTGCCCACGTTCTCGAGTATGACCAGGTCGAGCCCCTCCATTGCCAGGCCGTCAATGCCCTGGCGCGTCATCTCCGCATCGAGATGGCACATCCCGCCGGTGTGGAGTTGGATGGACTGGATGCCGGTGGCCTCGCGAATCTTTATGGCATCGACATCGGAATCGATGTCCGCCTCCATCACGGCTATACGCAGTTTGTCCTTGAGAAGATTGATCGTACGGATCAGCGTCGTCGTCTTCCCGCTTCCGGGCGACGACATAAGGTTGAGCAGATAGACGCCTTTGGCCTTCAGCTCCTTCCTCAGCGCCTCCGCATCCAGTTCATTGTCAGCGAAGACACTCTTTTTGATTTCGATTATTTTAATCATATGGTCAGTATCCATCAAATATAAGAATAATTTTCTTAATCCGTGTTTTCGGTCTCCTCAGAAGGCCCGGGGCCGAGGGCTGCGAAGGGGGCGAACTGGGCGGCACGCTCCGAAAGGGGCATCCGCGGGTGGCGCTGCGGCTCGAAATGGGGCAGGTCGATTATGTCGGAATAGTCTTCTTTCACGCTTTGTGTCCTCCAATTTGTTCGTTACGCTGAATGGTCGTCGCCCCGTCCTCGAAGTCGATGCCTTTGAGGATGGCGTTCTTGCCATAGCGTTTTTTTATGGCAAGCTGCGCCTCCTGAAGGCGCCTTTCCTTGTCAAGGACCTCCTGCTTCGCCTTTTCTTCTTTCTCCAGGGCGTCGTAGTCGGTGAAAAGGTCCAGCTGGACCGGCCCGGACGCCTTCCCCGCCGAGGCTTCGTCGACAACGTGATTGGTCGATATCGTAAGGCGGCGCACCAGAAGGTTGCGGTCCGTGATCTTGTCGTAGAGTTGCCCGACGGCATCCATAATGATTCTCGTCGAGGATGTCGCACGGCCTAAATTCGCGGTCCCCTGAGCGTGCTTCGGGACGGCCCTGCCGTAGTAGTCCGTGCCCACCGGCCCTTTATAGCGGGACCGTATCGAGGGATTTGAGAGACATTCGGCGTCATAGTTGACGGTGACGACAATCTGGTCGGTCACAAGGCGTTTCGACACAAGTTTGAGACTCGCCGCCTCGGCCATCTCAAGAAGCACGATCCTGGCCTTCTCCCACTCGTAGGGACTTGACAGGACCTGCCCTCTGCTGAATGAATTCGTCTCCGGCCGGTAGGCCTTCACGAGATCCATCGTGCAGGGCTCCCAGCCCCACGCGTGGTCTATCAGAAGTTCGGCGTTTATCCCGAAAATGGAGTAAAGCAGATCCTCCTTTTCGAGCGACGCACGCGCCAGTTTGCCCATAGTGTCAATCCCGTGGACGGCAAGCCTTGCGGCAGTCCCGTGGCCCACTCTCCAGAACTTCGTGATGGGTTTGTAGTCCCAGAGCTCGCGCCGGTACGACATCTCGTCGAGCTCGGCGATGCGTACTCCGTCCTTGTCGGCCGGCATCCGTTTGGCGACAATGTCCATTGCCACTTTCGCCAGGTAGAGATTGGTGCCTATTCCGGCCGTCGCGGTGATGCCCGTCGCGGCGAGAACGTCGCGAATCATCGTCATAGCAAGCTCGTGGGCAGACTTTTTGTATAGAGTCAGATAGTCGGTGACATCCATAAAGACCTCATCGACCGAATAGACGTGAATATCCTCAGGAGCAATATATTTCAGATAGACTTCGTAGACCTTGCGGCTGACCTCGATGTAGTGGCCCATCCGCGGAGGCGCCACCATATAGTTGACCTCCCAGTCGGGGTGCGCATTGAGTTCGTGGAAATAGACGGATTTGCCGGTGAGAAAGCGCCCTCGGGACGCCAGTGTTCTCTCGCGGTTGACCTCGCGCAGACGCTGCGTCACCTCGAAAAGCCGTGCGCGTCCTCCGATTCCGAAGGATTTGAGGGAAGGGGAGACCGCAAGGCATATCGTCTTCTCCGTCCGGCTCAGGTCGGCGACCACGAGGTTGGTGTCCAGCGGATCCAGCCCCCTGTCGACACACTCGACCGAAGCGTAGAAGGATTTGAGGTCTATGGCGATGTAGGTGCGTTCTGTCATCTTACTCCGTAAATTTAAAAACTTTTTTCTTAAATTTGTAAGCTATATGCGTATAAAAGCACTCATATTGGCAGTTGCCCTCGGAGGGGCCCTTCTGACGGGCTGCGATTTCCTTCGCAAGGTCGCCGGAAGGCCGACTTCTGCCGACATCACCGCCCTCCGCGACAAAATCGCCGAGGAGGAAGCGGCACGTGCCAAGGCCGTTGCCGACTCCATCGCTGCCATTGAAAAGTGGCGCGCCGACTCCCTCGCGGCCGAGGAGGCCCTCAGGACCGTCCCGGGCCTTGCTTTCAGCATCAAGTCCCTCGGCGGCATCTACGGCAAAAGGCCGTCTTCGAAGTACCTCGTGATCGTCGGCGCCTTCTCGAATCCTGACTTTGCGGCCAAGAGAGCCGCCGCGTGTGCCAAGGACGGCTACCCGGCCGAAGTGATATTCTTCCGCAGCGGTCTCCGCGCCGTGGGCATCCTCCCTTCCGACGAAGCATTCTTCGTCACCGACACTCTCGAGAAGCTCCGCGGCGGGACCGTCTGCCCGCCCAAGTCGTGGATCCTTATAAACGAATGACGATGAAAAAGACAGCATTAACCATACTGCTCGCCCTTTCCGTCGTCACCGCCCGCGCCCAGTTCCTTCCCGGGGCCGGCTATTCCGACCTCTACGACAGCGAGACAGTCCGCTCCCTGAAGGAGCACGTGTCCTTTATCGCGGCCGCCGACAAGGAAGGCCGCAAGGCAGGCAGCGAGGGCGAGCGCCTGGCGGCGGAGTACCTCCGCGAATCCTTCGAGAAGGAAGGCATCACGATGCTTTCCACACCTGACGAGACAATCAGCCTTCTCGCCTCCAACGGCGACACGATTCAGACAAGAAACGTCATAGCCCTCGTCGAGGGCACCGACAAGTCCTTTTCCGGTCAGTATATTGTCATCGGAGCCCACCTCGACGGCCGCGGCGCCGACACCTACACCGTCAACGGTCAGCAGGTCCCCCGCATTTTTTACGGCGCCAACGGCAACGCTTCCGGCGTAGCGATGCTCATCGAGCTTGCGAAGAAGCTCAGCCGTTCGTCCCTGCTTCTCCACCGCAGCGTTATGCTGGTCGGTTTCGGGGCGTCGTCTGAGACCTTCGCCGGCGCCTGGCATTTCATCCACAACCGTTTCCCGTCCACCGAGGGCTGGGATGCGATGATCGACCTCGATATGCTCGGCTGCGGCACCTTCTCCGCCTTCACGGCCTCCAACCAGGACCTCAACGATCTCCTCGCTGCGGAAAGCGGCGAGCTGCAGCCCATAAAACCGGAAGTGAGTTCGGAAGCCCCGTATCCTTCCGACAATATGGCCTTCTACAACAGCGAGATACCGTCCGTGATGTTCACCACGGGCCGCTATCCCGAATATAACACCGAAAGGGACACCCCGTCCATTCTCGACTACGAGGCAATGGAGAAGGAGCTGGAGTACATCTACGGTTTCACTATCCGCCTCTCCCAGGCCCCGACTCCGTTGTTCAACAACAACTCCGTCCGCAAGCCTCAGAAGAAGCAGGAGATCAAAGCCGTGCCCTATGGAGAGTGCGACGTGAAGCCGACTTTCCTCGGCAGCCGCGATCCCAAGGCCTTCCTCGACTGGGTCTACACCTACCTGGAGTACCCGAAAGAGGCCGTCGCGCGCGGCATCCAGGGCAAGGTCATTCTCGAGATGGTCATCGACGCCAAAGGCAACATAGCCGATGTCGAGGTCGTCAGGGGAGTGTCGCCTTCGCTTGACGCGGAGGCCGTGCGTGTAGTCAAGGCCGCTCCCGGATGGAAGCCCGGCCGCGTCGGAGGAGTGAAGGTGGCCACGGTGATGACAATCCCCGTCCAGTTCATCCTCAAGGACACCCGCAAGGGCAAGGTCTCCCTCAACGGTGTCGTCCTCGAAAAGAAAAGAAAATAACGACATATGGATTACGATTTTGTAGCAATTGAGAAAAAATGGCAGCGCAAGTGGGCCGAGGAAAAGACTTTCAAGGCGGTAGAGGATCCCTCCAAGCCTAAATTCTACGTACTTGATATGTTCCCGTATCCTTCCGGAGCGGGACTTCACGTAGGTCACCCTCTCGGCTACATTGCCTCCGACATTTTTGCCCGCTACAAGAGACTCTGCGGCTTCAATGTGCTCCACCCGATGGGCTACGACGCCTTCGGCCTTCCCGCCGAGCAGTACGCCATCCAGACCGGCCAGCACCCGGAGAAGACCACTTCCGTCAACGTGGCCCGCTACCGCAGCCAGCTCGACAGGATTGGCTTTTCCTTCGACTGGGACAGGGAAGTCCGCACCTGTGACCCCGCTTATTTCAAGTGGACCCAGTGGGCCTTCCTCAAGATGTTCGGCTCCTGGTACGACAAGGCCCTCGACAAGGCCCGCCCCATCGAAGAGCTCGAAGAAGCCTTCGCAAAAGGTGGCAGCGCCGCCGTCGACGCCGCCTGCAATGACGCCCCGTCGTTCACGGCCTCGGAGTGGCTCTCATTCTCCGAAAAGGAAAAATCCGACATCCTGATGCACTACCGCATCGCCTACCAGGGCGAATCCACCGTCAACTGGTGTCCCGCCCTCGGCACGGTCCTCGCCAACGATGAGGTCAAGGACGGCTATTCCGAAAGGGGAGGCCACCCCGTCTTCCAGAAGAAGATGACTCAGTGGCAGCTCCGTGTCTCGGCCTACGCCGGCCGTCTGCTCGACAGCCTCGACGCTATCGACTGGAGCGACTCCCTCAAGGAGATGCAGCGCAACTGGATCGGCCGTTCGGAAGGCGCCGAGATGGTTTTCAAGGTCGAGTGCGACGGCGCTCAGTACGATATGACGATATTCACCACCCGTGCCGACACCGTCTTCGGCGTGACCTTTATGGTCCTCGCCCCCGAAAGCGAGTGGGTTGAAAAACTCACCGCCGCTTCCGAGAAGGATGCCGTCGCGGCCTATCTCGAGTCCGTCAAGAAGAAGACCGAGAGGGAAAGGATAGCCGGCAAGGCCGTCACGGGCGTGTTCACGGGGTCGTATGCGACCAATCCGCTCACCGGCAAGAAAGTCCCGGTCTGGGTGTCGGAATATGTCCTCTCCGGCTATGGCACGGGCGCCATTATGGCAGTTCCGGCTCACGACAGCCGCGACTATGCTTTCGCACGCAAATTCAATCTCCCGATAATTCCTCTCATCGAGGGGGCCGACGTCTCCGAGTCGAGCTTCGATGCCAAGGAAGGCACTATGGTCAACAGCGGATTCCTCGACGGCCTTTCGGTGAAGGAAGCCATCCCTGCCGCCATCGACTACATCGAGGCCCACGGCATCGGCCGCCGCAAAGTCAACTACAGGATACGTGACGCCATATTCTCCCGTCAACGCTACTGGGGCGAACCGTTCCCGATCTATTATAAGGACGGCATCCCGACCCCCGTGCCTTTCGACAAGCTTCCCGTGACTCTTCCTGAGATTGATAAATACGCCCCGACCGAAAGCGGCGAGCCGCCCCTTGCCCGTGCGAAGGACTGGACCTTTGACGGCTGGCCCCTCGAGACCAGCACTATGCCGGGCTTCGCAGGCTCAAGCGCCTACTACCTCCGCTATATGGACCCCCACAACGACGAGACTCTTGTCAGCCCCGAGGCCGACAAGTACTGGCGCAGCGTCGACCTCTATGTCGGCGGCACCGAGCACGCGACCGGCCATCTCATCTATTCCCGCTTCTGGGACAAGTTCCTCTTCGACCTCGGCTACGTCGTCGAAGACGAGCCGTTCCGCAAGCTGGTCAACCAGGGGATGATCCAGGGCCGTTCCAGCTTCGTCTACCGCATAGTCGGGACCAACAAGTTCGTCAGCGTCGGCCTCAAGGACTCCTATGAGACCACGGAGATTCACGTCGACATATCCCTTGTCCGTAACGACAGGCTCGACCTCGACGGCTTCAGGGCCTGGAGGCCCGAGTTCGCCGACGCCGAGTTCATTCTCGAGGACGGCGAGTATGTCTGCGGCTACGCCGTGGAGAAGATGTCCAAGTCGATGTACAACGTCGTCAACCCCGACGACGTCTGCGAGACCTACGGCGCCGACACGCTCCGCCTCTACGAGATGTTCCTCGGCCCGGTCGAGCAGTCGAAGCCTTGGGACACCAAGGGCATCGACGGCGTCCACCGCTTCCTCCGCAAGTTCTGGCGCCTTTTCTGGGACCGCGAGAATTTCCTTGTCAATGACGAGGAGCCGACAAAAGCGGAGCTCAAGGCCCTCCACGTGCTCATCGGCAAGGTCCGCACCGACATCGAGGCCTTCTCCTTCAACACTGCGGTCAGCGCCTTTATGATAGCCCTCGGTGAGCTTCAGGGCTGCTCAAAGCGCGCCGTACTCGAGCCGCTCGTCATCCTCCTGTCGCCGTTTGCTCCGCACATCGCCGAGGAACTCTGGCACCAGCTGGGCCACGAGACCAGCGTGACCTACGCCCCGTTCCCGGAATATGTCCAGGCCTACACGGTCGAGGATTCCGTCACCTACCCGGTCTCTTTCAACGGCAAGACCAGATTTACCGTCGACCTTCCCAAGAGCCTTTCCCGCGAGGATGTCGAAGCGTCCGTGAGGGCGCTTCCGGACACCGCAAAGTGGGTAGGCGCCGGCAGCATCGTCAAGGTGATCGTGGTCCCCGGAAGGATAGTCAACATCGTCGTCAAGCAGTAATATGGACGCAAAAAAAATCTGGAAGGTAGTCGGCGACTACTGTATGCTGAGCCTCGGTACGCTGATTTTCGCCCTGGCCTGGACCTCTTTTATGATCCCGAGCAACATCGCCAGCGGCGGCCTGGTCGGTCTTTGCGCCATCATCCAGTATGCCTCCCTGGGGACAATCAAGGTGGCATATTCCTTCCCCATAATCAACGGTATCCTCATCATCGTGGGCTCTCTGATTCTCGGCAAGGGATTCGGGTTCAGGACCATATTCGTAATCGGCCTTTCCTCGCTGCTTTTCGAGATCCTTCCCCAGTTTGATTTCCTGCTCAGCCTTCCGGATCATCCGCTCTATATCAGCGACAAGATACTCGTCCCCATCATCGGCGGTCTTATGGAGGCCATCGGCATAGGTATAGTGATTTCCTACGGCGGCAGTTCCGGCGGTTCCGACATCGTCGCCATCGTCATCAACAAGTTCTGGCCCGTTTCGCTTGGCACCGTGTTCATCTATTGCGACGTCCTGGTCATCGCGTCCATCCTTCTCGTTCCCGGGAGGACATTCCAGGATATGCTGTATGGCTATGTCTCTATGGTCGTATTCTCCGTAGCCATAGATATGGTCACTATGGGACGCAAGTCCAATGTCCAGGTGCTCATCTTCTCCGACCACTACAAGGAGATCGCGGATTTCATAATCAACGATATGAAACGCGGCGTCACGGCCCTCAACGCCATAGGCTGGTACACCCAGGACGACAAGAGAGTCCTTCTCGTCGTCGTCCGCAAGAGGGAGCTCCGCGACGTCACCAGGGCCGTCAAGACCGTCGATCCCAAGGCCTTCGTGTCGGTGTCGCAGGCAAGCGGCGTCTATGGTGAAGGATTCGAGGAGATCAAGGCAGGTATCCAACGAACTAAGAAGAAGGTATGCCGACACTGAAAAAATCCATCTGGACCCTTATCAAGGAATACGCCCTTATCACGCTGGGGATTCTCCTCTACGTGACGGGGTGGACGATTTTTCTCATTCCCAACAACCTTGTCGGCGGCGGAGTCACCGGTATAAGCTCCATCATCCAGTATGCCACAGGCGGGTTCATCAGCATCGGTATATCTTACTTCGTGCTCAACGCAATCCTCCTGCTGGTCGCCTTTTTCGTGCTGGGCACTTCCTTCGGCGGCAAGACCATCTATGCCATCGTCGCCGCTTCACTTGGCCTGTCGCTTCTCCAGAGAGTCATCCCTTCGGAAATAATCGTCACCCTCGCCCTCCAGAACGGCAAACTGATGTCTACGATTATGGGCGGCATTATGGCCGGCGTCGGCATAGGTATGTCCATTTCTCAGGGAGGCAGCACCGGCGGGACCGATATCGTCGCCATCATCTACACCAAATACCGCAACGTCTCTCCGGGCAAGGTCATACTCATTCTCGACGTGTTCATCATCTGCTCGTCCCTGTTTGTCCCGTCAATCGTCAATGACATCAACCCCGAGACCGGCAAGGCGCTTGTCGGCCCGGACGGCAACCCGGTCACCCACCTTATGCCCTTCGCGGAGAAGATAACGACCGTCGTCTACGGTCTTATACTCGTGACGGTCAACAGCTACGTGGTGGATCTCTATCTGTCCGGCCAGCAGCAGTCCGTCCAGCTCTTCATCCTTTCCCGCAAGTACAGGGAGATTGCCGACGCCATCACCCAGGAGCTCCACCGCGGCGTGACGGTTCTCAACGGCAAGGGCTGGTACACTCAGCAGGACACTGAGGTGCTTATGGTCCTCACCAGGAAGAGCGACCTCAATCTCCTTCTCCGCTACATCAAAGCTATCGATTCCGAGGCTTTCCTTTCCGTGTCGTCAGTGTCCGGAGTCTATGGAAAAGGCTTCGACGCCATCAAGGGACCCGTCAAAAAGCAGAAAGAAATTATAAAAAACACTAAAAGTCTTTAAAAAACATAAAAATCTTACTTGAAGCGGCCCCAATTGCAATGTCTTTTGGGGCCGTTTTTATATCTTTATGATAAATATGAATATGTTTTTTTAACGAAATAATAAATCTTTTATAGCGTTTTAATGTTTTTTATAGTTATTGTCGGGATAATTCTCAATCTCATTTTGGCGGCGTATATCTTAAACTCTTCCGGATTGTTCGGCCCTCGCCGCTTTTGGGACAAAGCCGCGACCGTGGTCTCCGCGGAGGCGTCTTTTGCGGTAATTGTGATGATGCTCCTCGGGACGTCCCGAGGAGCGGTTGTGGCAGTCGGCTCAGTCGCTTTAGCCGCTGCAGTATCCACAGCCGTGGCAGATTTGCTGAAGTGGAGGCGTCCCGTATTCACGCACCGCAGGGAGAAGACTGAAGAAGGGGATGAGATGATTATTGGGGACGAGGATCTGTTCAGGCGCTGCTGCTTTTATATGGAAAACAAAAGGCCATTTCTCGTAGATGCGCTCACTCTAAGCGACGTCGCCGCGGCACTGTTTACCAATACTCTTTACCTGTCGCGCACGATCAACGCCTTCTCCGGAAAGAATTTCCGGAGGTTCGTCAACGACTACAGGGTTGACTATGCGATGAATCTGTTCAGGAAAAATATGTCCTTGAAGGTGTCGGAGCTGTCTGAGATGTCCGGTTTCCACACGGTCGTCACCTTCAATATGGCATTCAAGCTGGTCAAGGGAGTGGCCCCCAGCATATGGTGCCAGGCAGAAAGATTCCGTGCGGGGAAGGGGTCCGGAAAAACTACTTGACCCTGAGCTTCTTGCCTATACTGAGGATTGCGGACTCCTTTATCCCGTTGAGGGCGCAGATGCTCTTGACGGTGGTCCCGTAGCGCCGCGCTATGGCGGAAAGCGTATCGCCGCTTTTTACCGTGTGCCAGACAGACGACGACTGCCCGGAGCTGCTTGAAGAATTGATGGCAGCCTGGTCGTTGCCGCCGGTCACGAGGGGAGCCGGCTTCGGGATCCTGACGGGGGAGTTCTGGACGATGTTCCAGTTGCCGTTGCCCCCGAGGACTATTGTGGAGATGTCCTCCGGGATCTCCGGCGTCCCGTCTTCGCGGATCCACACCCAGGTGCCGTCGGCAAAGACGATGGCGCGCCTGTCACCCTCTGCGAGAGTGATGGTGTCGACCTTCGGCAGCACGGCGGTCGTGTCGATCGTGATCGGCCTGGAAGGGCCGTCCACGACCACGAAGTCCGGCAGGATGCGCCTCACGGCAATGAATCTTTCCTTGTAGTAGGTCTCGGAGAGCCTGTTGATTTTGACTCCGCCTCTGGCGGCGTGGATGAAGGAGGCGTCCTTGCCGTCCTTGAGAGTCTCGATGAACATCGCCACGTGGCCGATGACGTTCTTGTTGCGTATGCCTCCGAAGACGAGGATGTCGCCTTTCTGAAGATGTGACAGGTCGCCTTCGACGGCCCTGCCGTCCAGCGACTGCGACTTGGCGGAACGGGTAAGGTTGTAGCCGAATCTTTTATAGATATATCTTGTGAATCCGGAGCAGTCGAAAGACTTGGGACCGCTGGATCCGTAGTGATATGGCGTGCCGAGGAACTGCATAGCATCCGCGATGAGCGAGTCGGCGATCTCCTGGGGAGTCATCGACACCGTGTCGCGCGGGGCTTCCTGAGCCAGTGAATAAAAAGGCAGCAGCAAGAGTATTGCTGCCGCCGCTAATATATTTTTCATAGTCGTTTACAGCAAAGGGCTGCAAAGGTACGAAAAATTCCTGAAATAGACCAATTACTGCTCGTCAGGACCCTGGTCGCCGGGCTGAGGACCGGGCTGAGGGCCTCCCTGGAACGGGCCCTGAGGACCGCCTTGAGGGCCGCCGGCCTGCTGGCTGGCCTGATACATCTTCTCGAAGGTCTTGTTGAGGGCCTCGCTGTAGCGGTCGATGTCGGCGATGTTCTGCGCCTTGACGGCCTCCTTCAGGAGGTTGACGTTGCTCTCGACCTCTGCCTTGATGTCGGCAGGGACCTTGTCGCCGTTGTCCTTGAGGAACTTCTCGGCCTGGAAGCAGAGAGCGTCGGCGTTGTTGATCTTGTCGACCCTTTCCTTCTCGGCTGCGTCGGCGGCTTCGTTGGCCTTGGCTTCGTCCCTCATC
>JAFZME010000079.1 GCA_017553405.1 Bacteroidales bacterium
CTTCGAAGCCTGCTGCAACCGGCTCCTCCCCGGCATCGCCTTCGTTCCCCGCGAAACCTGCTGCACCCGGCGCCTCCCCGGCTAAGCCGGAGGAGCCCGGCGAGCCGGAGTGGCCTTCCGATCCGTTCGACCGCGAGCCGACTCTGTTTTGATCACGGCGCTTTCAGGCTTTATGGGCTGCGGCAAGAGCAGCGTCGGGAGGGAGATTGCCTCTCGGCTTGGCTGCCCTTTCACGGATCTTGACGAGTTCATCGAAAAACAGCAGGGCCGCACCGTCGCCTCCATCTTCTCGACAGAAGGCGAGGCGGGATTTCGCGCCATCGAATTAGAGGCCCTGATGGAGGTCATCTCCTCCTACGACGGCGGCACGATGTACCTTTCCCTCGGCGGCGGCACCCTCACGACCCCGGCGGCCCGCACCATCATCGCCTCCTCCACCCGCTGCATCTACCTCCGCGCCTCCGTCGACACCCTCGTCGAGAACCTCACCCTCACCGGCCTCACCACCCGCCCCCTCCTCTCCGGCATTTCCTCGTCCCAGCGGCCCGCTGTTTCCTCCTCTCCTGGAGGCCACACTGCTCTCTCTGCCGTCGACAAAGCTGCCCTCCGCCGCCGGGTCGAGGCTCTCCTGTCGGAGCGCTCGGACCTCTACGAGGAGACCGCCGACGTCATAATCGACATCGACAGCCTCACCACCGCCGAGATCGCTTCCGTGGTCTGTGGAGGGTAATTAGCTGATAATAAGTAAGTTGAATACTTTCAATCTGCCTAAATTCGGGCAGATTGAAACATAGCATCTTGTTGAGCGTCAATGAGTTATCCTCCACGGGGTATTTCTCCCTGCGCTACGCTTGGGGGTAGTCGATGCGGGAGAGGAAGAGGGCGTGGCCGGAGACGGATTCGCCGGCGTCGGAGCGGGTGCCGGAGGCGAGGAGGTCGCGGAACCACTGCTCGTCGTGGCGCCCCCGGCCGACGTCGAGCAGCGAGCCGACCACGGCGCGGACCATATTGCGCAGGAAGCGGTTGGCGGTGATGCGGAAGTACCAGTAGCCGTCGTCCGGGTAGCCGAGGACGGAGACGTGCGTCGGCACGTACTGCACCCAGCGGGCCTCCGTGACGGTGCAGATCGAGGTTTTATTGTTGCCTCCCGTCTTTTCGAAACAGCTGAAATCGTGTGTGCCGAGGAGTTCGGCGGCGACGGCGTTCATCTTCTCGAAATCGAGCGACGGGTAGCCGTACCAGAGGGAATAGCTCTCGGCGAACGGGTCTTTTTTGCGATGGAGGAAATAGGTGTATTCACGGGAAACGGCATCGAAGCGGGCGTGAAATTCCGGCGTAGCCGGAAGAATCTCGTGAACCCTTATGGAAACGGGTAAAATGGCATTTAATTTGTAGCAAAAATCGGCCCCGCTGACGGCGGTGTGACACTTCGTGTCAAAGTGCGCCACATAGCCGACAGCGTTGACCCCGGCGTCGGTCCTGCCGGCCCCGGTCACGGAGATCTCCTCTCCCAAAAGCGTCGAAAGCGCTTTCTCGAGAGTCTCCTGCACGCTCGGAGCCCCCTTCTGGATCTGCCACCCGGAAAATGCCGAGCCGTTATATGACAGTGTGATTGAAAATCGCATAGCTGAAAACGATAATGCAAAATTAAAACAAAATATGGAAAGTGTTAACATCAAAGAATTGAACGAACGCATTCAGAAGGAGAGCGAATTTGTGGATATGCTCTCGCTGGAGATGGGAAAAGTGATTGTCGGGCAGAAGCACCTCGTGGAAAATCTGCTTATCGGACTGCTCTCCGGAGGGCATATTCTTCTTGAAGGCGTCCCCGGTCTGGCAAAGACTCTCGCGATCAACACCCTCGCGCAGGCGGTCGATGCCAAGTTCAGCCGTATCCAGTTCACCCCTGACCTCCTTCCCGCCGATGTCATCGGTACCCTCATCTACTCGCAGAAGAAAGAGGCCTTCGAGGTCCGCAAGGGCCCCGTTTTCGCCAACTTCGTGCTTGCGGATGAGATCAACCGTTCCCCGGCGAAGGTCCAGTCGGCCCTCCTCGAGGCAATGCAGGAGCGCCAGGTCACGATCGGCGACGAGACTTTCCGTCTCCCCGATCCGTTCCTCGTGATGGCAACCCAGAACCCCATCGAGCAGGAAGGCACCTACCCTCTCCCCGAGGCCCAGGTGGACCGTTTTATGCTCAAGGTCGTCGTGAGCTATCCGAAAAAGGAGGAGGAGCGCCAGATCATCAGGATGAACAACAGCGGCGAGTTCCCGAAAGCGTCGCCCGTCGTGAAGCCTGAGGATATAGTCCGCGCAAGGGAGGTCGTCCGCGACGTCTATATGGACGAAAAGATCGAGCGCTACATCGTCGACATCGTCTATGCGACCAGGACTCCCGACGAGTACGGCCTGGCTGACCTCAAGAGCCTCATCTCCTACGGCGCATCCCCCCGTGCCAGCATTTCCCTGTCGCTTGCCGCCAAGGCCTACGCCTTCATCAAGAGGCGCGGCTACGTCATCCCCGAGGATGTCCGTGCCGTCTGCAATGAGGTACTCCGTCACCGTATCGGACTCACCTATGAGGCCGAGGCCGAGAACGTCACGACCGAGCAGATCATCGAAAGCGTAATCAATTCCGTGATTGTCCCGTAAGCGTCCTGCAATGGCTTCCAAGAGCGAAAGCGACCTTATAAAAAAGGTCAGGAAGATAGAGATCAGGACCAAGGCCCTGTCCCACCAGATCTTCGCCGGTGAATACCATTCGGCCTTCAAGGGCCGCGGTATGGCATTCAGCGAGGTGAGGGAGTACAGCTACGGCGACGACGTCCGCAATATGGACTGGAACGTCACCGCCCGCCTCAGGGCCCCTTACGTCAAGATCTTCGAGGAGGAAAGGGAGCTGACCGTCGTGCTTTTGGTGGACGTGTCCCGTTCCGGGCTTTTCGGTACCGCCGTCAAGACCAAGAGGGACCAGATCGCCGAGATTGCTGCCGTGCTGGCCTTCTCCGCCCTTGTCAACAACGACAAGGTCGGGGCCCTGTTCTTCAGCGACAAGGTCGAGAAGTTCATCCCTCCGAAAAAGGGCCGCAGCCACCTCCTCCACATCGTGCGTGAAATCCTTCACCTCGAGCCCGAATCGAAAGGCACCGACATCGGCGAGGCCCTCCGTTTCCTCACCGGTGCGCTCCGCAAGAAGTGCACGGCGTTCCTGCTTTCGGATATGCTCGACGTGGACAAGGACGGCGATCCCCGTTACGAGGAAGCCCTCAAGATTGCCGCCGGCCGTCACGACCTTTCGGTCATCCGCGTCACTGACCCGCGCGAGGAGACCATCCCTTCCGCCGGCCTCGTCGACGTGAAGGACTCCGAGACGGGCGAGAGCGTGTGGATCAACACCTCTTCGCAGAAGGTCCGCAGGGAGTATTCCAGGTGGTTCTCGCAGGTGGATGAGAAACTCCGCAAGGTGCTTCTCCGCTACAAGGTCGACAGCGTTTCCATCCGGACGGATGAAGACTATGTCAAAGGACTTATGTCACTATTCAGGATGAGATGAAAAAGACTCTGATATATATTCTCGCACTCGCTGCTGCGGCGGTCCCGTCGTTCGCCCGGGACACCGTGGCCTTCAAGCCCGGCAAGGTGATTCCTATGGAGGGAGCCTTCCTGGAGCAGCTGGAGGCGAGAGATTCCATACTTATCGCGGATCAGGTCGAATACGGATTCACGATGAAGGACGTCCCCTACGGCGACGTGCTCCTGCTGCAGGACCTTCCGGAGCCGGGCAAGGAGCTGGTCCCCGGAGTGGAGCTCCTCTCCGGATGGCAGGTGGACACCCTCGGCCTTCCGAAAAGGAAAAAGGCTCCCCGCAAGGAGACCTATGACCTCCGTGCGGCCTACAGGCTTGCCTCTTTCGAGGACGGTGATTTCTCGTTGCCCCCGATTGCCGTCCTGCGGATCAAGTCCGATATGACCGCTGACACCCTCGTCTTCGATTCGCAGATATTGTCCGTCAGGGAACTCCCAGTCGACACCGCGACCTTCGAAGTCCACGACATCAAGGGCCAGATCCGCTATCCGCTGACGTTCAAGGAGACCATTCCGTGGATATTGGGCGCCATCGTCCTCGCCGGCCTTGTCTGGCTCGCGGTCTGGCTCATCGGCAAGCGTCGCAAGGAAAACGCTCCCGAGTACAAGGAGCCGGCCCACGTCACCGCCCTCCGCAAGCTCGACCGCTACCGCAGCGACAAGTTCTGGGCGCCGGAAAAGCAGAAGCAGTTCTATTCGGGAGTGACCGATGCTCTGCGAGAGTATATGGAATCCCGTTTCGAGGTTGACGCTATGGAGATGACCACCTCCGAAATCTTCTCCGCCCTCAAGGGCAAGGATCTCTCGAGGGATCTTTACGATGAAATGAAAGCCCTCTTCGAGAGAGCAGACTTCGTGAAGTTCGCCAAGTTCACGGCCTCCCGCGAAGAGAACGCCGGCGTCATCCCCGCCTCCGTCCGCTTCGTCACCGAGACCTACCAGGCCGCCCTCGAGGAAGAAGCCGAAGAAACCGTCTCCGCCCCCGCAGAGGAAAAACCAGCCCCCGCCCCGAGTGTCAAAGATGAAGATTACGAAAAGTATATGCCGAAATAAAAGAATAGACTATACGGTCTGAAGACCGTTTGCGCCCACGCAACCGTGAGTGGGAGGGGCCCATCGAAGATGGGAGGGATAGAGCCGAAGGCTCGTAGTCTGAAGACTGTATAGTCTATTCTAAAAAACAAAAAAATAATGTTTTTCGAATATCCGGGACTTTTGTGGTTAGAATTGCTGCCAGTGTTGCTGGCGGGGCACTACCTGTATCTGGAGCTGTTCGGAAGGAGGCCTCATATGAGGGTTTCCGCCGTGACGCCGTGGAAGGCAGGCGGGAAGTCCGTATTCCAGTACATAAGGCATCTGCCGTTCATATTCCGTGAGGCGGCGCTGGTCCTCATAATATTCTGTATCGCCCGTCCCCGGTCCTCAAGTGAAATGGAGAGGATCGACACCGAAGGCATCGATATCGTTCTCGCGATGGACGTCTCGACGAGTATGCTCGCGCGCGACTTCAAGCCCGACCGCATCTCCGCGGCCAAGGACATAGCGATCGAGTTCATCTCGCAGCGCCCGACCGACAGGATGGGTATTGTCGTTTTCGCGGGCGAGAGCTACACCCAGTGCCCGCTGACGACCGACCGGGCGACGCTCGTCAACCTTATGAAGGAGGTCCAGACCGACATCATCGAGGACGGCACCGCCATCGGCAACGGCCTGGCCACCGCAGTGTCGAGGATGAAGGATTCCGACGCGAAGAGCCGCGTCATAATTCTCCTCACCGACGGCGTCAACAACACGGGCGAGATCAACCCCGATATGGCGGCCGAGATAGCAAAGACCTATGGAATAAGGGTTTACACCATAGGTGTCGGCGCCAACGGCAAGGCTCCATATCCCGTTATGACCCCCTGGGGAATGGACACCCAGATGCTCGACGTCGAGATCGACGAGGCCCTCCTCAAGAGGATTTCGGCGGAGACGGGCGGCCAGTATTTCCGTGCGACCGACAACACCAAGCTTTCCGAAATCTATTCCGAGATCAACAGGATGGAAAAGACACGTACTACGGTCGACAGTTTCCCTGTCTATAAGGATCTTTACGGGCCTTATGCCGTGGCCGCGCTTATCCTGCTGCTGCTTGAACTTCTTCTCAGTGTACTGCTTAGAAAACTTCCATAGACTATGATACTTTTCGCCAGGGAAAAATTCCTTTTGCTCCTTATTCTGGTGCCGCTCATCCCGGTGGTCTATGGGATTATGCGCTATATGCGCCGCCGCAGGATGCTTCGTTTCGGAGATGAAGCGCTTGTGAGGGAGCTGATGCCGTCCTGGTCCCGTTCCAAGGGATGGGTAAGAGTGTCTCTTCTCGCGCTCGCATTCTTCTTCTTTGTAATTGGCCTTGCCCGCCCTCAGATCGGCTCCAAGCTCACTGAAAAGAAGACACGCGGAGCCGAGATTATGATAGCGCTCGACGTGTCCAATTCGATGCTCGCCGAGGACTATTCCCCCAACCGCCTTGAAAGGGCCAA
>JAFZME010000080.1 GCA_017553405.1 Bacteroidales bacterium
GTGAAAAAACGATATATCCAGATAAAGAACTTGCCCATAATTACCTCAAATCGATGAACTTGACCGGTTTGCGCGATTTCGCCGGGAAATTGATCTTTGCAATCTCCTCCGCCGGCAGGATAACCACCTCGGGGGCCACGCGGATACGCGAACGGAAGCGGTCCTTGAGATCCTTTACCGCGTCGAAGTCCGGCTGGAACTTCAGGCCGGCCTTGACGGTGACGAAGTCCGTCCCTGCATCGGAAAGGCTCACCTCCACTACATAGTTCTCGACATATTCCGCATTGTCGAGCACGTCGTTGATTGCCGGCGGATAAAGCGTGGTGCCTTTCAGCTTGATCATATTGTTCTTGCGTCCCACAAGCGGAGTAAGCCTGTAGGACCAGCGGCCGCATTTGCACTGCTCAACCCTCTTGGCGGCGATGTCTCCCGTGCGGAAGCGCAGCAGCGGCATCCCTTCAACTCCGAGAGTAGTAACGACTATCTCGCCCGGCTCACCGTCGGGGACAGGGAGATCGTCTTCGCCGATAATCTCGACTATTATGAGCTCCGGATGGACGTGCCCGCCCATACCGTATTCGCATTCGGAGAATGTCGCGCCCATCTCCGTCGAAGAATAGGTCGCGAAGAGTTGGACATCCCATTTCTCCTTGATCTTCCGTCCAAGCAGATTGAGGTTGAAGTCCTGGTCGCGAAGGCCTTCGCCGATGCCGATAATCCGCCTGACGGACGAATTCCTGTAGTCTATCCCGTGGGCTTCCGCATACTGTATAAGCCTGAGAATGAATGACGGGACACACATTATCGTGTCGGGCTTAAGCCTCTTGATGGTGTCCCACTGCAGCTCCGGAATACCGTTGCCGACGCGGATGATGCTCGCCCCCAGTTCGCGGATCCCGAGGAAATACGCCAGCCCCGCCATAAAGCGCTTGTCGATGGTGGTCATCAGCTGCACGATGTCCCCGTGCTTCACTCCGGCGCAGGCGAAGGATTTCTTCTCGTTGTACGCCAGCCTCTGCAGGTCCTTCTCGGTGCATCCGAAGGTCACAGGGTCGCCCAGCGTCCCCGATGTCGTGACGTAGTCCACTATGTCCGCCTTCGGGCAGCAGAGGAAATCGTCGTTGTAGAGCTGCAGGTCCTTCTTCTCCGTAAAGGGGATCTTCACCAGGTCCTCGATGGTCCTGATCTTGGAAATATCAATCCCATACGATGAGAACATCCTCTTATAATAAGTCGAATGCCCTGCCAGATACTCCAGGTGCTTCTTCAACAGCTCCTCCTGAAACGCCTTTATCTCTTCCGGTCTGCTGTATTCTATATCCATCGCTTTCTTTTTTTCGGTCCGACTATTTTTATAATTTTAAATCTCTAAACCATTGTATAAATTTCTCCTGCCACTGGGAGGTTTCGAGGCCCTGTTTTTCGGGGACGGCGCCGAAACCGTGGCCGCCGACTTCATATAAAGTGAACTTGTGAGGGACTCCGGCGGCGGTGAGGGCGGAGTCGAGGACTACGGAGTTGTGGTAGTCGACGATGGGGTCGTCCTTGCAGGCGAGGACGAAGAACGGAGGGGCGGACGGGGTGACGTGGCGCTCGAGGGAGAGGGAGTCGCGCATCTCCTTGTTGTCCATATTCTTTTCACCCAGCAGCCCCCTCCTGGATCTCTTGTGAACATACCCGTCCTCCATAGTAACGACCGGATATATGGGAGCCGCGAAATTGGGCTTCAGGGACATTCCAGTGGCTATCCCGGTGAAATCGGTGTCTGAATATAGCGCTGCCGAAGCGACCAGATGGCCTCCTGCGGAGAAGCCCATCACGCCCAGTTTGTCAGGATCGATGCCGAACTTGTCGGCGTTGCCACGGACGATAGTGATAGCTCTCTGTATGTCGGAGATCATCGCAGGATGACGGTTCTTGTGCTGGGCCGCCTTTGTGGCAAACGAGAAACCTGCCCAACCGCCTGTGCGGTAGTAAAGTACAAACGCGGCGATGCCCTCGGAACGGAGCCATTCGGCGACCTTGACGCCCTCGTTCTCCTTGTCAAGCCAGAAATAGCTGCCGCCGGGACAGACGATGATGGCGGGGAACGGGCCGTCGCCTTCCGGGAGGAAGGGCGTAAGCGTCACCTTCTTGGAGCCGCTTCCTGTGCCCTCCCAGATATGGATGGGCTGTGCCTGCGAGAGCAGGGGCAGAAGGACAAGTATTAGCGCAGCAAGTCTTTTCATCCTTTCACAAATTCAAGATTATCAGGTCGGTATGAACACAGAAGGGCGGTGGAGAGTTTCTCCTCGTCGCTTTCATAGGCGACGACCTTCACGTCGCGATGTGTCATCGCGTAGAGCATAGCGTAGGCACCGCAGCCGGCATCGTGGATCTCCACGACAGGACCGGCAGGCGCGTCCATCCCCTTGAGGGCTTTCTTAATCGCCGCAGAGCATTCACGGGCCGCTTCGCCTCCCTTGTAAAGGTACTGGTAGCGGAGGAGCGGCGCAAGGTAGGAAGCCGTTTCCCTTTCGCAGCGAATCCTTTCGTATTCAGCGACATACTTATGGCGAAGTTCCTTGGTAAACGCCTTGACGTCGTCGGGAATCTCCGTGATCCTCTCCCCTGCCTCCATATAGAGACCGGCCTTCCTGAGAAGCAGTTCGTCCTTTGGGAGGGCGTAGCCGAATCCGTGGATATAGAGAGGAAGGATGTCCAGTCCGAGTTCTTTTGCCAGGACGAACGGTCCTCTGTGGAAACGCTGTATGCTGCAGTCGGCACTCCTTGTCCCCTCCGGGTAAACCGCTATGGAATAGCCCCTTGCGACCATTTCCTTAAGTTTCGGAATGATGTCGTCCACGCCGTTGGAAACGGGGAAGAATTCCGCCTTGCGGATGATATATCCATAGAACGGATTGTTCCATACCCAGCTGTTGGTAAGGAGAATGACCTTCGGCGTCATCGCCAGGATTGCGAGGACGTCCAGATGGGACTGGTGGTTGCAGATGATAAGGGCCGGCTTGTCAAGCGGAGCGGCTTTGCAGGTGTATCTGCACCCGGGGATAAGCTTCAGGGCTGCACGTGCTCGTTGGCTCAGATACTTGTGATATGCATCCCTCTTCTTCCGTGCGAATATGAACCAGAGCAGGCTGACAAATGAAATGTTCAGCATCGAGAAGAAGAAGATAAACAGAATCCAGAACGTGCTGATGATGCGCCCGACGGTCACGGGGGCGAGTCTTCTCCGCCCGTTCTTTTCCGTAAGGAGACGGAAGATCAGCGGCGGAAGGTAGTAGGCCATCGCCACCACCGTCACCATTCCAATCATAGTCACGCCCGCGAGCGAACGCATCGCGGGATGGCGGGCCGTAATAAGCGCTCCGATGCCGATAAACATTATGAGTGCCGACAGCACCACGCAGTTCTTATATGAGGACAGCACCTTCTTGCCGGAGGCGTAACCGTCTATGAGTCCTTCAGTTATGAATATCGAATAGTCGTCGCCCTGGCCGAAAATGAAGGTCGCGAGGATGATATTGACTATGTTGAACTGCAGGCCGGTGAGTTTCATAATACCGAGAATCCACACCCAGCCGGCGGCAAGGGGCAGGAATGCGGTCAGTGCCAGTTCGAACGAACCGAAGGACAGCCACAGGAATACGAAAACTATCAGGCTGCAGATGAGCCCGATCTTGTCGAAGTCGCCCGAAAGCAGGCTCACGAGACGCGAACTCACGTCGGCCGAGTCGAAGCAGAATGCCCCGGGGCCCATTGAGGCGCGCAGCCTCTCCTTGACCTCCTCGCTCCCCTCTTTCGGGACATCGAGATAACTCACGACGGACACTCCTCCCTCGTCGGCGAGATACATACTCGTGCCGAGCCTCTCCGTGACGGGGGCGAAATAGTCTGCGTCCTGAGGCTCATAAGAGCCTTCCCAGACACTCTCGAAGCCGGAAAATGCTTCCGGCGTGAAGCCCATTGACAGGGCTTCCTTGTGAAGTTGCGCGAGCAGATCAGGGTGAGATGAACGCAGAGCGTCGTAGGCGGCAAGCCTTTCCTTTTGCGTCTGCCCGGACGGGAGGAATGGGATAATGGAACGGAGCGAACCACATCCGGCCGCCTCCGACTGTATTTTCTCCGCCTCATAAACAGCCTCGTCAGCCGACGGGGCTGAACTGACTATGAAAACGTTCGACCTGTCGGGCGAAGTCTCCCCAGCCAGTGATGAGAGAATCTCGAATCCCTCCGACTGCTCCTGCGTCATATAATTGATATGATGCATATCGGAGTCGAAGGAAATGTTGCGGCCGAATATCAGGAAGACAATGGTAAGCGCCGCAAAGCCGGCGAACAGCACCGCACGGCCCTTCTTCGATAGGTTTATATGTCGGTCGAAATCGAGTTTGAGGGTGCGCCTCTCTCCTTTCGCCTCCCTCGTAAAGACAGGCATAAATATCAGGACGAATATTATCGTCCCCACAAGCATCGCCGCGCCTATGAGGCCGAAATCCCTGAGCGCCTCAGCCTTGACAAGCAGGAGGGAAAGGAATGCGCCGACTGTGGTTATATTCCCGACAAGCAGCGGCACCACCTGGTCGCCGAGGGCCTTCCGCCGGTCACGGGTAAATTTCAGATGGTCAACGTAGTGGAGCGGATAGTTGACGGCTATTCCGAGTATCATACATCCGATTCCAAGTATGATAATCGAGACGGAACTGCGTATCGTCGAGACAAGCCCGAGGGCGAAAACGGAGCCGGCAAGGATAGCCAGCACAATCATCAGCACATCGTCGAAACGCTTGAACGACAGTGCGAGGACAAGCGCTATAAGGATAAGCGCGATCGAGATGGCGAGCACGCTGTCCTTTCGTATACGGGAAGCATTCTCCACAGCCACCAGCGGTCCTCCGGTCGCACTGACCTTAACGTCGTCACTCTGTACTTTGTCGACAGTCTTATCGACAAGGGATGCCACAACGGCATTTTCTCCCGATTCACTGCCGGAATATGGCGAGGAGAA
>JAFZME010000081.1 GCA_017553405.1 Bacteroidales bacterium
CACGGCCGGTAGCAACAGCAGGGGCGGTAGCATCGGCAGGCGCCGGGGCGACGACGGCGGCCGGGTAGATGATGGTCATTGGCTTGTCGTTGACGGCGACGAGGTCGAGGGCGATTTCAGGGATGGCCTTGACGTAGCGGGTGACCATATCGAGGTCGGAGGCGAGGAGGACGAGGGACTTCGAGTCTGGGCGGTTCTTTATGCGGAAAATGCGGTCGACGGCGGCGGGGTCGGTCGCGTCGCAGCCGAGGCCCCAGATTGTGTCGGTGGGATAAAGGATGACACCGCCGGAGCGGAGGACGCCGAGCGCTTCGTAGAGGGATCCGTTCATCATAACTGCTTGAATCTCACAAGAAGAGGATAGTGGTCCGAATATTTTACCCGCTTGACGTCATAGCTTACGACATCGAGGGATTTGGGATAGAGGACATAGTCTATCCTCATTATACGCAAAAGAGCGGAGAAAGTGCCGCCGAAGCCCCTGCGGGCCTTTTTGAACGCATCTTTCCTGCCGCGGATAAACTTGCTGTAAGTGTAGGATATCGGCATATCGTTGAAATCCCCTACGACGAACGACGGCACAGGGCACTCCTTCATATCCGCCGCCAGGCTATCGACCTGACGTGCCCTGGCGCGGATGGAACGGCGGAACATCTTCCCGCTCTTCTCCATCATCTCTTCGCTGCGGACGGAGGAGAAGATGAACGGAATCGACATATTGTAGCTCTCGAGATGACAGTTGTAGATGCGGAAGACCTCGCCGCCGGTGTCGATGTCGATATAAAGGGCCATATTGGTGGAACCCTCAAACGGGAATTTCCCTTTGCGGACCACCGGATAGCGGGACAGAGTCACGCATCCCGCGGCGCCGTTTTTGCCCGTAAGTGCGTAATAATCGGCGACATATCCAGGGAAACGGGACTGCAGCCAGCGTTTCTCATTGACCGAATTGGGCAGATAGAACTCCTGAAGGCAGACGATGTCGGGATTGACGGAACGGATGTAGGCCGCCACGGAATCGGCAAGCTCTACCCGCGAACGCGCTCCGCTGGCCGAATTGGCGAACAGCCCGACGTTGTAGCTCATTATCGAAGGACCTGACGAAACGGTCTCCTTGGGATTGGAGAAGCGGAAGGTGCGACCCACGAAAAATGCGGCCACAACAAGTACCAGACAGAGAAGCCACGCAGCGCGGCTGCGACGGACCAACGCCACGCCGAAGAGCAGGGCGCAGACCATTGCAAGAGGCGCGAAGCACAGCCCCATAACAGTCAGGAACCAGGCCTTTGAAGGATTGACGAAAGTGGCCGCCACCGAAAGAAGCAGGGCCAGGGCGAAGGCCACGGCCAGGAGGGCGAAAAATATCCTCGATACTATTCCGTGCTTCTCTTCCATTTTCAGTACCTGTTAACGGACCCCCTGTGCTTCCACCAAAGGATGAGCAGGCATCCGGCCAGCGCGCCGCCGAGGTGGGCAAAATGGGCTACGCCTTCAAGAGTCCCGGTGATGCCGGTTATGAGTTCTATCCCGATGAATATCAACATCATCCATTTAGCCTTCATCGTCACAGGAGGGAAGATGAGCGTCAGCGGAAGATTAGGATATAGCATAGCGAAAGCGACCTGGACGCCGTAGATCGACCCCGAAGCGCCAAGCGTCGGAGTCCGGAGAATATCCACGGCCGCCTGGGAGGCGCCTGCCGAAGTGTAATACAGTATCTGAAGATATTGCACGCCGAAATGGAGCGCCAGCGCCATAAATCCGCTCACGAAATACAGGATGAGGAATTTTTTCGTGCCTATCTCCCGCTCCAGGACCATCCCGAACATCAGCAGACCCCACATATTGAAAAACAGGTGGGCGAAATTGGCGTGGATGAACATATAGGTCAGCACCTGCCACGGCCGGAAGAACGGGGATGTGGGGAAAAACACGGCGAAATACTGGAACATCACCTCGTCGTTGACCATCACCGCGACATAGAGCAGGAGATTGATCAGCAACAAATGTTTTGTCGCCGGGGGAATCATCGACAGGAATGACCGTCTTTCGCCTTCGTAATATGGCATCCTAGAAACGTTTATCGAGTTCAAGCAGCGGAATCACGGAGATGATACGCTTGCCGCCGGAGGTGAATTCGGGGTTGTCGGAAGCGAGCAGAGAGTCGACGAGGCGCTTCGCCTGGAGGGGCGACATCGCCTGCGCGGCTCCGGAAGCGCCGAGGAAGGCGAACTTCTCAGCCATAGAGGCGGCCATAGTCTCCTTCAGGGCGCCCTTGACGCCGGAAGAGAGGATAAGGGCCAGGTCGGCGACCATCCTCTCCACCTTGCCCTGCTCGGCGGAGTAGCCCTCGGGGACTCCGGAGACCACGACCGTGTCGTTGCCGAAAGGAGATATGTCGAATCCGAGCGAGGCGAGCATAGCCGCATTCTCGTCGAAGAGCATCCTGCTCTCCACGCCGACTTGCACCCTGACGGGGAACAAGGTCGACTGGCTCACGTGCCCATTGGCCGACAGGGCCTTGACAAAACGGTCGAAAAGCAGTCTCTCGCGGGCGCGGCGGATATTGACCGCCAACACACCTGAGGCCGACTTCGTGAGGATGTATTTATCCTGAACGACGAGTATGTCGGAGACTTCCATCATCCTGTCCTCGAACAGTTTGCCGTAATCCTGGCTATGGCTGACGGCGCCGCGCGGAGAACCCTGGCAGCCAGACGACGGGGCTTCCGGGGCGTGGTGTCCGCCAAAGTCCGTCCCGGCATTGCCCCCCGCATTGAAAGGGTCGTAAGACGGGTCGAACGCCACTTCAGGGGCGGACGGTGATCGATATTCCTCGAATGACGAGCCGATATGGGGCATCTGCGTCTGCTCCGGATTGTTGAAATCAATCGAACCTGAAGCGGCGCTGCGGCCGAGGGCCTCCTTGACCGTCGCAAAGACGGTCTGGAACATCACGCTGTCGTCCTCGAACTTTATCTCGGTCTTGGTCGGGTGGATATTGACGTCTATGGTGGAAGGGTCGGTCTCTATATAAATAAAATAGGAAGGAGTCACGCCCTCCGGAATCAGCCCCTCGTAGGCCTTCATCACCGCCTTGTGGAGATAGGCGCTGCGGAAATAGCGTCCGTTGACGAAGAAGAACTGGTTGCCGAGCGTCTTGCGGGCGCTCTCGGGACGGCCTATAAAGCCATATATCCGCGAAAGCGAAGTCGCGGCGTCGATCTCCGTCACCTCGCCGACAACCCCCTGCCCCAGGATATCGAGAATCCTGTATTTCAAGGTCTTGGCGGGCTTGATGTTGAACAGGTCGCGGCCGTTGTTTGAAAGGGAGAAGGCGACGTCAGGCCTCGTCAGGGCGACGCGGGTGAACTCCTCCACGATGTGGCGTAGCTCCACGGTGTCGGACTTGAGGAACTTGCGGCGAGCCGGGACGTTGTAGAAAAGGTTGCGTACAGAGAACGACGAGCCCTCCGGCGTTGCGGTCTCCTTCAGGGAGACCTGCTCGGAGGCCGCGAAGACGACCTCGCAGCCGACTTCGGCACCGCGCAGCCGCGTCCGGAGAGTCACCTCCGAAACGGCGGCGATGGACGCCAGCGCCTCTCCCCTGAACCCGAAGGTCAGGATGGCGGACAGGTCCTCGGGCGTCGCGATCTTGGAGGTCGCGTGGCGCTCGAAGCAGAGGACGGCGTCGTCCGGGGACATCCCGCAGCCGTTGTCCACGACACGGATAAGAGTCCTTCCGGCATCTGTCACAACGACCGACACCTTGTCGGCATCGGCGTCAAGCGCGTTCTCCAAGAGTTCCTTCACCACCGAGGCCGGCCGCTGGACCACCTCGCCCGCGGCTATCATATTTGCAACGTTCTGCGGAAGTATCCTTAGCTCCATCTACAACAGCGAATAGAATTTTGTGATATAAATCAGCACTACGGCTATCAGAAGCAGAGTCACGAAGCCGATAATTATCTGCGCACGGCCGCCTGAAGCGCGCCTGCGCGAATAGTTGCCCCCGCGGAAAGCTCCGCGAAGGTGGCTGCCCGGCACGGACGTCCCTTCTTCATCCTTGCTCTTGTCCATAGTCCCGTCCACGGCGGCGAATTTAGCCTTGCGCTCCTCCGCCTCGGGGTCGTAGTACCGTGGCTTGTAGTTGAAAACTTTATGTTCCTGGTCTCCGAAGAAACCGAAATTAAATCCTGCCATAAGCCTTGTCGTGTGCGTAGCTAACAAAGATATATAAAAGTTGCGAAAAATTGTTGGAGAATAGAAAAAAAGTAGTAATTTTGCAGTCCCAATTCCGGAAGGGGTTGGAACATTGAGATATGGTGTAATGGTAGCACTACAGATTCTGGCTCTGTCAGTGAGGGTTCGAGTCCTTCTATCTCAACAGAAAAGGTCAGCGGAAGCTGATTTTTTCTTGCCCTGGCGGGGTAGCTCAGCTGGTTAGAGCGTCGGATTCATAATCCGGAGGTCGTGGGATCGTGACCCACTCCCGCTACGAACGAAGTGAGTGGAGATGTGGGTCACGATGTCGCCAGCAGGCGACCGGCGGTGCGGGCACTTGTGTAAAGGACGGCAGTCCTTTAAAGTGCTGGAGCAATAGAGCCGTGGGGGCTCGGGGGTTTACCCCCGTATCAAAAGGGACCCACTCCCGCTACGAAACACACAATATACAGATCCGGCCAAGTACGTACGGCCTCCTCTGAAACTCGCTATATACCCGACGCTACGACAGCGGCGGTTTTTTGTTATTATAGTCGAGACACGAAGCGCAAAATTCGAATATTTGTAAGGGAATTTGTATAACTTTGTATCTGATATGGCGACTGATATGCACCTACGCGCCGCAACGGCATTAATGTGCCTGATATTCTTGTACGGGTCCTGTTCCAAGACGGGGGAAGCGTACCTGGATGTTACAGATGCGGCGGCCGTTTCGCTTCGGTCCTTATCCTTCGGGCCGCAGGGGGCCACCTGTTCGGTTCGTGTGCAGGCTTCCTCCGACTGGTCCCTGGGAGCCCCCGGCTGGATAGAGGCGGACAAGACTTCCGGCAGCGGCATTACGGACGTTGTCCTGTCGGTCCTTCCCTATACGGAAGAGAATGCGCGCGAAGGCAAGCTCGTTTTCAAACAGGGAAGGAACGAGGTCTGCATCGCCGTCCGCCAGCAGGGTAGAAGCGCCGTGACGGCTTCCCTTAACGTTCTAGACGTCGAGGGCTATCCCCTTGAATCTCTGAACGCACCCTTCGGCGGCCTTCATTTCTGCATCCGCGTTGAGACATCAGAAGCGTGGAATGTCAGCGTTTCGGACAGTTGGATGAATGCCAGTGCGGACGAGGCCGACGGCTCCGCCGAGGTCTATCTTGCCGTCGAGGCCAATCCATCAAATGCGACGCGCAGCGGCAGTTTCACGTTCCGGACTTCGACACTAACCGCCATCCTGAAAATCGTCCAGGAGGGCGAGCCGGTCATCGAGCCGGTGCAGGCGCCAAGCGCCGACCTGCTGGACGTCGTATTTGAGGCTGACGGCTCGGCGAGAGACCTCTCCGCCGCGGCCCTGACAATCGTTAAAGTGGCTTCTGAAAACCTAAGCGTACGTTACAACGATGTCTATCGGCGCTATGCAGCCGTATTCGACTCAGCCCCTGGCAAAAGCATCACCGAGGGTTTCTACTATGCCGATTATGAGAATAACACTACTGTGATGGCCGGGCTGGAAAACACCCATTCGCTTGAAATCCTGCTTTACTGCAAGCAACTTCCGTCAGGGAGTCATCTTGTCAGGCCATTCAGTTCGATGAGCAGCGGCGGCACAGGCTTTTCGTATTCCAAATCCGACCATCTGACAGTACAGCGCCGTTTCGCCTTCTCCCCATATATAGGAGATGATTACCTCTATACGGTCGCTGACGGAGTCGGTGTCGGGGCGTGGCACCACGTCGTGGGCGTCTGGGACGGCCAGGCCGGCGCAGCCTATGTCTATGTGGACGGCCAACTGACCGATACGGCCGCCAAAGAAGGCGCCTTCGTCCAGGCCGAAGCGACCGCCCGCCATTTCGTCATCGGCGGCGACGCCTACAAGGGCTTTGACAAGGCCGAGGCCTCCTTCCGCGGGGAAATCGCCATCGCCAGGGCATATTCCACGGCTCTTTCCGCCGGACAGGCGCTATGGCTCTATCGTCAAATATGCAAATGAGAAAGCTCGCATTTATATTAGCCATATGCCTGGCGGCCGCTTGTTCCAAGGGAAACGAGCCTTTCGTGCCTAAGGCCGACTCGGGCAAGCTTGCGGCCAACCTTATAATCCCGAAATCCTTCGAGGCGGTTTCCGGCGGGACCGTTTCCATCCCGACACTCGGCGACACGCGCCTCGACGTCGGAGACGATGTCTATCTGGTGGCCGTGGACGGCAGCATCTATGCAAGTGTACTTTCCTCCGTATCTCCCTCTGAGGTCGCCTTCCCGTTGCCTGACGGAGTGATATCGGCCTATTACAGCCTGCTGATCCGCTGCAGCGGCAACCTGACCAACCTGGGTTACGTTTATGTCAGCATCCTTTCCGGTTCCGGCACACCCGTAAGTGTAGAGCCAGAGGCCGGCTCCACCGTGTACGGTATCGTCGAATGTGAAGGAAGGGGCCTTCCCGGCGTAGTGGTTTCTGACGGCTATGAAGTGGTAAAAACCGACTGGCGCGGAGTCTACCAGATGAGCTCAGGGAAGATGTGGAAATATGTATTCATCTCCCTTCCTTCCGGCTATGAAGCTCCGCTCCAAGGGGTGCTTCCCGGCTTTTTCGCCGATCTCACGCAGGACGCATCACGGCCGGAGCGCCACGATTTCCAACTGAGGCGCGTAGCGAACGACAACTTCACCCTCTTCCTTCTTGGAGATATGCACCTGGCCGGACGAGCCGACGACATCCCCCAGTTCCGCCGCGATATGCGTTATCTGAACAATTCCATCTCCAAGGCAAAGGGCCGCTGCTATGTGCTTACACTCGGGGATATGACCTGGGATGCCTACTGGTACAGCAAGAATTACTATTTTCCGCAATACCTTTCCGAAGTAAACCGATGGTTCACGGACGTCCCCTTCTTCCACACGATGGGAAACCACGACAACGATATGAACGAGGTCGGTGACATCGAGAAAACCCGCGCCTTCAATCGGAACCTCGGTCCGTCCTATTACTCCTTCAATCTGGGGAAAGTCCATTTTATCGTCACCGACAACATCGATTACAACAATGTCGAAGCCGGCACGGATCACCGGGGTGAATATGTACACGACTTTACTGCCGACCAGATGGAATGGCTTGCGAAAGACCTTGCGAACGTCAGTCCGGCCACTCCGGTCGTGATTGCATCCCATTCTCCGCTGTTCAAGCCCGAAGGAGCCACGACCTGGACGAATAAATTGGACGGGGCCGATGCACCCGGCGAAGCCAATACCGAAGACTTCATAAATGCGGTCAAGGGCTACAATGTCCGTTTCGTATCCGGACACACCCATAGAATCGCCATCTATGACGCATTGGAATCCCAAGGCTTCATCGAGTACAATCTTGGCTCGGTATGCGGCTGCTGGTGGAACTGCTGCTACGCGGAGCCGGATATCCATCTCTGCCCGGACGGTTCTCCCTGCGGATATGGGGTCTGGGAGTTCACCGGCGCCCAACTGAAGCACCGCTACCAGGCGTTCGGAATGCCTGAAAATTATGTTTTCAGGGCCTATTCGATGGGCGAAGTGAAAAATACCCTGACTATGGAAGCCGTGGACAACGAGGCCAAGTTCCAGAAATACTACGACGAGATGCAGCGTTTTGACGACAACGACCTGCTGCTCAACGTGTGGTATTATCACTCGGCCTGGCAGATCGAAGTCCTTGCAGACGGCACTCCCCTCTCAATGACGAGGGACTACTCCTATGACCCCCTGCTGACCTGGGCGATGACCGCCAATTATTATGGTCGTCACGAAACAAGCAATTCGCTCGTCGCGCCCTCAAGGTGGACACATTACTTCCGTTACCGGGTTCCGGAAGGGAGCTCGCACGTCGATGTCAGGGTCACCGACAACAACGGAGTCGTCCACACCGAATCCTTCTCCTGGCCCAAACCCTTCTCTATGGACGAATACCGTATCGTCAATTAACGTACGAAAAGGCCGACGCTGCGTGCTTCGAGCGCTTCTCTCAGCGGCCGTAGCGTTTCAGGATGTTTTCAGCCTGGGTGCAGAGGCTGTCGATAAGAGACTGGGGAGAAAGGACTTCTATGTCTTCGCCCCTTGAGAGGAGGACACGGATGAGATCCGGATCCGAAGTATCTGCAAGGACAGTAAAAATACAACTATTGTCTTCGAGGAATTCCTTTCCGTATATTGTTGTGTAGGACCAGAAGTTATTTTCTCCTCCGAAATCCTTTATTCTGATTTTTTCAATCCTGCCGATTGCGGAACTTCTAGCCAAGGCCAATTTCCGCCATTCCGGATCAATCTTTTCCGTTTCCATATCGTAAATTTGCCAGGTTCCGTGTCCGGCTCCTTTGGCGTGTCTGTCATAGAAAAGACTGCGGACATATTCTATATTGTAGCCAAACATTTCCCTGATGGCCTTTACGTGATTGAGAAAGGTCCTGTCGGGAAGGGGTTCTCCCTTGGGATTCAAGTTTGACTCAAGCCACAGTTTCTTTATTTCTTCAAGAGTCAGCCCGTCGGAGTTTTCTTTTAGAATACCAATGAGCCAAAGATACCTTGAAAATGTATTTTTTGCCATTTGCGGATTTTTTTTGACAAAAATAAACTTTTTTACGATTACTACGCCAAGTTTTGGCGTAATATTTTGGCAAATTCCAGCTTTAAAACCGAACATTGTATTGGATTCAGTTCTCCCCCCCACATACCATAGAACATTAAGATTTTTCGTACGCGGAAATCGTACTGTTCATTGTTTAATGTTTTAAAATTTTTATGGTATGTGGAATCTTTTCAAAATACTCATCGGCATCATCCTTCTGCTTCTGATCCTGCCTCTTCTCTGGCTGCTGATCAAGCTGGTCATCTGGTTCTTCGGATGGATCTTCGGCGGACTCGTCGGCAGCGGGATTGCCTTCGCACTCGGAGACATACTGACGATACTTTTCATTATCGCCTGCATCGTCTTCGTGATTTGGTGTATCGCAAGTTAAACAATTAAATTCCAATATAATATGTATACGAATCTTTCAAAAGACGAATTCATCAAAGGATGGAACGGTGTCCCCGGACACGGCATCGAGCCCTTCATCGCATACGGAAAGAATTTTATGCGATCCAGCCTGAAGGGAACCGGGGCAGGGAGTGCAATCCGTATGTCATTTGACGACCTGCTGGAGACTGCCGTCAACGATGCCATATCATACACGATGGAAACCCTGGACAAATATGACGAGACCAAGGGTTCATTCAAGACTTTCTTCGCATTCCGATGCAAGAAAATGCTTCATAAGACCATCGATAAAGAAAAGGGCAAGGAAATGCCGGAAGAACTTGCACGGCAGCTGGGAAATGAAGAGCCCGACGACGAGGACGTCTGCTCGTTTGATCCCCAGAAATCTATGATGTACCGGGAAAGCAAAGACTACAGGAGCAAGGCCCTGAAAACCGTGATTGATACGATTGACAACCTCCATCCGGAAGAACGCTGGATGCTCGCGGTCGACTTCGGGCTCCGGAGCCTTATGTCCGAAAAAGAGAAGCAGGAGTATGCCGAAGCATTCCGCAAGTACGGCAAGTGCCGCAAGGCTGCCGCCGCGCTTGTCGCCGCGAGATTCGGCATCTCTGAAGAATCGGCGAGGCAGAAGCTTACCCGCGCGGAAAAAAGGCTCAGCAGGAAGGTGACATCCATCCCGGGATTCAGCCTGGAGGACTTCTCGAGGGGCTCGTCTTTCTGCGGCTTCTTAGTCAATACACCCGAACCGTTCACCGTCGACGACATCAAAGCCCTGTCCTTCGAGGACCTTATGGAGGTGGTCTTCCATCTCTATCTCACGATAAGCAGACCGTGACGGAAAAGACCGGTGCCATAAATCGGGAATATTCTTTATTTTTGCAGCGTGAGATGACTGTCATATGCTTTTCAATTCCATTGAATTCGCCGTCTTCCTTCCGGTAGTGTTTCTGCTTTACTGGTTCGTTTTCAACCGCAACCTCCGCCTGCAGAATCTCTTTGTGGTTGTTGTGAGTTATGTGTTCTACGGGTGGTGGGACTGGCGTTTTCTGCTTCTGATTGCATTTACTTCTCTATGCAGTTACGTCAGCGGCCTTCTAATTGCCAAATTTCACGCGAATCCACGGAAGGCGAAGAGCATCAATGTGATCAACATCGTCTTAAACCTGCTCATCCTTGGGGTTTTCAAGTACTACGACTTCTTTGCGACATCTTTCGCGGACCTGTTCCTGGGAGGGAAGACCGACGGCATTCTGCTAAAGGTTATTCTTCCTGTGGGCATCAGTTTCTACACCTTTCAGGCGCTGAGCTACAGCATTGATGTCTACCGGGGGAAAATGGAACCGACGCAGGATATCATTCAGTTCTTCGCGTACGTTAGTTTCTTCCCCCAACTTGTGGCCGGCCCAATTGAACGGGCCACCAATCTGCTCCCACAGTTTGCCAAACCCCGTACATTTGACTATGAAACCGGCGTGGACGGGTTGCGCCAGATTCTGTGGGGACTATTCAAAAAAATGGTAGTGGCAGACAGCTGTGCGGTGTTTGTGGATCAGGTGTTCTCTTCACACCAGACGCAGAGCGGAAGCACATTATTGCTGGCTGCCGTCTTTTTCGCTTTCCAGATATACGGAGATTTCTCCGGATACTCCGACATAGCCATCGGAACGGCGAAACTGTTCGGCATCAAGTTGATGAGAAATTTCAACGTGCCGTATTTCAGCAGGGACATAGCAGAGTTCTGGCGCCGCTGGCACATTTCCCTGACGACCTGGTTCCGTGACTATGTTTATATTCCTATGGGCGGGAGCCGCTGCTCGAAAGCAAAGATTGTCCGCAACACGTTCACCATCTTCCTGCTGAGCGGATTCTGGCACGGAGCAAACTGGACGTTCATCGCCTGGGGAGCATATCACGCCATCCTTTTTTTACCGCTCATCCTCTTAGGCAAGAACCGTAAATACCGGGACACCGTGGCGGAAGGCCGCCTGCTGCCAAACCTGAAGGAGTTTGGGCAGATGCTGCTGACCTTCATCCTTGTCGTCATAGGCTGGATAATTTTCAGGGCAGAGAGCATTGGGCAAGCGTGGGAGTATTTCTGCGGGATGTGGAGCTGGGAGACCTTGAGCGCCTGCTATAAGTTTTTCATCCAGGCGGACATATGGAAGACTTCCATTGCAATCCTTGCTATGCTGGTCATAGAATGGCTTTCCAGGCAGAAGATCTATGCATTCAGCATCTCTTCCATCCCGTCTCCCTGGATACGGACAACAATCTACTATGTACTGATTTTCATTATATTGATGAATTTCGGCACTCAACAGACCTTCATATATTTCCAGTTCTGATATGCGGCGATTTCTTATAAAGACATCTCTTCTGTTGTTGCCGGTCCTGGTATTCGTCGTTTTATGCGAGACCGGCCACAGGACCGCGGACAATGACTATAAGTACAAATACCGCTGGCTTTCAGAACACGCTTCCCGGGTCAAGATTCTATCACTGGGCTCATCGCACGGCTATCAGGGTATAGAGCCCGATCAATTCGACGACCTTACTTTCAACGCGGCTCACGTCTCGCAGGACCTCCATTACGATGAATTCATTTTCAATTCATTCGTTGACCGGATGGATTCTCTGAAATGCCTGATTCTTCCTATTTCCTATTTCTCTCCCTGGAGCCGGCTGGAAGACGGATTGGAGGCCTGGCGCGTAAGGAGATACCACCTCTACTATCACTATCCGACCAGCTGGTTTGATCCTCAATACAATCTGGAGATATATTCCGGTCTCCGGCCGCGAACCGCACTGCGTGAAATTCTAGGAAAGTCCAACAATCTATACGTAACTGAATTGGGCAGAGGGACAAGATACAACAAAGAGAACAGGAGTGATAACTGGAAAGATACCGGCATTTTAGCCGCAGAGAGACACACCCGTGATAATCCGGACACCAATTTATATCAGGCCAATCTCTTAAGAGTGCGGAGAATGATTGAGAAATGCAGAGAGAAACACGCCGATGTCCTTCTGATAACTATGCCGGCATATATCACTTACAGGGAGAACCTGAAGGAAGACCAGCTCTCAAAAGCGATATCGTTCTGCCTCTCGCTGAAGGAAGAATACGATAACGTATACTACCTCGATATGTTGGCAGACCCTCGCTTTACGGAAGATGATTTCTATGACTCAGATCACCTGAACGAATATGGGGCCGCCAAGTTATCCTATATTCTGAACCGAGCGATAAAGGAAAGGCAAATGGATTGAATATTCGTTATTTTTGCGATATGAGAAAATTCGTTTCCGTACTTATGCTGCTGCTCGCCTGGGCTGTTTCCCGTGCCCAGGAAGCGGCGGAGTGCACCATCCGCTACAAGGGGCACGACCACACGTATTACCTGTATATCCCCTCCTCGGCCGGCGAGAAATGCCCGCTGGTGATGGTCCTTCACGGCTATGGCGGCAAGGCTAAGGGCTACCGGCCGGAGATGATGGAGGTGGCGGCAGAAGAGGGTTTCGCCCTGTGCTATCCGCAAGGCGAGGCGAATTCCGTCGGCAAGACGGGATGGAATGTGGGATATCCCTCCCAGGCCGACCTCAAGTCGGACGACATCGCGTATATACGCTTCCTCGCTAAAGCGCTTGTCAAAAAGCACGGATTCAACGCCAAGAATGTTTTCCTGTCAGGGATGTCCAACGGCGGCGAGATGTGCTACCTGCAGGCATATTCCGGCGACAGGACCTTCGCGGCCATCGCCTCAGTTGCAGGCCTGACGATGAAATGGATTTATGACACCCGTAAGCCCCTGCGGCCCGTTCCGTTCCTCGAACTCCACGGCACTGCCGACAAGACCTCCCTCTGGGATGGCGATCCGGCCGGCGAGCACGGCTGGGGCGGCTACATCGCCGTTCCC
>JAFZME010000082.1 GCA_017553405.1 Bacteroidales bacterium
GACGAAGCCCTGAGGCTTGTCGGGTGGGTGGACGAGCGCACGGGCGAGGTCCGCTCCCCCTACGGCGAGATCGACCCGGCGAAGTACCGCCGCCTGGCATTTTCCGGCATCCATATGCTTTCGGGAAGGATATTCTCCGTATTTGAAGAATACGGATTCGAAGGGCGCTTTTCAATCATCGACGCCTACCTGCGGATGTGCGCCAAGTATCCCGTCCGGGGTTTCATCCCGGAGGATTTCAAGATTCTTGACATAGGAAAAATCGACACGCTCGAGCGGGCGGAGCGGTTCCTTGAAGAACTCTGAGTGCGGAGGCGCCTACAGCATCTCCCGATATAGTTTTACAGTCCGGACGGCCTCGGCCACGTCGTGGACGCGCAGGATGTCGGCGCCTTCCTGAAGCGCCTTCAGGTGGACGACCTGAGTGGGCGCCAGCGCCTCGTCGGGCGTAATACCCAACGGGCTGTAAATCATACTCTTACGCGACACTCCCACAAGGATTTTCCGGCCGAAGCGGCGGAAATTGGAGAGGCCGTCAAGCAGGGCGTAATTCTGGCTCACGGTCTTGGCGAAGCCGAATCCCGGGTCGAGTATCCAGTCGGACACCCCGGATGCCCTCTCGGCAAAATTGTCGAAATAAGCCAGCACGGCTTCGACAATCCCTTCGGGATAGTCAGTGAGATCCTGCATCGTCCCCGGATCTCCCCTCTTGTGCATAGCGACATAGGTCAGATTCTCAGCCACGACCAGCGGCAGCATCCCCGGATCATCCTCCCCCGCGGATATGTCATTGACAATAATACGCCCCGCAACAGAAAGACATCTGCGCACTATTTCCGAACGGAACGTATCCACCGAAATGCTCAAGGACGGAAAACCCTGCCGGACCAGCTTCAGAGGCCTCTCAAGCCGTTCCCATTCCTCCTCAAGAGAAACGGGCGCCGCTCCCGGCCTGGTCGAGACAGCTCCGAAATCCACCATCGCCGCCCCTTCCTCGACCATCTTCCCTACTCTCTCCGCCACAAGCTCCGGCACCATCACGCGACTCCCCCTGAAAAAGGAGTCTCCGTTGAGGTTTATAATCCCCATTACGGATATTTCCCGATCTGTCATTTCGTATTTTATTTCACATATAAGAAATGGCGGCCGAAGCGGTTGTAGGCGGATTGCTCGAGCCTTTCACGGTCGTCGGGGTGGGCGATGGAGATGAGGAGGCGGGCCCTCTCCTGGAGGGACTTGCCGTAGAGGTCGACGGCGCCATACTCGGTGACGATCCAGTGGGCGTCGGAACGCGGGGTGACGACGCCCGCGCCGGGGTTGAGCATATCGACGATCTTGCTCTGCCCCTTGTTGGTGCGCGAGGCGAAAGCCGTGACCGACTTGCCGCCCTCGGACATTGTGGCGCCGCGGACGAAGTCGAGCTGGCCGCCGGTGCCGGAGAAGATGCGCGTGCCGATGGAGTCGGCGCTGATCTGGCCGGTGAGGTCTACCTCCGTGGCGGAATTGATGGCTATCATTCCGGGATTGGAGGCGATAACCCAGGGGTCGTTGGTGTATTTGATGTCCTTCATCAGGACGTCGGGGTTATGGTCTATGAAACTGTAGACGTCGTTGGAACCCAGCAGGAAGGAGGCGACGACCTTGCCGCGGTCGACCTTCTTGCGGGCGCCGTTGATGACGCCTTTGCGAATCAGGCGGAGGATGCCGTCGGCGAACATCTCGGTGTGGAGACCGAGGTCGCGGTGGTCCTCAAGGCAGGCGGCGAGGGCGTTCGGAAGGGCGCCTATGCCCATCTGGATGCAGGCCCCGTCGGGGACAAGTTCGGCGCAGTTGCGGCCAATCTGCCTCTCAACGGGAGTCGGCTCCGCAAAAGCTGCCGTGACCAGCGGAGTATCGTCCTTGACCAGATATTCGAATGAATCTATGCTGATAAGATCGCCGTAAGCGAAAGGGACATTGGGATTGACGACTGCAATAGCGTGTTTGGCGGACTCGACGGCAGCGATTGAACAGTCGACGGACGTGCCAAGCGAGACCATCCCGTTCTCATCCGGAAGCGACACCTGGACCATAGCCACGTCGCAGGGAAGCGCGCCGCTGCGGTAGAGCTTCTGCGACTCTCCCAGGTGGACCGGAAGGTAGTCGGCCCAGCCAGCATTCACATTCGCCCTGACATTGGGACCTACGAAAAAGCCCTGATCGAAGAAAATTCCGGCATAGCGCTCCTCGCTGTAGGGGGCCGGTCCTTCGGTGTGGAAATGGTGGAAATGGAGGTCGTCCACCTCGCCTGCGTCGGCCCTCCTGACGAGAGCCGCAATAAGCGCGTGGGGGACGCTCGCAACACTTGAAAGGTGGATATGGTCTCCACTCCTGACTATCTTTACCGCCTCGTCGGCGGAGACAAAATTTCTCATTATCAAATAAACGCTAACCCTTTGAAGACAGCGCCCTGAATGTCGGGCGAAACGGAAATTTCACACTGGAGCGCATCTCCTATACCGGGACGGATGAGGTCGAAGGAACGGGAAATCTGGCCGGCGAACACAAGATGGCCTATGCCGAGCTTCTTAAGAAGCGGAGCGGCGCCTTCGGCGAAGCACTTGCCGGCGGACTCGAAAGCCGCGCTGGCCGCGGTGTCGCCCTTGCGGGCCCTCTCGGAAATCTCCTTGACGTCGATCCCCTCGCTGCCGCCGTAGGCCGCTATTATGCCTCTTCTTGAGACGAAATCCTCAAGGATGCCGTCGCGATAGGGCTGGTTCCAGAGGCTCTCGGCAGGGGCGCCTTCCGGAGTCTTTGCTATCTTGCCGCCGGTGGCATAGGCGAAACCGAGACCGGTTCCGAGGGTGACGAGGGCGACATTGCCGATCCTGAGGGCCGGGTCGGAGACTATATGGCCGAGAAGGGCGCAGTTGACGTCGTGCATAAACGTCATCTGAAGGTCGTCGCCCAGGATGTCGTAGAAACTCATCCCGTAGACCGTCGCGAACTTATGTTTCATAAGGAAACGGCCGGAGGCGTAGTCGAACGGACCTGGGACATCGGCCGCGAGGTCGGTGACTTTCATACCGAGCCGTGCGGCATTCTCCGTCTGGATCCGCAGCGATTCGCGGATGGAATCGATAATCTCTGCCGCGCTGCCGGCGGAAGGCATAGGAACCGAGGCGAAAGTGTCTTCTATGGGGCCCATACCGCGGATGCCGAGGCTGCTCTTGAGGAAGGTGCCTCCGACATCAAAAAGTATCCTGCATTCAGGAAGTGATTTTTTCATATCCGGATTTGAAATTTCGGGCAAATCTACACAAAAATTCGCGATTTTTCTATCTTTGCGGCGATATCAGGAAAGACTACCGGAATATGCACACCCGTGAAGAAAAACTCGAAGCCGTAGGAAGGCTTCTCGACATAATGGACAGGCTCCGCGCAGAATGCCCCTGGAACGGCGCCCAGACGCAGGACTCGCTCCGTCAGCTCACCCTCGAAGAAGTGTTCGAGCTCTCCGACGCCGTCCTTTCGCATAAGGACTCCGACATTGAGAAAGAGCTTGGCGACCTGCTCCTCCATATAGTCTTTTACGCCAAAATCGCCGAGGAGAACGGCCTCTACGACATCGCCGACATCGCCTCCCGCGAGTGCGAGAAGATGGTCTTCCGCCATCCTCACGTCTTCTCCGGCGAGAAGGAAGCCGACGCCCGGTCCGTCTCCGAGCACTGGGAGCTCCGCAAACTCAAGGAGCGCGCCGGCAAGCACATCCTCGACGGCGTGCCCGAGTCGGCCCCTTCCGTCCTCAAGGCGATGCAGATCCAGCGCAAGGTCCGCGACGTCGGCTTCGACTGGGAAGACCGCTCCGACGTCTGGGCCAAAGTCCGCGAGGAGATGGCCGAGTTCGAGGCCGAGGCCCGTGCGCTCGCAGAAGCCGAGGAGGCAGGCGCCGCCGTCGCTTCTACGAAGGATGCCAC
>JAFZME010000008.1 GCA_017553405.1 Bacteroidales bacterium
CTGCGACCCTTGTCCACGCCGAGTTTGACGAGCTGGCCAACGGCCTTGACGTCGATGGTCTGGAACGGATCGCTGTCCAGAATCTTGTTGCCCAGGTAGTCACCCATAAAGGTACCGATATCGTCACGGCTGAAGCCGAAGGTCATCTGGGTGAGGTCGTTGGTGCCGAAGGAGAAGAACTGGGCTTCGCGGGCCATACGGTCGGCGGTAAGGGCGGCACGCGGGATCTCGATCATAGTGCCGAACTGGTAGTCGATGAGGGTGCCCTGCTGGGCCTGGACTTCTGCCTTGATCTTCTCGCAGATGGCTTTCTGGAAGCTGAGCTCACGGGCGGAGATGGTGACGGGGATCATAATCTCCGGGTGAGGATGGAGACCTTCCTTCTGGAGCTCGGCGGTGGCCGTGAAGATGGCCCTGTACTGGGTCTCGGCGATGAGCGGGAAGCTCACGTGGAGACGGACGCCGCGGTGGCCCATCATAGGGTTGACCTCGTGGAGGGACTCTCCCCTCTTCTCGATCTCCTTGACGGAGACACCGAGATCCTTTGCAATCTCTTCCTTCTTGTCCTCGCTCTTAGGGACGAACTCGTGGAGCGGCGGGTCAAGCAGACGGAACACGACCGGCTTGCCGTCCATAACGCGGAGAGTCTCCTTGACGGCGGCCTTCATATAAGGCTCGAGCTCGGCGAGGGCGGCCTTGCGCTCCTCGTCGGTATCGCAGAGGATCATCTTGCGGAGCTTGGAAAGCGGAGTCTCGGAGTTCTTGCCGTAGAACATATGCTCAATACGGAACAGGCCGATGCCTTCGGCGCCGAACTTGAGGGCGCGGGCGGCATCCTCCGGGGTGTCGGCGTTGGTGCGGACACCGAGCTTGCGGTATTTGTCGCAAAGACCCATAAACTTGGTGAAGAGAGGGTTCTCGGTGGCGTCCATCGTGGCGATGGCACCTTCGTAGACGAGGCCCTTGGCGCCGTTGAGGCTGATCACGTCGCCTTTCTTGAAGACCTTGTCGCAGCCGGCGAAGGAGATGGTCTCATCCTTGAAGTTGATCTTGAGGGAATCGCAGCCGACGATGCAGCACTTGCCCCAGCCACGGGCCACGAGGGCGGCGTGGGAGGTCATACCGCCACGCTCGGTCAGGATACCTACGGAAGCGTGCATACCGTCGATGTCCTCCGGGGAGGTCTCCTCACGGACGAGGATGCACTTCTTGCCGGCCTTCATACAGGCGATGGCGTCTTCGCTGGTCAGGACAATCTGGCCGACGGCGCCGCCCGGAGAAGCGGGAAGGCCCTGGGCGACCGAGACGCTCTTCTTTTCGGAAGCGGGATCGAGTATCGGGTGGAGAACTTCGTCGAGCTGGGCGGGAGAGACGCGGCTGATGGCGGTCTTCTCATCGATCATACCTTCGTCGAGCATATCGCAGGCCATCTGCAGGGCGGCGAGGCCGGTGCGCTTGCCGATACGGCACTGGAGCATCCAGAGGTGGCCCTCCTGGATGGTGAACTCGATGTCCTGCATATCGCGGAAGTGGTCTTCCAGGCGGCAGCGGATGCCGTCGAGCTCCTTGTAGACCTCGGGCATTGCGGTCTCGAGGGAAGCGAGGTTCTTGTTCTTCTCGCTCTTGGTGGCCTCGTTGAGGGGGTTGGGGGTACGGATACCGGCTACCACGTCTTCGCCCTGGGCGTTGATGAGCCACTCGCCGTAGAACTTGTTGTCGCCGTTGGCAGGGTTGCGGGAGAAGGCGACACCGGTTGCGGAAGTCTCACCCATATTGCCGAAGACCATCGACTGGACGTTGACTGCCGTGCCCCAGTCGTCGGGAATGTGCTCAATCTGGCGATAGCGGATGGCCCTCTTGCCGTTCCAGGACTTGAAGACGCCGCCGATGGAGCCCCAGAGCTGCGCCTCGGCGCTGTCGGGGAACTCGACTCCGAGGACTTCCTTGATGCGGACCTTGAAGGCTTCCGCGAGGTCGCGGAGCTCTTCGGCGCTGATCTCGGTGTCGCTCTTGTAGCCTTTCTTGTCCTTGAGGTCCTGCATCATCCTGTCGAGCTGCTGGCGGATGCCCTGACCGTCGGCCGGTTCGATGCCCTCGGCCTTCTCCATCACGACGTCGGAATACATCATAATGAGACGGCGGTAGGCGTCATAGACGAAACGGGGGTTGCCGGTCTTTTCTATCATACCGGGGATGGTCGCCGAGCAGAGACCGATGTTGAGGATGGTGTCCATCATACCGGGCATCGAGGAACGCGCACCGGAACGGCAGCTGACAAGGAGCGGATCCTTCGGGTCGCCGAATTTCTTGCCCATAATGGCCTCGGTGGCCTTGAGGGCTTCCGCCACGTCGTTCTTGAGCTGCGGGGTGTAGCCGCCGCCGAGGGTGTAGTACTCGGTGCAGCACTCGGTCGTGATTGTGAAACCGGCGGGAACCGGCATCCCGAGGAGACTCATCTCGGCGAGGTTTGCACCCTTTCCGCCAAGAAGTTCCCTCATCTTTCCATTGCCTTCAGCGGTCTTTCCGCCGAAACGATAGACTCTTTTCTTGTTTTCCATATGATTTAAATATTTAGCTTTCGAAATTTTGGCGTGCGAATATACGAATTTTATATAAATATTACAAAAGAGGGTTAATGCGCCCGGTGGTGTCAAGACAAGCACCACCAGGCACATTTTTCCAGCATTTTCGTATCCGGTGGTGTCAATTGAAGCACCACCGGGCACACCCTTTAGATTTGAAGATACTGTTTGAGTATCGTCTGAAGAACTTTTGACGTTAATTCATTGTACCAAGCCCTGACCTCTTTCTCATATTTCCTTTCATGCCGGACGCGGAGTAAAGGTATCTGAAAAACCTCCTCTCCTTCTTTATCAAAAATCAGATTCCCTTCACGATGCAATCCCAGAGCCTCTAACATAAACTCAGAATTAGGGTCATCAAATCTCCTGTATGAGGTCACAAGGATATCGGGAATCAACCCTTCTTCTTTCAATCTTGCCAAATTGTTTTTCAATCCGGCAATCAGTTCCTGATTATCGCTCGCAGAATGAAAAAGGACAAGTTTCCCATCAATATTAAAAATAATCAAATACTTTGATTCACAAAAGGAGGGGTCTCACCCCTTGAGTCCTCTCCAAAACAAAGCAAGATTATCGATAGTGGCCGAATGTAGACAATACCAGAATCTCTCCGACATCATCGTAAATACGATAGACGATTCGGTGTTTCTGTGTAATACGACGTGAATAGACGTTACCGTCATAGCCCTTTAGTTGTTCTATCTGGCCCGTGCCTGTGCGAGGGTGTTCTCGAAGCTCATCGAGAAGCTTTGAAAGTTTGGGAATTGCAAGTGGAGCTTTCTTGTTCAGCTCTTTAAGGTCTTTCTTTGCGTCTTCTGAGAAAACAATAGAGAAAATCATTATTTATCCTCCAGCATCCTTGCGAGGAAGCCATCCGTGCTTTCACCCTCTCTAATCCAATTAGCCTTGCCCTGCTCATACTCGGCAATCCCCCGACGGATTTTCGCATCCAGAGCGGCTGCGTCAATCAGGGAATCATCTAATGAGACGGGCACAAGGCGGTAGCTGCCGTGAGTCCTTGAGGTGATCACGACATCATTCGAACGGGCCAGAGTGAAATACTTCCTCTGATTCGCCCTGAATTCTCTGCTGCTGACTACGACCATAGTGACATTATTTACACCTGCAAAAATAATGATTTTTTAACAAGTACCAAAATGGTACACATTATTTCTATGAAATGTCCCGCAAATATTAAACAAAACTTGCGGGACGTTTAACAATGCTGCCAAGGCACATCCTTTAGTTTGAACGTTTATCACTGTGTCAAAAATCGACGGCCTTGCAGCCCTCCTTCCGCACAGGCTCTTATTCTGAGACGGGACGGACCGATTGCCCGCCGTAACGGTTGGCGCCGACCCTGCTAACATCGCCGGAATTGAAGTAGACGTACCACGCGTCGCTCGGGTAGCCCGTATCGAGGGAAGAGGACCAGTAGTAGCCGTCGGAGCCGGCATTGTAGAGACTGGTGACGCGCCGGCGGCCAGCGGCGGGAAGGAACAGCGTGGCGCCAGTGGATTTGCGTGTGATGCGGATGCCGCGTACGACGTTCCCCCAGGCATCCTTGACTTCATCCCCGTTCTCGTCGGTGGCAAGTGCCCACTTGTCCCAGGTGTAATCATCGTTAGTCTTGAGGGCAAGGAGCGCATCGATGTCGTCAAGCGTAGGCATCCTCCATTTGCCGCCGAGCTTCACGTGGGCGACATCGTCGGTGGGCAGGAGTTTCACTTCTCCATCCGGGCCCTCGGGCTTGGCCGTATTGTCCCAATAATTCTTCTCAAGTCCCTTCGAGCAATACTTGGTGAGTTTGTTGTATGCGCCGTTCGCATAGAGATAGGAGTCCCAGTCGTAATGAAGTACTTTCTCGTCCGTCTCGTTGCGTTTTGCCCACGCCAGCGGATCAAGACTGCTGTAATAAGTGATTGTCTCGCCCCAGGCGTAGTAGTCGCCGTACTCTTCAGGCTTGCTCGCCCCCAGGTTGAACGAGGCCCAAAGAACCGTTTTTCCGTTCACGACAGTACCGAGATCCACCGCCTCCGGCAGCGGAGTGACGCCGTCAACGCCATACTTGGCGGAGTCCCCGCTATTGCCGGGCTTGTCGTCTTTCTTGCAGGAAACGCAGAGCAGCACCAGCGCTGCAAGAGAAAGGCAGAAAAGTTTCTTCATAATTCAAAATGCTTGATTACGAGTGCAAATTTAAGAAAAGATATTTTAAGTGTCCCGCAAAAACCGAATAAAACTTGCGGGACGCGGCTAAAGCAAATTGGCTGCCAGGTCGGAGAGCTCGCTCCTCTCGCCCTTGCGGAGGAAGACGTGCTGGAAGAGGCGCTGGCCGGACATTTTCTCGCCGAGATGGCTGAGGCCGTTGGACCACTGGTCAAGGTAGGGCTGGTCGATCTGGAAGATATCGCCAGTGAAGACCATCTTGGTGCCTTCGCCGGCACGGGTGATGATGGTCTTGACCTCGTGGGGAGTGAGGTTCTGCGCCTCGTCGACTATCATAAAGACCTTGCCGAGCGAGCGGCCGCGGATGTAGGCCAGGGGGGATATGAGAAGCTTTTCGGAGCGGAGCATCTCGTCGATCTTGATCGCCTGCTTGCTGCCGGGACGGAAGCAGCGGCGGATGACGTCGAGGTTGTCCATAAGGGGCTGGACGTAGGGCGACATCTTGCTCTTCTGGTCGCCGGGGAGGAAGCCGATGTCCTGCCCGCCGAGGACGACCGTGGGCCTCGTGAGGATGATCTGGTCGAAATCTTTCTCCTGCTCGAGGGCGGCGGCGAGGGCGATGAGAGTCTTGCCCGTGCCGGCGCCTCCGGTGAGGGAGACGAGCGGAATTTTAGGGTTGAGGCAGGCGTCGAGGGCGAATTTCTGCTCTTCGTTGCGGGGCTTGATGCCATAGGCTTCCCGAGTGCGGACCAGCCTGATCACCTTCTTCAACGAATCATAACGGGCGCAGACGGTGCCGTCGGAGCCCTTGAAGCGGAAGAGAGTGTTGGGACGCGGCTCCCTTTCGGTCACGGCTTCCCACGAGACGGAATTGTCCTGACCGTAGGTGAGAGTCTGGACAATCTCGTCGCGCACATCGTCGACGGTGACGACCTCCTTCTGGCTGTCGATGATGACGTTTTCCTCTACCTTGTCGGTGAGGTAGTCCTGGGCCGGCATCCCGGCGGCCTTCGCCTTGAGGCGGAGGTTGATGTCCATTGAGACCAGGGCCGTGAAGCGGTCGGGATTGGAGGCGCGCACCCACATCGCGGTCGCGAGGATGCGGTGGTCCTGTATGTCGTCGGCGAACATATCGCGCAGCTCCTCCGGGAAGGGATGATTGGGGACGATGCGGATGGTGCCGAGACCCTCGCCGAGGGGGATGCCTTCGGGGCCGAATTCACGCCTGTCGGTCAGGGCGTTGATCTCCCGCATAAAGCCTCTGGCGTTGTAGGCAAGGGTGTCGTTGCCCTTTTTGAACTTGTCGAGCTCTTCGACAACGGCTATCGGGATGACCAGGTCATTGTCCTTGAAATGGCGGATTGCCTGGTGGTCGTGGAGGATGACATTGGTGTCCAGTACGAATATCTTCGGCTTACCGGAACCTTTTTTATAATAATTCTTTGCCATTTATGTGGTTAGTCTTCGCCTTCGATGGCGTGGTGGTCGAGAATGGAGCTGAGGATGCCGGAAAGGGGCTGCTGGGAAAGCGTAATGACGGACATACCGTCCCGGTCCGGGGTGATGTGGCCCAAAGGATAATAGGCGACATCCTGAAGGATGAATTCGGCGTCGATGTAGTCGAAATCGGAGTCGCGGAATGTCAGGATGACGCCCGGAGTCTCGGAGAAAAGAACCCTGACCGGGAATTCGTCGTAGGCCCTCATTATGCCGGTGATGTCCGCGCTGATGCCGCAGCCGGCGGGAAGAAGGTCGGACAGAGCCTTCATCAGACCGCCTTCATAGACGGTCACTCCCGAACGGACTATGCCGTCGGACACAAGCTCGCGGACGAGCTCATAGCAGTCGGTGAAATAGGATGTGTCGGAGATGTCCGGAGCGACGCTCGAGCGGGCATTGACCGCCTCGGAGAGCCGCGAGCCGCCAAGGCGGAATTCGCAGGTGTCGAAAGGAACGTAGATCACCCAGTCCGAAGGCGCCGCGAAGGCTTTGGGCGGGCATCTTCTCCCGTCCGGGGCCCCTGAAACCCGAGCCGAGAAGCGGCATCCGCCTTCTTCCGCAGCATATTCGTGGCCGGAGACGGGAAGCCCGAGGGCGTCGATATATTCGGCGGCCGCCTCGACGCTGCGGTAAAGGGCCGCCATATTGCCGACGGGCGACTCGTCCCATTTCCAGGACAGAAAGAGCGAGAGATCCTCAAGGCCGGACTCTCCGGTCCGCCAGATGGTGTCGATGAGAGCCGCGGCGATGCGTCCTTTGGTCAGCGAATCCGTGAACTGGACAGGCATAGACCGGCCGTCCTTGACGGCGTTGACTTCTGCCAGATACTCGTCTATGCGGGCAGCGTTGAACTTGTAGGCGCTCGGGGCGAGATCGGTGCTTTCGTCAATGACCTCGTCGGGAGACTCCGCGGATGGCTTCAAACCTTCCAGAGGGAGGAGCATATCGGCCGGCGTCGGTCCCTGCGGGACGCCGTCGATGATGAAACGGGAGGAAAATGCTGAACTTTTTTTCTCCATATCTTGAAAAACATTGTAAATGTAGGTAAATTTGTGGACTGGAGCAAAATTTTTTGGAGTGAAGGACAGCGCCGCGGCATACAATTCACTGCTGGAGGAGATCTATAAAAGATTTCCTTCGGTGCAGAATTCAGCCTTCGACAAGGCCTACAAGCCCGGCCTCGAAGGTATGGAAGCCTTCTGCGACGCCCTGGGGCGCCCCGAGCGCAAGTGGCGCTCCGTCCACGTGGCGGGGACCAACGGCAAAGGCACCGTCGCCTCGATGATTGCTTCGGCTCTCTCTGCCTGCGGCCTCAAGACGGGGCTCTACACCTCCCCCCACCTTGTGGATTTCAGGGAAAGGGCAAGCATCATAGGGCAGGGGCTCATCCCGAAAGAGTATGTCTATGGATTCCTCCTCAAGTGGAAGCCCTGGTTCATAGAGCACAATCTCTCCTTCTTTGAGATCACGACCGGCCTCGCCTTCGCGTGGTTTGCCGACAGCGGCGTCGATGTCGCCGTCATAGAGACCGGCCTCGGAGGCCGCCTCGACTCCACCAACGTCATCACTCCGGAGCTCTCCATCGTCACTTCCATCGGCCTCGACCACTGCCGCTACCTTGGCGGCACCAAGGCCGCAATCGCCGCCGAGAAGGCCGGCATATTCAAAAAAGGAGTCCCCGCCCTCGCAGGCGAGTCGGATCCTGAGGTCTCCCCTGTCTTCAGGGCGAAAGCCGACGGCCTCTGCCCGCTGAGCTTCGCCGACGCGGCCGAGCCGTCGCTCCGGTTCCGAAGCGCGGAGATTCTCCGCGAAGCCGACCTCCAGGGCCCCTGCGTGGAGAGCAACCTGCGCACGGCGCTCTCCGCCATCGACATTCTCCGCGGCAAGCAGGGATTTGAAGGCCTTTCCGATGAAAAGAAAGTCGTGGAAGCCCTCAAGAAAACCGCGGCCAGGACTTCACTCCACGGCCGCTGGGAGACTCTCTGCGAGCACCCGCTCGTCATAGCCGACATCGGCCACAACCCGGCCGCCCTTTCCCACAACTTCGCGCGCCTTCGCGCTATGCTGGACGAAGGGGCGTGCAGCGCCCTCGTGATAGTGTTCGGCATAATGGCCGACAAGGATTTCGACTCCATCCTTCCGCTGATGCCGGAAGATGCGACCTACGTCTTCGCCTCCCCTTCGACAGAGAGGGCCCTTCCCGCAGGCGAGATCCTCGCCAGGTGGAAGGTCTCCCGCCGGTCGGGGCCCTCAAGGGCCTACACGGCCGATTCAGTCCGCGATGCGGTCCGGATGGCTCTCTCCCTTGCCGGCAAGCTTTCCGAAAGCCTTTCCAGAAGCGCTTCCGCAGCTCCCGGAGCCCCTGTCTGTGTCTATATCGGCGGCAGCGCCTTCGTGGTGGCTGAAGCCATAACCATATTCCAATCCAGAAATTAAAGGTCCTCTCAAAATGAAAAGACTCACCATTATAATCGCCGTGACTGCAGCCGCCATCCTGACGGGGGCCGCCGCCGTAGCGCTAAACGCTTTTATTCCGATGAACGACAACGATCCGGGCGCCGCCGCCCACGTCCTTTCCAGTCTCTGGGACGAGTTTTATAAAGAGCAGAAGGCCGACAAGCCAAAGAGCGCGGCCGCAGTGCTGGACAAAATCAAAAAGGAAGCCTCCGCAAAGCGCTACCACGCCGATTTCTACGACGCCGCGGTCAAGTACGCAGAGACGCTCTCGTCCGTCAACTGGAAGGACAGGGACAGCCTCAACTCCGCGCTCCGCAAGGAGATCGAGGCCTACGACGAGCCCATCGTGACCTTCACCTGGATGATAGCCAAGGGCGGGTCCTCCTCCCAGTCGGCATTCGCCTACGTCAATAAAGAGAAGGACAGGCTTCTCGCCTCGACCAACAAGTACTTCCACGACGGCATCGCCTCGATGATGGGTGGAGTTCTCGACGATTTCGTGGAAAGCGACTATGAGTACACCCTGTGGAGGCTCGTGCGTATGCGCAACCTCAACCACGACAACCCTCAGAGCGACGAGGTCTACGCCGCACTTTCAGATCACCTCGGCGACCGCTACCCCGGCAAGGCCTATCTGGAATACTACGCGGCCAACGCCCGCATCGATTTCTACAGCAAGCCCCTGATGGAGAAGCTGGTGGAGAAATATCAGGGCAAAGCCGTCTCCTTCTGGCCCCGCCAGGAGCTCCTTAATATTAAAAAGAGGACACTCGATATGAACAAGGGCACTTCCGAGCAGTACAAGGCCCTCTATGAAGAGTGCCTGGGGTTCGAGAAGGAGCGTGGTGCCCTTTCCGGAGATGAAAAAAAGATTGCATCCGGATGTGTCGGAGCGAAGAATCTCATCGAGACTCTCACGGAGAAAAATGTTGAGGCCGACGTGAAGGACGGCAAGATTGTCGTCACCTTTATGAACGTGGACAAAGCGGATGTCAAGCTCTATTCCATAGACTCCGAGGGCAAGAAAATTGCCGACGTCAAAAAATGGAAGGTCGAAAACAAGAAGAAGAGCTTCTATGTGAACGACACCGAGACCGTCGAGCTTCCGAGAGTCGACGACGGCCGCTACAGGCTCGACACCGAGAGCGGCTCCCTCTCCAGCTATTGCTTCTACAGGCAGTTCTCCCTCTCCTTCGCCGAGTCGCGCGACGACGGCAAGCCGGTCTTCTATGCGGCCGACGCGAAGAGCGGCAAGCCCTGCGGGAAGGTTGATATGATCATTTTCAACGACACCAAGGAGGTGGTCAGCGGCAGCGCCACGGTGGACGGCTTCACGCCTATGCCCGAGGGCTTCAGGGAAGCGCTGAGGGACAGGAATGAAAAAAGCTACAGGATAGTGGCTTCCTACCGCGACTCCGACGGCTTCCTCCACAGCACGGACCGCCACCACGCAGGCTATTTCTATTCCTACGGCGGCTCCGACAGCTACTCCTCAGTCCATTGCAACATCTACAAGGACCAGGGCGCCTATCATCCGGGCGACATCCTGAAATTCAAAGCCATCCTTTTCAAAGGCAACCTCGTGGACCAGGTCGCAGTCCTTCCGGAAGGAGAGAAGGCGGAAATTGTCGTGTGGGATTCCGAGTCGAATATCATTTTCGATGAGAAGATGTCGCTGAACGCCTTCGGCAGCGTGGCCGGCGAGGTCACCCTCCCGACAGGCAGCCGCAACGGAAGGTTCCGTCTCGAAGTTCATTACAACAACAGCACTGTCGCCTCCGACTATTTCACGGTGGATGAATTCGTTCTCCCGACATTCACGGCCGAATTCGACCGCAACGACAAACTCTATTTCCCCGGAGACGAGATCACCGTGAGCGGCCGCATCATCTCCTACACCGGCCACAAGCTGTCCTCCGCGAAGATAATGGCCGTCGTAAGCCGCTGGGGCAGCCAGATCTATGCTGAGGACATCAAGCCGGCCTCGGACGGCACCTTCAAGGTAACGTTCCCGACCAGCGCTTCCGGATGGTATGAGACTATGGTCACCATCACCGATGCGACCGGCGAGACCCAGAGTTTCCACAACACCGTCTATGTGGCCGACAGGATCAGCCTCTCGGTTCAGCTCAAGAACAACGCCGGCGGCAGCGTAGTGCTCGACGGAAGCGACGAAGACAATGTGAAGCCCTTCCTCCGTTCGAGGAAGATCCGCGAAAGGTCTGTCGGCTCGCTTCTGGAGGACACCGCCTGCTTCAACATCAAAGTCAATTCTTCCGACGGCAACAAAGTGCCCCTCAAGGCATCCTACAAGCTCCTTGACGAGGAAGGCGGAGTGATTGACTACGGCACGGTCAATTCCGGCGACGACGTCAGCTTCGACCTCTCGAAATACCCTTCCGGCGCCTTCCTTCTCAAGGTTGAGGCCCACGCCCGCAACAAGAAGGACGAGGCCATCGACGCCGAGACGGAGTATGACTTCGTCAAAATAGACCTCAATTCCGACAAGATCGACGCTCCCCTGAAGAGGCTCGTCATCTATGAAGGCGACATCATCGAAAACGGAGAGCAGATGAAAGTCCACCTCGGAGTCAGCGACGGCAAGCCGCTCTGGGGCACCGCCATCGTCTCCGGCAAGAACGGAGCTTTCCTCGAGCAGGTGCCCATTTATCTGGAAGGAAAGAGAGATAAGCCGGGCTCGCTCAAGACACTTTCATTCCCCTATAAGGAATCCTATCCCGACGCCGTGAGGCTCAACGTCTTCTGGTTCCGCGACGGCAGCCGTTTCTCCAACGAGCACGAATTCCGCCGCCACCGCCACACCCTTGACCTGCCACTCTCCTTCTCCTCATTCGAGGACAGGACAAAGCCCGCAACGGAATACACCTTCAAGATGAAGACCGCCCCGGAGACGGAAGCCCTCGTCGCCGTCTATGACAAATCCCTCGACGCGATTGCAACCAACGACTGGAGCAAGGTCTATCTCAGACAGTTCAGCGTGCCCTATCTCACTTTCGACACGACCTGCGGCTACATCAACTGCAACAACTACGACGACTCGGACGTCCGCGAAAGCGGCTTCCGCCGCCTGCTGTCCAAGGCCGTCGGCGGAGTCGCGGTGGAGCGTTCCGCGGCAATGATGGTGGAAGACAGTATGCCTATGGTCGAGAGGGAGGAAGCGGCAAGCAACGACGCCTATTCTTCCGCCGAACCGGCCCCTGACGTCCACATCAGGGAGACCTTCTCGACCTCGCTGGCCTTCCAGCCGTTCCTCCGCTCCGGCAAGGACGGAAGTCTTGAATTCAAGTTCAGGACCTCCGACAAGCTTTCCACCTACTCTGTGGCCGTGTTCGC